>JANQIR010000219.1 GCA_028282065.1 Aestuariivirgaceae bacterium
CCCTTGCCCGGGTGATACGCCGCGAGGGACTGGCGGACCACATCGCCGGTAACGCCCGCACGCCCGCAACACTGGAAACGGCCACCGAGCTGGGCCTGATCGACAGTGCCCATGACGACCCGGCCGCCGCTGTCGAGGGTGCGGACCTGGTTATCCTATGCGTGCCTGTCGGCGCGTGCGGTCCGGCCATACAACAGGTCTCGTCAGCTCTGCGGCCGGGCGCCATCGTCACGGACGTCGGCTCGGTCAAGGGCTCGGTCGTCAAGGACGTCTCGGCGCACCTGCCCGATGGCGTTCACTTCATTCCCGGCCATCCCATTGCCGGTACGGAGCAGTCGGGCCCGGAGGCTGGCTTTGCCGAACTGTTTGAAGAACGCTGGTGCATCCTGACACCGATTCCCGGAACCGACCCGGCGATGCTCGACAAGCTCGTAGCATTCTGGAAGGCTTGCGGATCCGATGTCGATACCATGAGCGTCGAACATCACGACCTGGTTTTGGGCATCACCTCGCATCTGCCGCACCTCATTGCCTATAACATCGTGTCGACAGCAGCCGATCTGGAAGAGGTGCCCCAGTCGGAGGTTATCAAGTATTCCGCCGGTGGTTTCCGTGACTTCACCCGCATTGCGGCCTCCGACCCGACCATGTGGCGCGATGTCTTCCTGAACAACCGGGAAGCCGTACTGGAACTTCTGGGCCGGTTTTCCGAGGATCTCTCTGCGCTGCAGCGCGCCATCCGCTGGTCGGACGGAGATGCCTTGTTCGACCTTTTCACCCGCTCACGGGCCATCCGCCAGGACATCATCGAAGCCGGCCAGGATACGTCCGAGCCGGATTTCGGCCGACATCATTAGGGGCCCTGACCCTAGAGCGCTTTCAACCAATCATCCCATCTGGGATCCCGCATTACATGGCGGGTACGCATATGTTTCCAGGCGCCATACTTGAAATAGTCAAAATCAAGAGCCGATAGCCGGTTCTGAACCATCGCCCAGGTCGACCATTTCAGATCGACCAGCGCCTTGAAGATGGTGATACGCGTCGTGATTTTCCGATCCACAGATCCGAAATATTCTTCGATCACTTCGTTTTCCGTATCCGGATCAAAACACATCTCGACAAACCAGAGTGCAAGTTCGGCGCAGCGATCATTGTTGGAGGCATATTCGAAATCGACCAGGGTGACATTGTTTTCGGCGTCGAGCAGAAAGTTGCCGGCCAGCGTGTCGTTCATACATGGAACGATATCAAGGCCGGCAGCGATGAGGGCCGCCTTCGCCTGACGGTATTTGGCGTTCAGCCACGTGAAGTCTTGCGGAAAGTGGCCACCGAACTCAAGGGCCTGATCAAAGTGCTCCTCAATCATGTCCATGGTTGTTTTCTGCAGGCTGAGACCTTCGGCGTTGTTGAAGGCCCGCAAGGCGCCAACGGCATTGTTGCGGACGGTTCGGTCCAAAAAATCGCCATTTGTGGATGTTCTCAGACCATCGATAAACTCGAACACTTCAACGCCGCTTTGCGGATCAAAGTGGATGACTTCGGCCCCCACCCCAACTTCAAAGGCGCGCCTGCTTGCCTCGTTGGCCGCATTGCGCTCAATGAAATGTTCCGTTCCTTCGCCCGGTACTTTCAAAAAGTAAGTGCGCTCCTGATCAACAAGGAAAATACGCCAATTGGCATTGCTGATGCCTCCGGGTACCGGCTTATAGGACAGGCCATCGAGCGTCCAGCCCGGTACGTTCCTGACGGCAGCTTCGACCTTGCGTTCGGCTTCATCGGCGGCTTCACCCAGATTGCGTCGTGACATCAGATGATCCTCCTCAAAGCTTCGCCATCCAGCGGTCGAAATGCGGGCCTTCAACGTTGAAGAGCGCGCGCAACAGCCGCCATTCTGCGTATTTGACGAATTCCACATGGGAGCGGGTTGATTTGGAGAAGCTGATGAAACCCCACAGCGCCCATTTCAGATCATCCGCTATGCCGTAGAGCATACAGCGATTGAGCTGGGCATCCCGGCATTCACCGTCATACACTTCGAGAACCGACCGAGCCAGATCCGGGAATTGGGCAATCTCAACGATCATGCTGCCAAGATCGAAATAAGGGTCGTGATTGCCGGTACTGTCGAAGTCGACGAGACGAACGGCCTTGTTGTTAGAGATCATGACATTGGACGAAACACCATCACCATGGGCAGGCACTGTGTCGGTTCCGGCCGCGGCGATGGCTTTGCCAATATCGCGGACTTTTTCAAGAACGCCCGCCGTGCTCTTCGGTACTTTGATTGCATCGGCTTGCACGATGTCATGATAGTGCGCGATGGTCTCAAACACGGATTTTCCAGATGGCAGCGCGCCACTGTTATGGATCGCCCGTTTTGCATTCACGGTGTTCTCCAGAACCGTTGCGTTCTCAAAAAAATCGACCTTCCCCCAGGTCCAGCTATCATCAAGGCGTTCAAACAGATAGCTCCGCGATGTTTCATCCGCCTCGATGAGGCGGGCGCCAACGCCCAGGTCCGATGCCCGCCTGGCGCCTGCGTGCACAATTGTTTCTTCAAAAAACTCCGCCATGTCCGGGTAGCGGATTTTCAAAAGAAACGACCGGCCATCCGCGTCGACATTGAAGCAGGCACTTTCCACACCCCGATGGATGGGAGACACGACGGATCCGACGCTCGGTTCGTATGTGGTGCTGTTTCCACCTGTGGCTTTCAGACAGTTCAGCGCAGCTTCAGCAGCTTCTTCGATCGGATTGTCCGGGGAGCCCAGCCTTTTCATTCTGTCGATCTCCTTACGAAAGCATCACCCTGCGCCCGCGCTATCAGGCTGGTGAGAACGGCGGTCATGCCGTCAAAGCCCGCCCGGACATCTTCATCTGTCGTGAACTCGGAAGGTGCGTGGGTGATGCCGTCCTTCGACGGCACGAACAAAAGCGCGGACGGGCACACCGACTGAAGCCGGAGCGCATCGTGCCCGGCTATGGTGTTGAGCCGCTGATAAGAAACACCGGCCCCTTCAAGCGCAAGCCCCGCCTGTTCGAGCGCCGCCTCATCAAAGCAGGTAACCGCGCGTTTTTCGCGCTTTACAATCGACAGATTGCATCCGGTCTGTTCGCCAGCCAGCCTCAGACATTGCTCGAGCCGGCGCGTTGCGGATTGTAATT
This sequence comes from Aestuariivirgaceae bacterium, assembly GCA_028282065.1. Lineage (GTDB taxonomy): Bacteria > Pseudomonadota > Alphaproteobacteria > Rhizobiales > Aestuariivirgaceae > JANQIR01. The sequence goes on from JANQIR010000219.1 coordinate 3,169, forward strand.
CCATCTCGCTGGCAGATCTGAACTCAACCCAAAGCTCAGCCCGGTCAACGACCGTGTTTGGCGAATTCGGCGACAGCACCATACGGCCAACCGAACTGTAGAGTTCGTCGTTCGCATTCCTGGAAATCGCTTCCACATCCAGGACAACCTTTGACGCTGCCAAAAGCGCGTTACGCCGGTCCTCCATTGGTGTCGGACCGGTGTGATCGGCCCTGCCCGTAACGACAATCCGGAACTTCTCGGCGCCCCAGCACGCCTCAACCAGCCCGATTGTATTGCCGGACGCCTCAAGGCGCTTTGCCTGTTCGATGTGAAGCTCAAGATAAAAATCCGGCCGCGGAGCTCTTTGTGACCCCAGATACCCTATCGCGCACAACGCCTCTTCCAAAGAAACGCCATCGCTGTCCTGCAGGCTTCTGGCATCTTCCAGCTTGAGCTCACCGGAAAAGACACTGCTGCCAATGAGGCTCGGCTGAAATCGGGCACCTTCCTCTCCGGTCCAACAGGCAATAACATAGTACCGGTAAGCCGGCTTCAATTCGTTCCTGGCGACTTTGTCGCGCAGATAAAGGGCGGCAATGCACGCGCAGACAACACCCAGGCAGCCATCGTAGTTTCCGCCATTGGGCTGGCTATCGAGATGCGAGCCGCAAAAGAAGGCCCGGTCGCTGTCTTCCGTACCAAGGTCAAGAACGCCGAAAATATTGCCGATCGCGTCGATCATGACGGCAATGCCGTGATCCTTCAGCCAGCGGCACAGATGGTCTCTTGCTCCCTTTTCTTCCTGACTTGCCACAAGGCGGGTGATCGCACCGGTGTCCGTTCTTCCAAACTTGCCGAACTCGTAGAGCAACTCCAGCACCTGGGGCGCAAACGCCCTATCATCGCAAACGTCTTTATCCATGTATGACTTCCATACCGGATCGATCGAACGTGGATTGATAGTCCGCAGGAGGTTTGGTGTCGGTCACCAGCCGGTCAATGGTCTCAAATTTCGCCGTGCAGATATTTGCGGTTTTCCCGAACTTGGATACATCGGCCAGCATTACCCGATTACGGGTGCTTTTCATGAGAGCCTGACGAATGCGGGATTCGTGCTCTTCAAAATCCATGAAGCCGCGTTCGGCATCAACACCGGCCGTTCCCATGAACACCGTATCGAAGAGATAGTTGCTGATATAATCGACCGTGTCATAGCCGACGACATCCAGCTCGACCTTGCGCAACTCGCCCGGCGTGATGAAGACGGAAACACCAAAATGGTCCCGTGCGGCAAGCGCGACATTTATCGAGTTCGTATAGAGTTTCAGATCGGAAAATCGTCCCAGCTGCTTGGCAAGCGCTTCTGTGGTTGATCCGGTATCGAGAAAGATCGACGTGTTGTCCGAGATCAACCCGACTGCTTTTTGTGCGATGACAACCTTCTCTTTGGCGGACTTTTGCGCGCGCTCCCTGATCGGCTCGTCGCGATTCCTGCTAACCCCGATCGCTCCCCCATGGATACGCCGCAGCAACCCTTGCGCTTCCAGGTCTTTCAAATCACGCCGAACGGTTTCATCGGACACATCCAGGCCTGTCATCAAATCAGCAACAGTAACCTTGTCCGTTTCCTGGATTTTTTCCATTATATATTCATGGCGATGGCTGTTAAGCATTGTTCTTTTACGTATATTTTTCATTTAAACACCACCGTTGAGCGTTATTCTTCATCTGATAAATGGCAAGATACTTGCCCGCCGCCCGGCAATAGCCGTGCACTTGGATCTATAGTTTTACATTTGTCCAGGGCACGAGGGCAACGGGTACGATAAGAACATCCCGGCGGGATGTGGACCGGGCTGGGCGGCTCTCCTTCCAGAAGATAATCCCGGGTTTTGAACGGATGGTCATCCAGGGTCGGCACGGCGCTCAGAAGCGCTCTCGAATAGGGATGTAACGGGCGTTCGAATAGCGTCTTATTGTCGGCCAGCTCAACGACACGTCCTAAATACATCACTGCAATGCGGTGACAGACTTTTCGGACAAGCGCCATGTCGTGAGAAATGAAGATATAGGTGAAGCCGTGGGTCTTCTGCAGCTTGTCAAAGAGCTCAAACAACTTCGACTGCTCAATCTGATCGAGCGCTGAAAGCGTTTCGTCCAGGATCATCAATTTCGGTTCGAGGACAAGCGCCCGAGCTATGTTGATCCGTTGCCGGTCCCCCGCCCCCAGTCCAACGGTCAGCTGATTTTCGATGTCCGGATCAAGACCGACCTCTTTCATGGCATCGCGAACGCGGCCCTTGATCTCACCCCTGGGACAGGTGCCGTGAATCAGCAGGGGTTCAGCAATAATACGGCCAACCGACATACGTGACGGCAAGGAACTGTAGGGGTCCTGCAACAGCAGCTGAAATGACTGCCGCATCTTGGTCAACTCCCGATGACTTAACTTGGAGAGATCCCTACCCTCAAAGGTAATGGCACCATTGTCCGGTTCTTCAAGCCAGGCGAGCAGGCGTGTAAGAGTGGATTTTCCGCAACCGGATTCACCGACGATACCGATGTTCTCACCCTGGCGAATGTCAATCGACATGCCGCGGACGGCCCGTACGGCGTTCATGCCGCGAAACGTGCCCTTCTTGCGAACCATATAGGTGCGCTCGACATCGGTCACGGACATGAGCGTGGGAGCATCATTGGCTTCAGGCGGCGTGATGTCCTTACCCCAGATTCTCGGCAGCCGTTCAAGAATTGACTTTGTATAGTCGTGCCGGGGCTTTGAGATCAGGACCTCGGGGCTGGCTGTTTCAACTATTCTGCCGGCCTGAAGAACCATCACGTCATCGGCAATGGTCTGCACGACCGGCAGCGAGGAGGAGATGAACAGGATCGCGGTTGAGAATTGATCGCGAAGTTCCTTGATCAGACGAATGATCTGGGCGGCGACGGTCACATCAAGCGCCTGGGTGATGTTGTCGGCAATCAGAATTTCCGGATTGGTGACGAGTGCATCGACAATCATCACACGTTGCATCATTCCACCGGAAAACTGGAACGGAAATTCGTGAAACCGCACTTCCGGAGAGGGAATCCGCACGGCGTTCAGGACGTCCAAGACCCGTTGAGTGGCAGAGCCTTTCGAAATGTCCGGCCGCACCGACCGCAGTTTTTCGACGATTTGATCGCCGACCGGAACCGTTGGATCGAGCGCACCGGCCGGGTTCGACCCGATGTAACCGATACGATTTCCGCGAATGCCGGCCAGTTCCGCATCGGAGAGCTTCAGGACATCGTGACCATCGAAAACAACCTCACCCGACCGGGTGACAAGAGGCTCTGACAGACCGTTAACCAGAGCACGGGCCAAAACGGTCTTGCCCGACCCCGCCTCGCCGATCACTCCCAGAACACGGCCCGCCTCCAGTTCAAAACTGATATCGTCGATGATTTTGACGCCGGTATCGGTCTGCAGCCCGACAGCAAGGCTGTTGACGTGCAGGGCAATGTTCCTGTCAGCCATCACGCCGCCCCCTTCAAAACGTCATTGCGGGCCTTTTCAAGGGCAGCCCCCATCAGATTGAGGCTCGTCAGTGTGATGAGGAGAAGCGCGCCGGGCATGGTTGCAATCCACCAGGCATTGATCAGGTATTTTCGGCCGTCGGCAATGATGCTGCCGAACGAGGGCGTCGGCGGCTGAATACCAAGCCCGATAAAGCCAAGGATCGATTCAAAGATCATCATGCGCGCCACGTCGAGCACAGCGACAAACGCTATCGGCGGCAGGATGGCGGGGGCCAGAAACAGGAACAGAATCCGCCAATGCGATGCCCCGAGAACCCGTTGTGCGCGGATATACTCCTTGCCCTTTTCCGAAAGCGTGACACTTCGAGCGACGCGGGCATAAAGCGGCCAACTGGAAAGTCCAAGCACCAAAATAATGGCCGGCACCGTCGGCCGCGACACGCCGAGGATCGTGATCGCCAGAATGATAAAGGGAATGGAGAGCTGCGCATCGGTGATGCGCATTATGATGGTGTCCGTCCAGTTTCCCTTAAAGCCGGAGTAAAGACCAAGACCGCAGCCAATGACAAACATCATGATGACGCTTGCACATCCGATGAGCACCGACCAGCGCAGTCCGATCAGGCACCGCAACAAGAGGTCGCGGCCGAGATGATCGGTACCAAAGGGATGGGCCCAGGTCCATTTTTCACCAAAAAACAGCGGCGGAACAAAGCGCGCCCGCACGTTCATCTTGGTTGGATCGATCGAGCTGACTTCCGGAAACACCAGAGCTGCGGCAATCAGGCCGATGAAAACAAAGAAGCCGGCCTTGAAGGATGTCCGCGCCCAGGCTTCTTTCAGCATGCGCTGTGTCGGGGACAGACGAAGTTCGCCCACTTGTGAGGGCACCGGCATTTGCGCTTTCATGGCCGTGTCTGTCATCTCAATACTCCAGCCTTGGGTCGATGAAGCTGGCGGCGAGATCGACAGCGATATTGATGAAAACGAACAGGCCCGCGATGAACACGGCGACACCCTGAATGACCGGGAAATCGCGCTGCAAGACAGCATTGATCGTGAGGCGTCCGAGGCCGGGATAGTCAAAGATCAACTCGATGACCAAGACGCCACCAAGCAACACGCCCAGCTGGATGCCGAACAGGTTCAGCAATGGAATGGATGCGTTTCGAATGGCATGGGCCGCGACGATGCGTGTCCGTCTCAGCCCCCTCAGCGGCGCCACCGAGATAAACTCTTCCTGCATGACCTGGGCAATGGAGACGGACAGCGTTCGAATAATGAACGGCGACATTTCGATCGCAAGCACAAAAGCCGGCAGGATCGTATATTCAAATCCCTTGTAGCCTATTGAGGGTAGAATCCCCCATTGGACCGATAAAAGCAGGGCCAGCACCACACCAAGCCAGAAGCTCGGGATCGACACAAAGACAGAGCCGGCGAAGAAGGCGAGCCTGTCCTGCCATTTCCCCGGATTGAGACCTGCCGCAATGCCCAATGGAAACGATATGATCAGCGCAAAGACGATCGCCAACGCCGCCAGCTGCAGCGTCAATGGTATCCGCTCCAGGATCAGATCAAGCACTTCGGCCCGGTCCGCCCGGGTCGGATCGTCATGCGCAGCCGCACCCACCGTCGCGCCGCTTTTCGGGCGCAGAAAGGAATTGCCCAGGTCACCCTGAAGAATGTTGCCCAAGTATCGGGCGAACTGAACAGGGATTGGATCGTTCAGACCAAGTTCTTCGGCCTTTTGCGCGACCACTTCATCCGGCGCCATACCGCCAACGATCAAACGGACGGGATCGCCTGGAACGACCCGCAGCAGGGTGAAGATCGCGAAAGTCACGATCAGCAGGACGATCACACCCTGAAACAATCTCCGGACAAGAAAGTTCAAAAGGTACAAGGCCGGCCCTTTCTCGGTGGAAGTGGAGCCGACCCGATCCGGTGGATCGGCTCCCTCCTTTTGTCTTACGCCTCGTTGGTGGCGTTGACTGCGTCCATCATTCCGTTCGGATAAATGTACATGCCCTTCAGTTCGTCGCGGTAGGCGTGAATGAAGACCGATGTGAACAGGCTCAATGCAGGCGTCTTTTCCGCCAGCATTGGCATCAGTTCTTCCTGGATCACTTTCTTGCGGACCGCCGGGTCTGTCGCATTACGTTCCTTGTCGAGAACCGCATCCAGTTCAGCGTCCTCGATGCCGCAAATGCGTTTCGACGAGGAATGGAAGTGGGTGCGCAGAACAAGATCGGGTTCCGGGGACCCTGTCGCCCAGCCGCAATCGATCATGTGACCGGGCCCGCCGCCTGGACGGTCATAGAGGCGATCGGCCCAGGCCGCGATTTCCATGGCGCTGAATTCAATGTCGAAGCCTTGCTCCTGCAGCATGGCGGTGATGACCTCACCGTACTCCTTCGTCTTTGGATAAAAGCCGACCGACGTGATGTATTCGAGTTTCGGGAGACCTTTTCCACCCGGAAACCCGGCATCGGCCAGGAACTTCTGCGCCATGTCCGGATCGTATTTCGGATAGTTCGGCGTATCCACATAGCCAAACTTCACCGGTGAGATCCACGCGTTCGATGGCGTGCCGGAGACACCTAAAACCTCAAGGATGATATCGCGATCGATCGAGTGACAGACCGCGCGGCGCAGACGATAGTCGTTGAACGGGGGCTTGGAGCAGCGGAACCAAAGATACTTGTTCTCCACCGACACCGCCTTGTTGAGCGAGAAACCTTCTTTGGACTTGATCGTTTCGACCTGCTCGGCTTCCAAACGTTCGATGATGTCCGCTTCACCGGAAAGCAGAGACAACATGCGCGTGGTCGCATCGCCGACAAAGGTGAAGTTCACACCGGGAACCTTCGGCGCACCCAACACGAAGTCGGGGTTTGCTTCCAGCACGGACGTGTTGCCATCCTGGCGCACAAATTTGAAAGCGCCCGTGCCGTTTGGCCGTTCGGCCAATGTGGCGGGGTTGGCAACGTCCTTGGCCGACATGATCGGCAGGAAGGCCGACAAGAACCAGAACAGGCTCGCCGGATAACCATGCGCCTTGGTGTTTACGTTTGCAGTGTGGTCGTCGATGACGTCAACGGTAACTCTTCCCGGATACCATTGCGCCGGGCGGTCGGGACCTGATGCATATTCGAAAGTCGCCTTCACATCGGCAGCCGTGAACGGTTCGCCATTGTGGAACGTCACCCCCTTCTTGAGTTTAAACTGCAACGTATGCTCGTCCAGGAGCTCCATGCTTTCGGCAAGCTCCATAACAAGCTCATCGGGGTTTTCAGGCCGCATCGGTGCGCGTGTCAGATATCCGAAAACGAAGCCCTCGAAGTTAATCTGGCCCAAAGTGGTATGGGAACTTGGATCCCAGTTTCCGGTCAGATTTTCCGCGGACAGAAAATTGATTGCTTTACTGGATCCTGCATAGGCCGGGCTCGCGAAGAAGCCTGCGTTGATCAACGACGCACCGGACGCAGCCAAGGCTGCGGCCATTGACGACCTTTTCAGGAAATCACGTCTATCAATAGCCATGGTAGTCACTCCCTATCGTTAGTTTGGCTTCGCGTGGCTTCGGGCTCATTTGACTGCCTCCACCAGCTCGGGCAGGTCGCCGCTCATCACGAAGAAACCTGCCTTCTCTTCGAGGTCCCGGCAGAATGCCAGGACATTTGCATCGTCATACCGGGGCCCGACGACTTGCAGGCCCACCGGCAATCCGGTGCTTGA
>JANQIR010000170.1 GCA_028282065.1 Aestuariivirgaceae bacterium
CTTCAGAGCCGAAAGCTCGTCAGCCTGCGCACCAGACGCCATGACGCTCAGCGCCACACCACCCAGAAGAGCCCGACGAAGCCACTTCGTATTTGTCATCTCTAAATCTCCCGTTTTCCCCTCGATGCCCTGACCTTTAGCTTTCAACCTCTGAAACATCGCCCGGTCAGGCATCTTGCATATCCTGGATATTACGTAGACGACAAAGGTTGGTTAAGGTCAACGCCGATTCCGGGCTTTCGCGCATAATCCCAGTGGGTGTGGCATTGATGTCACAGAGCTGCCAGGTGCGGACGGGCGCGTCTGGCGGCACGCCATGGTACGAAAAGCCTTCAAAATCGACAAAAACAGCCCGATTCCGCCAAGTTTGCGGATCATCGGGTCAAAAAGCGGCGCAAATCCGAAATTGGGTGATGTGAAGATTGAGTGGGTACCGGCAGGCATGCTAGAGGCAGGTTCGCCCCGGTGCAGTGGCACCCGCCGGGTGCCTGAAGCATTCAGAATCTTAACGGACTCACTGATTTGGTGCACGGAAGAAACATGACCGACCGGCTGTCCATCGCCCTTGCGCAACTCAATCCGAAGGTGGGGGACGTCACAGGCAACGCCAAGGCGGCAGGTGAAGCATACGAGGCCGGCGTGCAGGCTGCCGCAGACCTCGTCGCGTTTCCCGAATTGTTCATATCCGGCTATCCGCCGGAGGATCTGATCTTGAAACCGTCCTTCGTCACCGCGTGCATGGACACAGCCAAGGAGCTTGCCAGGCTCACGGCGGACAAGGCCACGGCAATGCTTCTGCCAACACCATGGCGCGGCGGTGACGGCGTGTTCAATGCGGTGGCACTGCTGCAGGACGGGGCCGTGAAGACGGTTCGCTACAAGAATGACCTGCCGAACTATGGTGTATTCGACGAAAAGCGCGTCTTCAAGGCCGGGCCGATGCCGGGCCCTGTCAGCGTCAAGGGCGTGCGCATCGGTGTTCCGATCTGTGAGGATATCTGGAACGAGGATGTGTGCGAGTGCCTGGCGGAAACCGGGGCGGAGATCCTGCTGGTTCCGAACGGATCGCCCTACGAGCGCGACAAACGCGACGTCAGACTGAACCATGCGGTGGCGCGGGTAACGGAAACCGGTCTGCCGCTGGTCTATCTCAACCAGGTCGGCGGACAGGACGAACTGATTTTCGACGGTGCGTCCTTTGCGCTCAATGCGGACAGATCACTGGCATTCCAGATGGCAGGCTTTCGTGAAGACCTGATCGTCACCGAATGGCGGCGCGAAGCGCATGGCTGGGTTTGCACACCCGGACAGGTCACCCCTTTGGGCGAAGGTCATGAGCCCGTCTGGCGCGCCTGCGTATTGGGCCTGAAGGACTATGTCGAGAAGAACCGGTTTCCCGGCGTCGTCCTGGGACTGTCAGGCGGTATCGATTCGGCTGTCGTGGCGGCAATGGCAGTGGATGCGCTTGGAGCAGACCGGGTGCATTGTATCATGATGCCATACCATTATACGTCGCAGGCAAGCCTTGAAGATGCCAAGGCGTGTGCCGACGCGCTCGGTGTCAGATATGACAATGTACCTATAGAAGCGCCTGTAGAAGGCTTCGCCAAGGTGCTGGCGCCGCTTTTCATTGGCCGCGCGCGGGATGTGACAGAGGAAAACCTGCAATCGCGCGCCCGCGGCAGCATCCTGATGGCGGTTTCCAACAAGTTCGGCTCGATGGTTCTGACAACCGGCAACAAGTCGGAGATGTCGGTAGGCTACGCAACGCTCTATGGCGACATGAACGGCGGATTCAATCCGATCAAGGACATCTACAAGATGGATGTCTATGCGCTGGCGCGCTACCGTAACCAGTCCCGCCCGGACGGACTGCTGGGTCCCGAAGGCCGCGTCATTCCCGAAAGCATCATCGCCAAGGCGCCCAGTGCAGAGCTGCGGGAGGACCAAACGGACCAGGACAGCCTGCCGCCCTATGATGTTTTGGATGACATCCTGGCTGGTCTGATCGAACAGGAGGCGTCAGTGGCTGATCTTGCCGGGCGCGGGCACGATGCGGCTACGGTTGAACGGATTCAGCATCTCTTGTACATCGCCGAGTACAAGCGCCGTCAGGCCGCACCGGGCGTGAAGATCACGGCAAAGAACTTCGGCCGGGACCGGCGCTATCCCATTACCAACGGTTTTCGTGACAAAGCCTGAGCCGCAAAGATCCCTCTTATGACCGTAACCGTTCGTTTTGCACCCTCCCCGACCGGATTGATTCACATTGGCAATGCCCGCACCGCTTTGCTCAACTGGCTGTTTGCCAAGTCGCATGGCGGGACATTCATTCTAAGGTTCGACGATACCGACCGGCAACGCTCCACGGATGCCTTCGCAGGCGCTATCAGTGAAGATCTGGCATGGCTCGGCATGCATCCCGACCGGATCGAACGCCAGTCGCAGCGCTTTACCCGTTATGACGAAATCGCCGAACAGTTCAAGACCGCGGGCCTGCTCTACCCGGCATATGAAACGCCGGACGAACTGGAGCGCAAGCGCAAGAGGCAGTTGGCGCGCGGCAGGCCACCGGTCTATGACCGTGCTGCACTCGATCTGACAGCCGATCAGGTTCGCGAACTGGAGGCAGACGGACGGACACCGCACTGGCGCTTCAAACTGCCGGAGGGAACGATCGAGTGGACAGATCTCGTGCGCGGTCCGCAGTCGATTGATCTTAGCAGTCTTTCCGATCCGGTTCTCATTCGCGGCGATGGAACGTATCTTTATACATTGCCTTCGGTGATCGACGATGCCGACATGGGTGTCACTCATGTCATTCGCGGTGAGGACCATGTGGTCAACACTGCAGTCCAGATCGCCGTTTTCAATGCGCTCGGACACGAGGCGCCGCAATTCGGACATCACAGCCTGCTGGTCGGCGCCGACGGCAAGGGGCTGTCGAAACGTCTGGGGTCCCTGTCGATCGCCGGATTGCGCGAAAGCGGCATGGAGGCCATGGCGGTCGCGTCCCATGCCGCCCTGATCGGCACGTCTGACGCGATCGAACCGCACAGCACGCTTCAGTCGCTGGCTGAAGGGTTCGATCTTGCAAAGCTCTCGCGTGCGCCCGGCCGCTTCGACGAGAACGAGCTCAAGACCCTCAATTCCCGGCTTTTGCACGAGTTGCCGTTTGCCGATGTCGAGCAACGGTTGAGCGATCTGGAAATCTCCGGAGGCGAGCCGTTCTGGAACGCGGTGCGCGGCAATCTCGTCCAGCTGCGCGATGCCGCAGAATGGTGGCAGGTGGTGCACGATGAGATCGTGCCGGCTGTTGGCGAAGACGACCGGGAGTATGTCTCGATGGCTCGCGAAGAGTTGCCCGCAGAACCCTGGGACGAGACAACCTGGAAACAGTGGACGACGCGGCTCAAGGAAGTGTCCGGCCGGAAAGGCAAACCGCTTTTCATGCCGCTGCGGCTGGCTCTGACGGGCCTCGACCACGGCCCGGAGCTGGCAGCGCTCCTGCCGCTTATCGGCAGGGACAAGGTGCTGACGCGCCTTTCGTAATCCACCTCACTCGGCTGGCTGGGTGGACGTATCGACCGGCCGCGCCGTTGCGCTCTTGCGTGCTTCAAGCGGACCGACCACGAGCGAGAGCATCGGCGGGATCACAATCAGGGTCAGCAGGGCGGACAGCGACAGGCCGCCGACCACGACGGATCCCAACCCGCGATAAAGCTCCGAGCCGGCCCCCGGCAGCACCACAAGCGGCAGCATTCCGAAGACACTGGTCAGGGTCGACATGAAAATCGGCCTGATGCGGTTTCGCGTTGCGCTGATAATTGCGTCTGTGGGTGTGCGGCCATCTTCGCGGATGTGATGCAGCGTCTGATGCACCAGCAATATGGCGTTGTTCACCACAATGCCTATCAGGATGACAAAGCCCAGCATGGTCAGCATGTCCAGCTTCTGCGGTATATACATGTTGAGAAGGGACAGCCCGCCAACGCCGCCAGCTGCGGCCATCGGCACAGAAAGCAGTATGATCAGCGGATAGATGAAGCTTTCGAACAGAACCGCCATCACCAGGTAGACAATGATAATGGCGATCAAAAGCTGGCCCTGCATGGCTGTCCATGTCTGATCAAGCTTGTCAGCGGTGCCCGACAATCTGAGCCGGACGCCGGGCGGCAATCCCTGCTCCTCAAGCTTCTTGATAATGTCGTTGCGCACCGTATCGAGGGCGGTTTCCAGGGGTATGTCATCGCGCGGCGTGATCAGCAGAGTGATCGTTCTCACCCGTTCCTTGTGGCGGATCTGGGTCGGACCGCTGGTCAGCTCGACATCGGCGAGAGACGAGACCGGCACGATCCGGCCAGAACGTGTCACCACCGGCAGGCTGGCGATGCCCTGCGTCTGGGTGACCTGTTTGCTGTTGCCTTTCAACGTGAGGTCGATGCGGTCATTGCCGATGGTTACCTCGGCGACACGCAGACCGTCATTGAAGGCGTCGATCGATTGGCCGAGTTCCGTGGCCGTTACGCCGGCATCGGCAAGCCGGGTTCTATCGGGATTGACGCGTACTTCCGGCGCGCCCAGTTCAAGGCCGGGATTAGGCCGGAAACCATTGCCCTGGTCTTGCGGGAACGCCTGGAACACCAGGCCGGCGGCCTGTGCGGCCACGTCGACAATGGTTTGAAGATCGGGACCGGTGATGTCGAGATCGACCTGCCGGGTACCGCCCAGACCACGGCCGAACAGCGACAATTGGTTGACGAATCCAAACGTGCCCGGTTCCTGGTAAACTAGGCCTTGCAGCGGTTCACGAAGTTCGCTTGCCCTTTGCGGATCGACGGCAGCGGCCCCCACGAAGGTCCTCGTGTTGGTTACGACAAAGAACATTCGTTCGATTTTCGGCGGCTGGCCTGGTTCCGATTCCGGGCCGTGCAGGGTGGCCCAAAGCGGTTTGGTGGAGTCCTCGAAACGCTGGGCGATACCGTTCATTGTGGTCAGGTTGTAGCCGGGCGGCGGCAGCAACACACCGAACATCAAATTGCGGTTGCCATTCGGCAGGTATTCAAGCTTCGGCAAGAGCTGATAGGCAGCAAATGTCGTGGCGCCGGAGACCACGGCGACAACCACCAGCGACAAGGCCTTGCTCTTCGACATTACCCGCGCATAGCCAACCACCGCTGCAACAAAAGCACCGGCAAAGTGATCGATGCCCGGCAGAAAAATCCTCTTGACGGAGCCGTCCGAGTCCTGACGCGTACGCACCAGCAGACGGCTGGCAAGGGCCGGCAGAACGGTTATCGATACAATGAGGGACAAGGTTACAGCCACGGATATCGCGACCGCGATATCGCGGAACAACTGGCCGACCTCAAGCTGCATGATCAAGATGGGAATGAACACCATGACGGTGGTTAAGGCAGACACAAACACCGCACCCCAGACCTGACGCGCGCCCTCATAGGCAGCCTCCATGGGCGGGCGGCCTTGTTCACGCAGCCGATAGATGTTCTCCAGCACGACAATCGCCGCATCAACGACCATGCCGACCGCAAAGGCCAGTCCGGCAAGCGAAATGACGTTCAAAGACCGGCCGAGGGCGGCCATGGCGACGAAGGAGCCAACCACCGAAACCGGAATGGCAATGGACACAATGAGTGTGGCCCGCCACGACCTGAGGAATATCAGCAGCAGGATGGCGGCCAACGATCCGCCGAACCAGATGTTCTGCTGCACCAGATCGACGGCTGAGTTGATGTAGACGGTCTCGTCATAGACATGCTTCAGCCTGAGATTGGCCCTGGGGATCGGACCGGCCTGAAGCTCGGCGACCGCCTGCTTGATCCCTTCCATGGTTTCAATGACGTTTGCGCCGGTTTCCCGTTTGGCATTGAAGGCCAATGCACTCTGGCTGAGCATGCGGATGCGCGACACCGGTTCCTTGAAGCTGAAACTGACATCGGCAATGTCGCCGACCGTGACGCGGCCGACCCGGTTGCTGGTCTGGTCATGCTCGGTGCGCAGAACCACCGCGCGAACGGCAGCGAGGGTGTTCAACTCGCCTTCCGTACGCACAACGTAGCGGCGCTTGCCCTCGTCGACATCGCCGGCACTGACGGAGGCATTGGCGCGGCGCAACGCGCCCACCATGTCGGAGACAGTCAGGCGGTAACGCGCCAGCAGCTCCGGCTGGACGACAACCTGTATCTCGCGCTCACTGCCGCCGTATATGGTCACCTCGGACACGCCCGGAACACGCTCGATGCGATCTTGCACAACCTCCTTCAGGAAGTCGCCGTACTCGTGGATCGGCCGGTCGTTTCCTTCCAGACGGGTGATGATGAACCAGGCGATCGGGCGGTCTTCGGCCCCGGCCAATGACAGGGTCGGTTCGTCGACCTCTTCAGGGTAACCGGTGACACGATCAAGCCGGTTGGCCACCAGAAGCAACGCCTTGTCCATGTTGTTGCCGATGTCGAACTCAAGCGTTACGCGGGCCGAGCCGCGGTTTGACGCACTTTCGATACTCTGCAGACCGCTGACGCCCTTGAGCACCTCCTCCTGCCGGTTGGTGATTTCGCGCTCGACTTCGGCCGGTGCCGCGCCCGGCCAGCTTGTCGAAACGGTGATCACCGGACGATTGACGTCCGGTGTGAGTTGGATGGGTATGGTCTGCAGGGCGAGCCAGCCGAACAGAACGGTCATGATGACCGCCGAAATGATGGCGATCGGCCGTTCAATCGATAGCTTGATCAGGTTCATCAGCTAGGCCCCAATGCCATTTTTGCAGACGTGTTGTCAGGACGAGCCCTTCTTCACCCGCACACTGGTACCGGGCTGCAGGCGCTCGTTGCCGCGCACCACGGTGACATCGCCAGCCTTCAGGCCGGCCACGACTTCTATGCGCGAACCGGTCTGTTCGCCGAGTTTGACCGTACGCGGCTGTGCCTTGCCGCCGTCAACAACAAAGACGACATCCTGGCCGCGCTGTTTGACGATGGCGTCCTTGTGCACGGTCACAATCTGGCGGCGCAGCCCAATCGGCAGATGGACGGTGATGGTCTGGCCGTCGGCAAGTGCCGATACACCTTGCGGCCAGTCAGCACGGAACCGCACCTGGCGCGTCCGTGTCATGGGGTTTTCCAGCGGCAGCGCGGAACGTACAGACGCCGGCACCTTGGTGCCGTCCTCAAGGATCGACACAATCTTCAACCCCGGCGTCAGCCCCGCTATACGGTTGGCGGGCACGTCCGCTTCAATCTCTAGATCCGTGTCGGAAATGATACGGACAACAGGATCGCCGACTTTCAGGTAACTGCCGGAGTCGGTGAACCGTTCGACAACGACCCCGTCAAAGGGCGCGCGCACCTTACCGCGCGCGATATCCATTTCGGTGATGGTGCGCTGGTAGCGGTTGGTCATAATCAGCGCCATTACCCTGGAAACACGGGCCCGGGCACGGATCAGTTCCTGTTCGGCCGTTTCATATTTCGACCTTGCGAAGGCGCCCGACTTTTTTAGGTCACTTTGACGTTTGAGTTCCTGTTCAGCCAGCGTCACCTGGGCGCGCGCGCCTTCCAGGTCAGCCTTCGCCTGGCCGATCCGCGCATTAATGACGTCAACCTCAGACTGTTTGGTATCGATATTCAATTCCGCCAGCACATCGGCAGATTTCACGTGGTCGCCAACGCGCACATTGATACTCTCTACGGCACCGGCGGTCTCCGCCGCGACCCTGGCATCGCGCATAGCAACGATACGACCGATGACCGGCACGGTCTGGGACAACGGCTCGGAACGTACAGAATCGACGCCAACCAGCGTCTGTGGTGCGCCTTGCGCAACTGCCGGGCCGGTCCCATGAACGGCGGGCGCAGCTACAAGGCACACGGCCACAGCCGCAGCAGCAATTGGTTTCAGTCTCAACATCAACTTCATGACGCTTCGCCGCGGCAAATTCCGGCGGCCCGTTTCATGGCGTCAGGGCATGGGTATTTCGGCGCTTTCATCCGGCACCTTGTATCCTCGTTGTACCCCGGGCCGTTCGGCAATGGCATGATACCACCGCTTCACATTTTCAAACTCGTTCAAATCGATCTGCTGCCACTCAAAACGAGCGATCCAGGGAAACGTCGCCATATCGGCAATCGAATAGTCTCCCGCCAGATACTCTACCTCAGCCAGGCGGCGGTCCAAAACCCCATACAGGCGCTTTGCCTCGTTTCCGTAACGCTCCTCGGCATAGGGCGCCTTGCCCGGGTTGAACCGCAAGAAATGATGCGCCTGGCCGAGAAATGGACCAACACCACCCATCTGCCACATGAGCCACTCCAACGTCCGCCACTTGGCATCACCCTGGGTCTCGAAGAACCTGCCGGTCTTTTCGGCCAGATAGATCAGAATTGCGCCGGACTCAAACAGCTTCAGGCCGGTGT
This sequence comes from Aestuariivirgaceae bacterium, assembly GCA_028282065.1. GTDB lineage: Bacteria > Pseudomonadota > Alphaproteobacteria > Rhizobiales > Aestuariivirgaceae > JANQIR01. The sequence goes on from JANQIR010000170.1 coordinate 8,433, forward strand.
CCCGGTCAATGATCCCGGGGATTTTGTTGTTCGGCGAAACTTTCAGGAAATGCGGCTGGAACTGTTCATCCTTGCCAATGTTGATTGGAAAGGCTTCATATTCCAGGTTCATTTCCTCCAGCGCGATAGACGCTTTGCGGCCGTTCGGCGTGCCCCAGGTATACAATTCGATCATGGTCCTGTTTCAATCCTGCTCATCGATCGGCACAGCCGATATGTAACTTACGAAAAACGATACCGGAAAGATCAATCGACACTCCCGGTCACAAGCGGCCCGCAGGCCTGATCCAGCTGAGACACAGGGAGGTAAGCGTCAAGAGGCAAAAACTCAAGCGCTTCAATGAAAAGTGATGCACGCGCCGTGGCCAGGAGCGGATCGTTGACGGCCTTGGCAAGAGCATCACATATCCGCCCCACCTCTTCCGGCCGGCGGGCGATGGACGTGACATAGGGCAATCCGGGCATGAATGACGACCGGTCAATGACACGCAACTGCGCGGTCACACCCGGATCATTCCGCCTGGCGTGAGCAAAGCTCACACAGTCAATGGCCGCAACATCTGCCTTGCCGAGGGCAACCGCTTGCATCGAGCCAAGGTGGCTGCCGGATACCTTGACCTCGGCAAAGAACGGATCGCCGCCGGGGGCCGTGCAAAACACCGCACGCAGGGCAAGACACCCAGACAAAGAGTCCGGTCCGTTAATTGCGGCGCACGCGCCACGCAATGTCTCACGATTGTCAAAGCCACTGTCCCGGCGAACGACAATCGCGCTGGAATAGTTGGGCCCATCACACCCGGGCACGGTGTACACCGGCGTCGCCAACAACGTCAGCGCGCCGGCGAACTCATGGGTCAGCGGGTAGCCACAGGTCTGTGAGAACAGCAATTGGGGATCGCCCCATTGATCCCCGGCAGGCGTGTCACGATCAAGCCGGTCTGGAACGTCTTCGATCCCCTCATCCCGCAGATATGCGGCAATGCCCTGCCACCAGCGATCTGTCGCGGCACGCACATCGGGCCAGTCATACATGGGCAGCGAGGCGGTCATCCCCCTTCCGATCATTCGCAAAATGACATCATCTGGCGGACAAATCCCGCGCAGTCATTCGGCTGGATTGTGGCATGACGGATCAAATTCTCGAAATGCCTGGTAAGTTCGCGGATATGCTCCGTTGAGGTAAACACGAAATACATGTCTCCGACATAGAGCGCGGCACGTGCCGGACCAAATACCGTGTAGGGTATCGAGTAACGTTCGCGCCCATCGAACAGGAACCAACGATAGGCAGGGTAGAGCACCTCAAGCTGGTCGGCCATGTACTCAAGCTGCTGCCGCCTGACTGCGGCGGGAAGATCGCTCCAGATACCCTCGCCACGGGCAAATTCCCGAACGCTTTGCAGGGATGCGCAGACCTCAATCTCACTTTCCATCTGCACGGCATGCGCCATTCTGGCATGGGCCATGTGCTGAAACACATCACCTGTCTCCGCGTCCAGCCCGCCTGCTTCGTAGGCCAGGACGGGCTCGGTTTTCAACTGGTCGGGCAAACTCGATGGCACATAGCGGATCTTGTAGCCGCGCGCCTCGTGCTGCCAGCTTGCCAGACGCTCGTCGAGCGGTCCTCCGGCCTCCGGTTCGATCATGAGCTGGGGAACGATATCCGTGGCGACCTGATCGTGCTGCGACAGGCCCAACAACCAGTCGATACTGGCAGAATAGCGCACCGCAATGCCGGCAATGGTCTCGGCGCGCGGCAGACGGACATTGCTGTGCGACAGGAGCTGGGTGAGGGTTGAGCGATCAAGACCGGCATTCTCGGCAAATTGCGCGCGGGACATGCCGGACCTGGCGATCAGTTCCAGAAGGCGCTGTTGAAAGACCCCAACGGTTTCACGCTTGTTCATAAAGAGCCTGCCTCGGTGATAATTATCACCAAATGTAGTTGTTGCGCATCAAAATAAACAAATTATGCGCATTATAACATTTTCGTGAAGCCCGGCTGCTCCTACAGTTCTGTCAGGGGAGTGTCAGGGGTTGACCTATGAAGGCTGTAACTTCCACCGCCAGCGGCCGCGCTGGCGTTGAATGGCAGACGTTGGCTTTGATCGCCGCCACCTATGGCAGTTTAGGGCTGCTGACATGGCATGCCACGCACTTGCCGTGGTGGATGCTCATGCCGTTGGGCGGATTTCTCACATGCCTGCACGGTTCGCTGCAACACGAAGCGGTCCACGGCCACCCTACACGAAGTCACTTGATCAACGAACTGCTGGTGTTTCCCAGCCTGGCATTGTGGTTTCCCTACCGGCGCTACCGGGCGCTCCACCTTGCGCACCACAATGACGACACGCTTACCGATCCGCAGGCCGATCCTGAGTCCCGTTACTTCGATCCACAGGCCTGGGCAGATCTGCCGCAGCCGGCAAAATGGCTGTTCCGGTTCAACAATACCGTGCTTGGCCGGCTGTTAGTCGGCCCTATGCTGGCAGTCGCAGCACTGATGCGCGATGATGCGCGCCTATTTGCAAAGGGGGACCGAAAAGTGATTGTGGCCTGGCTGCTGCACGCAGCCGGCGTCGCGGTCACGTGGGTGTGGGTGTCGCTGGTGTGCGGCATGCCTTTTTGGCAATACTTGGTGCTGATCGCCTATCCCGGCTGTTCGCTCACCCTGCTCAGGTCCTATGCCGAACACCGGGCGCACAAGACGGCCACGTGCCGCACCGTGATCATCGAAAGCAATCCGGTTGTTTCGCTTATGTATCTGAACAACAACCTGCATTCCGCCCATCATGAGCGCCCAAGGCTTGCCTGGTACGACCTGCCTGCCTATTACGCGGCACACAAGGCGCGGCTGGCGAACGAGAACTGCGGATACGTGATGCGTGGCTATGGCGGACTGATCCTGCAATACCTGTTCAGGGGCAAGGAGCCCCTCGCCCATCCGTTCCCGGGAGATCGGACCTAGGGGCAGGACCCATTGCTGGTAAGCAGAGCAACAATATCCCAAGGATTTGAACGCCGTTCCCCGCCCCACGAAACACTGGCAAAGATCAACAGGACGCAAGAGGTGCCTGTATTTTCAGGAATTATTTTGCCCGCCCCGGTTGCGCGCGCGGGAAACGTGTCGTTAAGATGCGCCCTAAAAGATGTGGCGCCGTTGCATCTCAAACCGCCGTTTTGAAGACAGTCGATGTCTGACCTGACGGCGGCAACCGCAGCAGTGCTGACAATAAAGTCTCGTAGAGCGAAAGAGACGGGCCGATAGACTCAGCGCGGGGCAGATACGGCCCGACAAAAGGGAGTGACAGGGGGGATGCTGACACTGGCATTCAAGCGGTTGGCCATGATGGCTCTCATCATGCTGACCATCTCGTTTATTCTGTTCGTGATTTTCGAAGGCGACAAACTCAATCTGGCGCAGAAGGTTCTGGGCCAGTACTCGACGCTCGACCAGCGCATGCAATGGATCGAACAACAGGGCCTGAACCGGCCGTTCTTCGTGCGCTATTTCGAGTGGCTGTTCGATTTCATGCGCGGCGATTTCGGCGAGTCCGCGCAATATGGCGTTCCCGTCGGGCCGAAGATGGGCGAGCACCTTCTCAACACGGCGCGGCTGGCGGGCCTTGTGTTCTTCATCACCGTTTCCATTTCGCTGGTGCTTGGCGTTCTGTCCGGCATCGCCGAAGGTTCGCTGCGTGACCGCAGCATCACCGTCGCCTCGGTGCTGACCACGTCGGTTCCCGAGTTCGCCTCGGCAACCATCCTGGTGGCGATCTTCGTGTTCTGGCTGGAGTGGCTGCCGGGGACATCCCCGTTGTCTTTCGGCTTCAACTGGACATCGTGGGATTCCTGGTCGCAAATGATCCTGCCGGTCATGGTGCTGTGCCTGTACAATTTCGGCTACTACACACGCATGACACGCGCCTCCATGGCAGAGGTGATGACCTCGCAATATGTCCGCACTGCAGTTCTCAAGGGCCTGCCCTACAAGCGCGTGATCATGAAACATGCACTGCGCAACGCCCTGATCGCGCCGTTCACCGTCATGGTGCTGCAGCTCAACTACCTGTTGTCGGGCGTGATCGTGGTGGAGGTGTTCTTCGGCTACAAGGGGTTCGGCAAGCTTCTGTATGACGCCTCCTTGTTCGGCGACATCAAGATGATCGAGGCCTGCACCATGGTGGCGGTGTTCGTGGCCGTCTTCTCACAGTTCATATCGGATGTCGGGTACACGATGCTGAACCCGCGCATCCGTTTCAGCTGATTACCGGCGTTAGGGTCAAGGCCCTAGACCGCAACAAGGATACGGGACATGACAGACACAACTGCGGCCCCCAGTGCAACGCCCAAACCGGACAGTACGTTCAAACGGATCCTCAAGGGCATCGCGCTGCTGCGCGAGTCGAACATCGGCATGTTCGGCGCCTTTCTGGTGACGTTCTGGATACTGGTTGCGATCCTGGCGCCGATCCTGCCTGTTCAGGACCCGCTGGCGCAGAATTCCCTGGCCCTTCTCAAGGGTCCGCTGGCCAGCCTGGAAGACGGGTCGTTCTACTGGCTGGGAACCGATGACCGCGGCCGCGATGTACTGGCCAGACTGGTCTGGGGGTCGCGGCTGGTTCTGTTCTGGGCCGGCCTTGCGACGCTTGTCGCCTATCTGGTGGGCATGTTGCTTGGCGTGATTGCCGGCTATCGCGGCGGCTGGTGGGACGAGGGCATTTCGTTTTTTGGCAATGTCCTGCTGTCATTCCCGATCATGGTGCTTTACCTGGTGATCCTGACCCAGTTCGGCCCGTCGTCGGACTTCGGCCGTTACCTGAGTGAGACCATCGGTTTATCGCCCATTGTGGTTTCGGGAACCATTATTATCGTGGCCGTGACCTTCGGCACCGCACCGCAGGTAGCGCGGATCGTGCGTGGTATCGTTCTTGATCTGAAAACACGCGACTACATCGCCGCCGCGCAGGTGCGTGGTGAGACACCGCTTTACATCATGATCGTCGAGCTGTTGCCGAACGCGCGCGGACCGCTAATCGTCGATGCCTGCCTGCGGCTCGGATACGTCATCATCACCATCGCTCTGCTCGGTTATCTGGCGCTTGGCCTGCCGCCACCCGATCCGGACTGGGGCAAGATGATCGCCGAGGCACAAAAGTCGGGCTCGTGGGGAATGAACGCCATGCTGTGGCCTGCCCTTGCGATCTCCTCACTGGTGCTCGGGCTCAATCTTCTGGCTGACGCACTGCGTGAAATCTCGCTGAGAGACTAAGAGAGAGGCAAACTTTCAAAAAAAAAAAAAAAAAAAAACATGCACCGAGTATGCTTTCACGACCTCTCACTTCTTTTATTAATATTTCATAAATATGTACTAGTGTATGACAATTTCACTTTATGACATTATTTCATGTCAGTTTT
>JANQIR010000179.1 GCA_028282065.1 Aestuariivirgaceae bacterium
GCCAACTACGGTTTGCACTGGAGAGTTCCTTCTCGAAGCAGACCCAAGAGACCGTATCGAGGCCGGCGCCACCGACCTCGGCGGGAAGATTGGCCGCGAACAATCCGGCCTCAATGGCTTTGCGTCGGAGTTCCGGTACGAGTTCGGGACGTATCACGCCAGTGCGCTCAATCTCGTCCTCGTGCGGTTTCATCTCCTTGTCCACGAATGCTTTCGTGGTCTCCATGATCATCCGGTGTTCGTCGGTCAGTGCGAAGTCCATTTTGGCTACTCCGAGTGGTACGAAACTGTGTGGCTGTCGGCAGATATTGTTTTCCCAGTATCATTGCAAATGCTGGGGAGGGGAGAAAATGCACAATCCTATGCTGGGGCCTATGCTGGGGCCTATGCTGGGGCCTATGCTGGGGCCTATGCTGGGGGCGACCGCCGCGACAATCAGCCGTTGGGATTTGATATCAGCGTCCGGTGACCGCGGTGCCTCGTGACAAAACTGTACCGGCGCCAATCCCGTGTTTTTCCAGAACATGCATAATATCAACGAGAACCTCATTGCGTTTGGCCTCCCACTCGCTGACACTTCGGCCGGCGGCCTGCTTCTCGCACCCCTCTATCAAGCGGCTGGACATTTCGTCAGACCATTCCGGAAATGGAAGATCCGTCCAGGGCAGGTCCATTTCCGGATCAAACTGGTCAAGGAAATGACGCATGCCACCTTCGCCTCCAGCCAGATGGAATGTCAAAAACGGTCCCATGAAGGCCCAGCGCAAACCGGCAGAATAGGCGATCGAATCATCGATTTCACCGGTTGTCGCCACGTCCTTCTTGATCAGGTGCAACGCCTCTCGCCAAAGAGCTTCCTGCAGGCGATCGCAAATGTAGCCGTCGATTTCCTTTTTCAGACGTAAAACATGCATGCCCGCCGACTCGTAAAACCGGGTCGCGCGTTCCATGGTCTCGTCGGTTGTCTTATCCCCTGGGACGATCTCTACCAACGGAAGAAGGTAGACCGGATTGAAGGGGTGACCAATGATCACGCGCCCGGGGTGGCGACACTCCATTTGCAGGCGGGAGGGAAGATATCCCGATGACGACGATGCGATTATCACATCGGGCCGGGCAACTTCATCCAGCTCTTTGAACAGACGGATTTTCAAGTCTTCGCGCTCCGGGGCGGCTTCCTGAATCCAATCAGATGCTTGTGCCAACTCCCTCACGTCACTGGTGAAGGACAGCTTGCCAGCCTCGACGTGATCCTCGCCCAGTAGCCTGAGCATGGAGGGCCAAGCGGTAGCAACCTTTTTGCGCAGGGCTTCTTCCGCGCCATCGGCCGGGTCGAAGGCGATTACGTCGATACCACGCACCAAAAAGCGGGCTGCCCAGCCGGCGCCTATGACGCCAGTTCCTACGATCCCGACGGTTCTAACAGCACTCATTGCGGCATCCTTTCTAATTGCCGTTCAAACCGAGAATGCTCCGCGCCTCATCGGGCGTGGCGATGCCGGAACCAAGCAGTTCGATGATTTTCACTGCACGCTCCGTCAATGACGCGTTGGATGCGTAGACACCGCGTTCCAGATACAGGTTGTCTTCCAACCCGATGCGCACGTGACCGCCTAGCAAAAGCGCTTGCGCCACCATCGGCATCTGCATACGGCCTATGCCGAAACCAGCCCAGACCGCATCGGCGGGGAGCTGTCCGACCATGTAAGTCATGGTTTCGGTGTTCACCGGAGCGCCCCAGGGAATGCCCAGGCAAAGTTGGAACATTGGCGGCTCCTCGATCAGCTCTTCGGCGCATAGCTGCTTTGCAAACCAGAGGTTTCCGCTGTCGAAGATCTCCATCTCGGGCTTTACGCCATATGACCTGATCAACCTGGCCTGCTCGCGTAACTGAACCGGTGTCTGCACAACAATGCTGTTGCCGTCTCCAAAATTCAGTGATCCACAATCGAGCGTGCAGATTTCCGGCTTCAGTTCCTCAATGTGAAGGAGTCGTTCGATCGGGCCGACAAGATCGGTAAATTCCTCGTCGAACTCGCGCGGCGTCTCGCCTTCTCCGATTTGCAGATCACCACCCATTCCGGCCGTGAAGTTGATGATGACATCCGTATTTTTGGCTCGGATGCGCTCCATTACTTCGCGATACAGATGTACGTGGCGTGCGCCGCGTCCGGTTTCGGGATCACGCACATGACAGTGGACAATGGCGGCACCTGCCTGTGCCGCTTCCAACGCAGAGTTGGCAATCTGTTCGGGTGTTACGGGAATGGCGGGATGCTTGCCGACAGTGTCTCCCGCACCGGTGACTGCGCAAGTGATGATGACCTTAGGGTTCATTGCGTTTCCAATCATGGCTCAAGGTGACGGGACTTTACGCAACGGGAGAAACGTGATTTGTCTTAAACCGCCGTATTATTGAGGATTATCGACAATGGCTTTGCGCGATCATGACGTTGCGTTTGTACTTGTGCCTGGTTTTTCGATGATCGGGCTTTTCAGTGCTCTTGAGCCGTTGCGTGTGGCAAATTCGTTTGCAGGTGATGTGTTCTCCTGGCGTTTCGTTTCCGAAAATGGTGAGGCGGCGGTCGCGTCGAACGGCATACCGGTTTCGGTGACGCACACGACAGACGGCATTGGGTTGCCCGACATGATCGTGATTTGCGCAAGTTACGGGCATGAAGAGGGCATGACGCCGCGTATGATCAATTGCGTACGGAAGCTTGCGCGCACCAATGCGATGTTGTGCGGTGTGGACACGGGGGCTTTCGCCTTGGCCGAAGCGGGTGTGCTTGACGGATACAAGGCTACCTGTCACTGGCAAACCCTTCCCGCGTTTCGTGAAAGGTATCTGGCGGTGGATGTGGTGGAGACCCCTTATGCCATCGACCGGGGACGCATGACGAGTTCGGGGGGCACGACGGCGCTTGACATGATGCTGGACTGGCTGAAGGAAATGGAGGGCAATGCGTTGTCGATTCAGGTTGCGGACGCGCTGGTGCACACCCGCCAGTCTGGAAACCCGGGGCAGGCGCGGATTGCCGTGTCTCAGAGATATCCGACGGATGATCACCGTGTGCTTTCAGCCATATCCGCCATGGAGGCGCATGTTGAAGAGGTTATGCCGGTGGAAGATATCGCGACGGCTGTGGGCATTTCTCTGCGTCAACTGGAGCGGCTGTTTTCGCAACAGCTTGGCGCCGGCCCAAAGGCGGTGTATCAGCAACTGCGTTTGGAGCATGCCGAGCATCTCCTCACATATAGTGCTATGAGTGTGCGGGAGGTGGGGCTTGCCGCCGGGTTTGCGTCGCTGGAGCAGTTCTCACGCAGCTACAAGAGCCGCTACGGACAGCCGCCCTCAGTTCACCGCAGAGGACGCCAGTAGGCAAACCGTGCCGTGCACTTCCTCAGCTTTATTCAACTCGCCGCAGCAATGTTATGGATGCGATGAATGTCGATTCTGCCTAGGCCTTACCATCGACGCACTGCCGGTCCACAACCGGACGGGGTCTGCAGGTTCGTGCGAACCGGATGACCTGTTTCACATCTACAGGTTTGCGAAGCGTTTGCCTGACGTTCAGGAATCCGAGCGGCTCACAGTCGCCCAAACTTGCCGTAATCAGCAGAATGGGAACGTATATACCAAGACGCATCAGTTCCAAGCAAACTTCATAACCGTCGAGTTCAGGCATCCGCATGTCGAGGACCATGGCATCCAGGGGTACGGACTTGGCAATTTCGACTGCCTGTTTGCCGTTTACGGCAGTCCTGACCTGCCACCCGGCGGCAGACATGGCTGCGGTCAGGGTTTCCAGTAAAATAGGATCGTCATCGGCGATCAAGATGGTGCCGTAGGAGATCCGTCCGGGCGGCTCACCGGCACCTAATGGAGTTTGCGTCATGGCAAGCACCTCGATTTGGTCAGGATAAACCCACTGCAGACCATGAACTCGTCCGCCCGGTTTGAATGGACAATTGGCGTCGGCCGCTCAACCGGCCTCGTCCAAGATCTCAAAATGAGGGCATTTGCAGGACGCGCAGCTGGCGAAGCCTGGTCGAAAGATATGGCGACGGTGCGTCTTGTGGATGGCAAGACGCGCCTGATTTCGCACGAATTCATCATCATGCCCCCGCATGTGCGATTTCAGATCAACGGCAGATTATCACGTACCTGTGAAAGAGAAGTTTGCTTACAGATTAAATTTTAGCGTTTGCAGTGGCAGGACGATTTACCAAACCGTGCATGCCCGCACGCTCGCCCCTCCTGCCTTAGGGTCAGGACCGTCCGTGCGCCTTGACATTTTTCATGCTCCGCCGGTCGGTTTTGTGGGTCTGTTCGCCTTGACCGTTACGGGTAACTGACGCAATCTGCACACCGGAAGATGACGAGAGGGTTCCTTCCCGCCTGTAACCGGCGGGGACTAATCAAAACACATGTGGAATGGCCACGCGCGCGGCCTGGAGCCCGCAACGAGGAGATAACAATGCCTACGGTTTCCATGAAGGTAAATGGCGACACTGTCTCAGGGGAGGTGGAAGGCCGCACATTGCTTGTCGAGTTCCTGAGAGACACGCTCGGCCTGACCGGCACGCATGTCGGCTGCGATACGAGCCAATGCGGCGCTTGTGTCGTGCATGTCGATGGCAAGGCGGTGAAGGCGTGTACCGCGCTTGCGCTGGCTTGTGAAGGTCAGTCCGTGACGACCATAGAAGGCCTTGCGAAAAACGGCGCGCTGCATCCCATGCAGGAAGCCTTTCGCGAGAACCACGGCCTGCAGTGTGGTTTCTGCACGCCGGGCATGATCATGTCGGCTGTTGATATCGTCAAACGCAACGGCAAGAAGGTCAAAGAGGCAACGATCCGGGCCGAACTGGACGGCAACATCTGCCGCTGCACCGGTTATCACAACATCGTCAAGGCCATCCAGGATGGCGCCAGCAAAATGTAGTTTGCCACCGGCAGCTATCAGGAACGGTACACACACCAGGAGAGATTCATGAGCGATACCGGAATCGGCGCGCGGGTAGCGCGTAAAGAGGATCATCGTTTCATTACCGGCAACGGACGGTACACGGACGACATCAACCTGCCGAAGCAGGCATATGCCTATTTCTTGCGCTCGCCGCATGCCCATGCGGAGATCAAGAAGATCGACACCAAGAAGGCGCAGAAGGCCGACGGCGTGCTCGGCGTTTTCACCGGCGACGACACGTCGGCTGATGGCATCGGCGGCCTCATCTGCGGCTGGATGATCCATTCGAAGGATGGCTCGCCGATGAAAGCGGGGCCGCATCCGGTACTGGCGCAGGGCAAGGTGCGCTATGTCGGTGACCACGTGGCTGTCGTGGTTGCCGAAACATACCAGCAGGCGAAGTCGGCAGCAGAGTTGATCAACGTCAGCTACAAGGAACTGGATGCGGTCGTCGAAACAGCCAAGGCCCAGTCTCGGGGCGCACCGAAGGTTCACGATGAGGCAGCACGCAACACAATTTTCGAGTGGGAGCTCGGCGACAAGGCGGCGACCGATGCGGCCTTCGACAAGGCTGCGCATGTGACAAAGCTGGATATCGTCAACAACCGGTTGATCCCGAATGCCATCGAGCCGCGTGCCGCGATCGGATCCTACGATCGCGGGGAAGATCATTTCACGCTCTATACCACCAGCCAGAACCCGCATGTGGCGCGGCTGGTGATTGCCGCCTTCGTTGGAGTCGCACCGGAGCACAAGCTCAGGGTGATTGCTCCGGATGTCGGCGGCGGCTTTGGATCCAAGATCTTTATCTATGCAGAAGAGGTCGTGTGTCTGTGGGCGTCCAAGAAAATCGGCGGCAGGCCGGTCAAGTGGACCGGTGAGCGCTCCGAGAGTTTCATGGCGGATGCCCATGGCCGCGATCACGTGACCAAGGCGGAACTGGCCCTGGACGGGGAAGGTAAGATTCTCGGGCTGCGCGCCAAGACGATTGCAAATCTCGGCGCCTACATGTCGACGTTCTCCTCGTCGGTGCCGACCTATCTCTACGCAACGCTTTTGTCGGGGCAATACAACATCGCCAACATCTATTGTGAGGTCGATGCGGTTTATACGAACACCGCACCGGTCGATGCTTACCGTGGTGCGGGGCGGCCGGAAGCGACCTTTGTGGTTGAGCGGCTGGTGGAGACGGCGGCGCGCGAAATGAATATCGATCCCGCGGAGCTTCGCCGGCGCAACTTCGTCAAGGAGTTCCCGCATCAGACGCCGGTCATCATGTGCTACGATGCGGGCGACTATGATGCTTCGCTGGATAAGGCTTTGGAGCTGGCCGACTATTCGGGCTTCGATGCCCGCCGCAAGTCGTCCGAGAAGAAGGGCAAACTGCGGGGCATCGGCTTTTCCAACTATATCGAGGCCTGCGGTATCGCACCGTCCGCCGCTGTCGGTTCGCTCGGCGCAGGCGTCGGCTTGTGGGAGTCTGCCGAGGTGCGGGTCAACCCGACCGGCAATGTTGAAATCCTGACAGGTAGCCATAGCCACGGGCAGGGGCATGAAACGACCTTTGCCCAGCTTGTCTCCGACAGGCTCGGCATTGGTATCGATCAGGTGCAGATCGTTCATGGCGATACGGACAAGGTTCAGTTCGGCATGGGCACATACGGGTCGCGTTCCGGCGCGGTCGGTATGACGGCGATTGACAAGGCGCTCGACAAAATCGAGGCGAAGGCCAAGAAAGTCGCAGCGCACATGATGGAGGCCTCGGAAGGCGACATCGAGTTCAAGGAGGGCTCGTTCACCGTGAAGGGCACCGACAAAGCCATGGCGTTTGGTGAAGTGGCGCTGGCGGCCTATGTTGCGCACTACGCACCGACGGACGACTTCGAGCCGGGCCTGAAGGAGGGTGCGTTCCACGATCCGTCCAACTTCACGTTCCCGGCCGGCTGTCACATCTGCGAGGTGGAAATCGATCCCGATACCGGCGTTACGGAGATCGTCAACTGGACCGCGGTCGATGATTTCGGCACGGTGATCAATCCGATGATCGTGGAGGGCCAGGTGCATGGCGGTATCGCGCAGGGCGTCGGCCAGGCACTGACGGAAGGATGCGTTTATGACACAGACTCCGGACAGCTTCTGACCGGCTCCTACATGGACTACTGTATGCCGCGGGCAGGTGATCTGCCGTCGTTCCAGCTTGGCTTTACCGAGACCAAGTGTCCGTCCAATCCGCTGGGCCTGAAAGGCTGCGGCGAGGCCGGAGCGATTGCCGCGCCCGCTGCCTTGATGAACGCCATTACGGATGCGGTCGGCGTGAATGACATTGCAATGCCGGCTTCTCCGCAGACGGTTTGGCAGGCTGTTCAGTCGGCCTCGTCAAAGCAGGCAGCAGAATAGTATTTGGAAGGACAAACTCATGCATGATTTCAACTATCACCGTCCGACCAAAGCGGCGGACGCGCAGAAGCTGATCAAGAAACACAAGGACGGCGCACTCATGTCCGGCGGCATGACGCTCGTGCCAACGATGAAACAGCGACTGGCTGCGCCATCGGATATCATTGATCTCACGGGCCTTGGAAACTCGGGTGTCAAGGTGCTCAAAACCAAGGTGACTGTGCACGCGGGTACGACACATGCCGAAGTGGCAACTGACAAGGACCTGAAGAAGGCCATTCCTTCGTTGTGTGCGCTGGCTGGAGGTATTGGCGATCCGCATGTACGCAACTGCGGGACGATCGGCGGCTCGATTGCCAACAACGACCCGGCAGCGGATTATCCGGCCGCTCTGGTTGCGCTCGATGCCACGGTTGTCACGTCGAAACGCAAGCTGTCTGCGGACAAGTTCTTCAAGGGCATGTTCGAGACGGCACTGTCGCGTGATGAGATCGTCATGGCGGTGGAGTTTCCCATTCCCGACAAATCAGGTTATGCGAAGTTCCCGAACCCGGCATCGCGTTATGCGATGGTCGGCGTTTATGTCGCCGATCACGGCAAGGGCAATGTACGCGTTGCCGTGACCGGGGCCGGGGCCGGCGTGTTCCGGCAGAAGGCCATGGAAAAGGCGCTGTCAGCGGACTTCTCGGCCAATGCCGTATCGGGGATTGCCACCAAGGCGGACGACCTCAACGAGGACATTCACGCCTCTGCCGAGTATCGGGCGCATCTGGTCGGTGTCATGGCCAAACGGGCGGTTGCCGGCGCAAAGTAGTCGCGCCTGGAATCACAATCCTACAAACGTTTGAGCCCGCGGGTGAAATTCACGCCCGCGGGCCTTATATAGGTGCCGGGGCAGGATACAACTCGATATGACGAATTCATTGCCGACATCCATCGATGAGACGCTCGCTCTTCTGGAGCGGTCCAGTTATGTGGCCGACCGCTCGCTTGCAACCGTGGTGTTTCTTGCATTGAAGCTTGGCCGGCCGCTGTTTCTCGAAGGTGAGGCGGGTGTCGGTAAGACGGAGATTGCAAAGGTCCTGGCGTCCGGCCTGGATCGCCCCCTGATCCGGCTGCAATGCTACGAGGGGCTCGATGTCAATGCGGCGGTGTACGAGTGGAACTACTCCGCCCAGATGATCGAGATCCGCCTGTCGGAGGCAGAGGGAATCAGCGACCGGGAGCGTGTTGCTTCAGATATTTTCTCACCGAAGTTTCTTATCAAGCGCCCGTTGCTTCAGGCGCTGGAGGGGCAGCCGGGTGCGGCGCCGGTCTTGCTGATCGACGAATTGGATCGCACGGACGAAGCTTTCGAAGCCTATTTGCTGGAAGTCCTGTCGGACTTTCAGATCAGCATTCCCGAGCTTGGCACGGTCACGGCACACGAGCCGCCGGTTGTCATCATCACATCGAACCGCACCCGTGAGGTTCATGACGCCTTGAAACGGCGCTGCCTGTATCATTGGGTCGGGTATCCGGATGCACAACGTGAACTTGCTATCGTCCAGGCACGCCGTCCCGATGCAAAGGACGAGCTGTCTCGCGAAGTCGTTGCCTTCGTTCAGGCATTGCGCGGTGAGGATCTGTTCAAGTCGCCGGGTGTAGCGGAGACACTCGACTGGGTCAGCGCACTTCACGAGCTGGACAGCATTGCGCTTGATCCGGCAACCGTGAATGATACGCTCGGTGTGCTGCTGAAATACCAGGATGACATTGCGCGGATGGAAGGTTCGGAATCCAAGCGCCTGCTGGAGCAGATCAAATCAGAAATCGCAGCGTTGGAGCGGGTGTGATGCCTGTTCGCGGTGTGGCCTGAACCAAATGAACTACGAAGCCGCCAATTCCAACCTGCCGACGCCGGATGGCAAACTGGCCGAGAACATTATGCATTTCGGTCGTGTGTTGCGCGAGGCCGGGTTGCCGGCGGGGCCCGGCGCGGTGCTCGATGCGCTGACGGCAGCGCAGTGCGGCGCAATTCGTTCGCGCGATGATTTCTACTGGACGTTGCACTGCGTGTTTGTCAAACGGCGCGAGCACAAGATCTTGTTCGACCAGGCGTTTCATGTGTTCTGGCGCAAGCCGAAGATGCTCGATCAGGTCATGCAGCTGCTCTTCCAGCAGACCCAGGTGTTTACCCCGCCATCCAAGCCGCGAGCAGGTCAGAGACGGCTGGCGAACGCGTTCTTCCATGATGCCCCCATGCAAAGCAAGCGTCAGCAGCCGCCGGGTGAAATCGAACTTGAAGGCGAGATGACCTCTTCGGCGCGCGAAGTGCTTCGCAAGAAGGATTTCGAGCAGATGTCGATTGCCGAACAGGCTGACGCCAAGGCAGCGATCGCCAGGATGCGTCTTACCCGCTTTCAAGCGCCTCAGCGCCGCTTCAGCCGGTCCAAACGGGGCGAGCGCATCGACATGCGTGCGACGCTGCGGCGGTCTCTTTCCGCCTCCGGTGAAATGGTTGACCTGGCCTGGCGGAGGCGGACCAGGCGGGAACCGCCTCTGGTCATCCTGTGCGATATATCCGGATCGATGGAGAACTACAGCCGGATCTTCCTGCATTTCATCCACGCCCTGACCAGTGATCGTGACCGCGTCCAGGTCTTCCTGTTCGGGACCCGGCTGACAAATGTCACACGCGAGGTTGCCCGCCGGGATGTCGACGAGGCGCTGGAACGGGTATCGGAAGCGGTTAAGGACTGGTCCGGAGGAACGCGCATCGGCGCGTCCTTGAGAGAGTTCAACTACAAGTGGGCGCGCCGGGTGTTGTCGCAAGGGGCTCATGTCGTGGTCATGACCGATGGTCTGGACCGGGAAGACACAAGCGAGCTTGAGCATGAGATGGAGCGGTTGCACCGTGCCGCAAAGAGGGTGATCTGGCTTAACCCGCTGCTGCGCTATGAGGGTTTCGAGGCGCGGGCTGCGGGTGTGCGTTGCATGATGCCACATGTTGACGAGTTTCGCCCCGTTCACAATCTGACCTGTCTTGAGGATCTTGCGCTGGCGCTCACGCACAACAAACGGTCCGGCCGGCACGATCCGCGCAAGTGGCTGAAAGCAGGTGAAATGGAGATGGTGCAATGACCGAGACATTGCTTGGGCAGGCGGCGCAATGGCTCGATGACGGCCGGCAGGTGGCGCTGGCAACCGTTATCGAAACGTGGGGGTCGGCGCCGCAACCGGTCGGCAGCCAGCTCATTGTCGATCAGGACGGCAATTTCGAAGGCTCCGTGTCGGGCGGGTGTGTTGAAGGAGACGTGGTGAGCGCTGCGATGGACGTTATGGACAGCGGTGAGCCGAGAGTGCTGGCCTATGGCGTGGCGGACGAAACAGCCTGGCAGGTCGGGCTGGCCTGTGGCGGCAAGATCCGCATCTATGTCGAGCCGCTTGGTGCCTGAACACCGGGAGTGTGATTTGCCGTGAATCGTGACCTCATCGACCAAGTTCTTTCCGCACGCGACACGCGCCGGGCCGTGGCGACGGTCACCAGCATAGCGGGAGGTGTGCAGCGGATTGTGCCGCGCGATGCCGTGGCTGGGGATCCGCTTGAAGAGGCCTTGAGCGAAGGGTTCCGCTTCGACAAGAGTGGCGTTCACGCACTCGAAGGTGAAGAGTATTTCGTGCACATCCATAATCCGGCGCTGAAGCTTGTTGTGGTGGGGGCGGTTCATATCGCCCAATCGCTCATTCCGATGGCACGTGCCGCCGGTTATGACGTGATGGTCATCGATCCGCGTGGCGCGTTCGCGACAGGCGAGCGTTTTCCGGATGTGACCCTGCATGACGAATGGCCGGACGAGGTTCTGTCCGAAGGCGATCTGGATGCGCGCACGGCGCTTGTCGCGCTGACGCATGATCCAAAGATCGATGATCCGGCACTGCGAATGGCGTTGGACAGCGAGTGTTTCTATATCGGTGCTTTGGGATCCAGGCGCACACAGGCCAGCAGGATGGAACGGCTCAAGGCAAGCGGTGCTTTGCAGGACGCGCTTGCGCGGATTCATGGGCCGATAGGCCTTGATATTGGTGCGCGCGGCGCGCCGGAAATCGCAATTTCGATCATGGCGGAAATGACAAGGGCACTGCGGCTTGGCGAATGAACGGGCCTGTGTGCTCATAGCGGTGATACATGCAATTTGGTGAGATACCGGTTGATCAAGCACAAGGCGCCGTGCTGGCGCATTCGGTTCGCCATGCATCGGGGCAGTTCAAGAAGGGCCGTTTGCTGAGCGTTGCCGATATCGCCATGCTTCAAGACAGTGGCGTGAAGACTGTTTTTGCAGCCCGTCTGAGCGATGACGATGTGCCGGAAGACGCCGCCGCCCGTGCGCTCGCCAACTCGATTTGCGGCGGTGGAGCGGTTGCCCAGGCTCCGTTTACCGGGCGGGCCAACCTACATGCCGCGACAGCCGGCATTGCACTCATCGATCAGACGCGAATCCGCAAACTGAACCATCTGCATGAGAGTCTCACGGTGGCGACCGTGGCGCCTTTTGAGGCTGTGACCGAACGGCAGATGTTGGCTACAGTGAAGATCATACCCTTTGCGGCACCTCGAGAGGCGGTGGACCGGGCGCTCGACCTGATTGCTGATGAGCCGTTGGTGAAGGTCGCAGCGTTTTCCCAATCCAGGGTCGGCCTGATCACGACCCGTTTGCCGCAGACCAAGGACAGCCTCATTACCAAATCCGAGAATGCCATGCGGAGCAGGCTGACGGAGCTTGGTTCACGTCTCGGGGCCTGCCGGGTTGTCGAGCACAAGGTTGAAGAGGTTTGTGCTGCCGTGCAGGAACTGGCCCGCGATCATGATCTGGTGCTTGTGTTCGGCGCATCGGCTATCGTCGACCGCGGCGACGTGATCCCATCGGGGGTCGTGGCCGCCGGTGGTGAAGTCGTCCACCTCGGCATGCCGGTCGATCCGGGCAATCTGTTGATGCTCGGAAGAGCGCACGGCAAACCGGTGATCGGCGTTCCCTCCTGTGCGCGTTCGCCAAAGACCAATGGGTTCGACTGGGTCTTGTCGCGGTTGCTGGCGGGGCTGGACGTCACCGCGTCGGATATCATGGATATGGGGACGGGTGGGCTGCTGAAAGAGATTGCCAGCAGGCCGTCCCCACGCGAGGCGCGTCCACCGGCGGCTGCCAGGATCTTTGCGCTCGTGCTGGCCGCGGGAACGTCTTCACGCATGGGCAAGGTGAACAAGCTTCTGCAACCGGTGGATGGCAAACCGATGGTTCGCTGCGCTGTCGAGGCAGCTTGTGGTTCGCAGGCGGCCGGAACCGTCGTCGTCACCGGCCATGAGTCCGAGCAACTTGGCAAAGTGATTCAGGATCTGGACGTAACCATTGTCCACAACCCGGATTTCGCGGCAGGGGTGTCCACGTCACTGGTCCGGGGGCTGAAGGCCTTGCCGCATGATGCCGATGGTGTGGTTGTATGCCTCGGTGATATGCCCTTTGTGTCACCGGAACAAATCGACCGGCTGATTGCCGCGTTCGATGTTGAAGAAGGACGGGAGATCTGCGTGCCAGTTCACGATGGCCGGCGGGGAAATCCCGTTCTGTGGGGCAGGCGGTTCTTCGCCGACATGATGCAGATTAGCGGTGATCGCGGTGCACGGGGGCTGTTGGCAGCTCACGATGAGCTGCTTGTTGAGGTCCACGCGGGCTCCGATGTGATTTTTGCCGATTTTGATACGAAACAGGCGCTGGCGGAGTTAGAGCACTCTTTAGATTAGCTGCAAACCCTTGAAGCTGGCATGACCGTGCCGGCCGATAATGATGTGATCATGGATCACAATGTTGAGTTTCTCACCTGCCTCGACGATCTTCTTCGTCATTTCGATGTCGGCGCGCGACGGGGTCGGATCGCCGGAGGGGTGGTTGTGCACCAGAATGATCGCTGAAGCTGCCAGTTCCAGGGCTCTTTTGATTACTTCACGCGGGTAGACCGGTGTATGATCGATGGTTCCTTCCTGCTGTACTTCGTCGGCGATCAGCACGTTTTTGCGATCGAGAAACAGGATCCGGAACTGTTCCTTGTCATTGTAGGCCATGGCGGCCTTGCAGTAATCGAGCAGTGCCGACCAGCTGCTGAGGGCGGGGCGGTTCATGACCGCGCCCTGCGACAGCCGCAATGCTGCGGCCTGGACGATCTTCAACTCGGCGACGACCGCATCGCCAACACCTTTGACTTCTCTCAACCGGTCCGGCTTGGCGGTGAGCGTATCGGCAAATGAACCGAACCTGTCGATCAGCGCCTTGGCCAGGGGTTTTACGTCCCTGCGCGGCAGAGCGCGAAACAGAATGAGTTCCAAAAGCTCGTAGTCGGGCAGCGCGTCCGATCCGCCCTGCATGAAGCGGTCGCGAAGCCGGTCCCGATGGCCGGAGTAGTGCGGCTTGTGGCTGGCGTCTTCAAAACCGCCGGTCATGCCCCCGGATCTCCGTCAGGAAACGTTGTAAGGCGGATGGTCCAGCCCCTGGGGCGATACCGTGAAGATTTCACAGCCATCGTCTGTGACACCGACCGAATGCTCAAACTGAGCCGACAGCGACCGGTCACGTGTGACCGCGGTCCATCCATCCGACAGGACCTTTACGTGAGGGCGGCCCAGATTGATCATCGGTTCAATTGTGAAGAGCATTCCCGGCTTGAGAATGATGCCTTCGCCTGCGCGGCCATAGTGCAGGATATTCGGCACATCATGAAACAGCTGGCCGAGGCCATGGCCGCAGAAATCACGGACGACCGAACAGCGCTCGGCTTCCGCATAGGTCTGTATTGCCTGGCCGATATCTCCGGTGGTGCCGCCCGGCTTGACCGCTGCAATGCCGCGCATCAGCGCCTCGTAGGTTACCTGAATGAGGCGCTCAGCCTTGCGCGAAACCTCACCGACGGCATACATGCGGCTGGAGTCTCCATGCCATCCGTCAACGATCAATGTGATATCGATGTTGACGATTTCACCTTCTTTCAAAGGTTTGGGTGATGGAATGCCGTGGCAGACCACGTGGTTGATCGATGTGCAGATCGACTTCGGGTAGCCGCGATAACACAGCGGTGCGGGCACTGCAGAATGGCTGCACGCAAAGTCCAGAGCTATACGGTCCAGTTCTGCCGTTGTCACGCCAGGCTTTACATGCTCGCACATGACGTCCAGCGCGCGCGCTGCCAATTGACCAGCTTTACGCATGCCGGCGAATGCTTCGGCATCGTGCAATTTGATCTGGCCATTATTAACAAGTGGGGCTGTTGCCGCGTCGACGTAATTCATTCAATTCGTTCCGAACCAGGGGCTTATTTCCAAGGGACCCAATCTACTTCCTATTTGAGCATTTTTCAGCGGGCCTGCAAGAGTTTTAGCCCGCAATGATGAACCCGGGGCCGGACTTTGACCTCTCAATCCAGTTCGATGGGAACAGGTTTTTCAAGCAGGATGGCCTGAGGTGACAGAGCGCAGGCATATGCCAGAACTTCAACGCCGGCATTGCGAGCCTTTTTCAAGGTTTCTGCGTAGACCGGGTCGATGTCGCCAGCAAAGGCGAGACGATCTGCGTCGTCGCGCTGGATTAGATAGAACATGACGGCCCGCGCGCCTTCACGCACCATGTCCGACAGTTCTTCCAGATGTTTGGCTCCGCGTGACGTCACAGAATCGGGAAACTCCGCCAATCCGGCCTGCCTTAACAAGTGAACATTTTTCACTTCGACGTAACAAGGTGGTTTAGCGCCGTCTTCCAGCAGGATATCGATGCGGCTAGATTTGCCGTACTTCACCTCTTTGCGCAGCGTTTCGTAGCCGGAGAGCTCGGGAATCGCGCCGGACTCTATGGCCTCGGCGACGATCTTGTTGGGGTGACCGGTATTGATCCCCACTGTGGCCTTGCAGCCGTGCGTGTCCAGCTCCAGCAGCTCCCAGGTGTGCTTGTATTTGCGCTTCGGGTTGTCGGATTCCGACAGCCAGACGGTTGTGCCCGGTTCGACCAGTCCCATCATGGAACCGGTATTCGGACAACTCGCGGTCACTGTTTCTCCACAGTCGAGGGTGACATCGGCCAGGAAGCGCTTGTAACGCTTGATCAAGGTCCCGCGATGAATCGGTGTGGGTAATTGCATGTCCCGGAAGCTATGCGCCGGTTGTGCTGCGGTCAAGAAAAACAGCGGCCCACCGCGGAGTTTCCACGATGGGCCTTATCGCGCCGGGCGGACGGTACACTCAATTGGTCACAAAGGCACCGTTCATCGAAAGGGGGACAAACCTTAGTGGGCCCGGCGGATATAGTTGAAGCGCAAGGTGGAGTTGTTGTTCCACTCGTGAGCAAGCACCTGGCAGCCGCCGCGTACGCGCCGCGGGGCGGCGCCATGTATCGCGAAGTTGGTCTCGGAGATAATCTGGCCGGTGACGCGATATGGTGCAGGCCGGCAGCCGCTGCGGAAGGTATAGGCCGTGCCGGCGTAGTGACTGCCATCGCGGTAGCCTTCAAACAGGACAGTGCCACGATGAACGCCGCGCAATCCCGGACGTGGGTTCCAATAGGTGATCAGCCGGTAGTTGCCCTCGGCCCGCAGAAGCATGGTGGAGCCGTTGTGATTCCAGAACGAGTCGGCGGCCTGGGCGGCACCGGCCAGCGTGGACAGGCCAGCGGCCAGAGCGACTGAAGCAAGAAGTTTACGTGTGGGGTTCATCTGTCAGGTCTCCGTTCCGTATGCATTCGTGGGGGGTCTGCTCCACCGAGATCCTGATGTCGGTACGTTGGACCGGGGCCGAGTTTTCGCATGGCAAAAGTCAACG
>JANQIR010000229.1 GCA_028282065.1 Aestuariivirgaceae bacterium
CTCCGGCATGAACTTAGAAAAGAAACGCGCACCCTGGCTACCGCCGAAAACAAGCAACCTGAACACCCGTTCGGCAGCAGCAGGCTCGTATGCGATGCCGGCCTGTTGCAGCACCACATCGCGCACCGGGTTACCGCAAAACGTCACCCGATCCTTCATGTTGGCCGGAAGGTTTGCGATGTCCGGAAATGACGATGCAATTGCATTGACCTTACCGGCGATCGCCCGGTTGGCCCGGCCCATCACGGCGTTTTGCTCGTGGATGCATGTCGGCACACCCAGGCGCGAGGCTGCGACCAGTGGTGGAAACGATGGATAACCGCCAAAACCAACCACCGCTACAAGGCCCTTGTTGCGCAAATCCGACAGGATGGCCTTGGACTGCCGGTAACCCTTCAGCAATTTGAACGCCTGCAGCGGCAACCGCCAGGGCTTCGACAGTGTTAAGGTTGAACTCGAAATCTGATGTACGGCAATGGCCGGAAACTTGCCGCCATAATCCTGTGCGCGTGCATCGGTGATCAGATGAATCAAGTACCCCCGCCGCACCAGTTCCTCGCCGAGCGCCTGCGCCGGGAACAGGTGCCCGCCGGTACCGCCGGCAGCGAGCACGACGCTCCCCCGGACCTGTGTACTGAACTGGCTTGCCATAGCGTCAAGTTGTGGCCTTTGACTACCGCGCCGTCAATGGCTGCCAGCGCGTTTGAACAGGAACGGCACCTGCCCTTTTGCGGCTGAAAA
Source organism: Aestuariivirgaceae bacterium (assembly GCA_028282065.1). Classification (GTDB taxonomy): domain Bacteria; phylum Pseudomonadota; class Alphaproteobacteria; order Rhizobiales; family Aestuariivirgaceae; genus JANQIR01. Next base: position 742 of record JANQIR010000229.1, read on the forward strand.
CCAGAACGAGCCCCATGGCAAACGCCATCGAAATCAAAGACGATCCACCATAGGAAATGAACGGCAATGTCATACCCTTGGCCGGCATCAGCGACACATTGACCGCCATATTGATGATCGCCTGAAAACCAAACACCGTCACCAGGCCGGTCATGGCAAGCGCCCGGAACGGATCGTGCTCGCGCTGCGCGGTCAGCAGCACCCTGACGACGATGAATGAAACCAGTCCGATCAGCACGATGCAGGCAACCAGTCCGAACTCTTCACCGACCACGGCAAAGATGAAATCCGTGTGCGCATCCGGCAGAACCTGTTTGGCCGAACCACCACCTGGACCGGTGCCGAACAGACCGCCGTTCTCAAAGCCCCGCCGCGCGGTATCCACTTGAAACGTATCGCCCTGCTCGGGATTGAGGAACCGGTTCACCCGTGAGGCGACATGCGGCAGGTTCTGATAGGCCGTGACGACACCAGCTACGGCAACAATCGCCAGGCAGAACACGAACAGCCACGGGATGCCGTGCACCAGCAACATGACCGCCCAGACCATGCACATCAGCGCCGTCTGGCCGAAATCAGGCTGGATCAGCAGGATCGAGACAAATGCCGCGAACAAGCCCCAGGCCATGAGCCGGCCCGGCATATCAGGCCGCAACGTGCCTTGGGCCATGAGCCACGCCGCCGCCACGATAAACGCCGGCTTGGCCAATTCCGATGGCTGCAGATTAAATGGTCCAAAATCGATCCAGCGATGCGCGCCCTTGATTTCCGGCCCGAACATGGCGGCCACAAGCATCAGCACGAGCCCCGCCAGATAGACTGCAAAGCACAGCCTGCGGGCCTTCTGGACCGGCAGGAAAGAAGTGGCAATCAGCACCGCAATGGCCGGTATGAGAAAGATGATCTGGCGCTTGACGAAATGAAATTCTTCCAGCCCGATGCGCACCGCCACCGGCGGGCTGGCGGCAAGGGAAAAGATCACACCGGCCGCCATAAGCAGAAAGACGGCACTCATCAACAGCCAATCGGTCGTGAACCACCAGGTGGCCAGAAGTCCCCTGTCGGCGCGTCTGATCAGTTTCATGCTGCCTCGTTCCCCGTGTTGGTCAGGCCGTCAAGCTTCATCACCGCGGTCCGGAAAGCCTCGCCACGCGTCTCGAAGTCGGTAAACTGATCGAAGGATGCGCATGCCGGAGACAGCAGAACCACCGGTTCCGCCGAAGTGTCGGATGCTGCATCACGCGCGGCATCACTCACTGCCTGCGCAAGAGTTCCTGACTTGGTAAAGGCTACGTCAGTACCAAGTGTGCCGGCAAACCCATCGGCGGCTTCGCCAATCAGGTAGGCATGGGCAACCCTGCCGAACAGATGCGCCAGGCCATCAATGCCGCCTTCCTTGGCGCGTCCTCCCGCAATCCAGTAGATGCGCTCAAACGACGACAACGCCTTCTCCACCGCATCGGCATTGGTTGCTTTCGAGTCGTTCACAAACAGCACGCGTCCACGCCGCGCAACCTGCTCCATGCGATGTGCAAGACCTGGAAACGATCGCATGCCAGCTTCGATGGCCGCAGGCTCAAGCCCAAGCGCCCTGGCTGCTGAGTAAGCAGCACAGGCGTTTTGCCAGTTGTGCCGGCCGCGCAGGGTCGCCATGGCGGTCAGATCAATTTCCGCCAGAACCTTGCCGGCTCGCTGATCCCGCAATTGTCCCTCAGGAGCGCTTACACCGTCCTCAAGCGCCTGCAGCACAGACATTCGCACGGCATCTACGGATGAAGGCACCTGTGCCGAGATCATCTGGCACCATTGATCGTCAACGCTCACGATAGCCCTGGCGCCTGAGCGCTGATTGTCGAAGATACGGGCCTTTACCGAGGCGTAGTGCTCCATCGTACCATGCCGGTCCAGGTGGTCCGGAGAAAGGTTGAGCAGCACGGCAACATCCGGTGCAAGACTTGGCGTCAGATCGATCTGGTAGGATGAGAATTCCACAACGTAGACCCTGTCTTGCTGCGGAGGTGGCAGAAGACACACGGCCGTTCCGATATTTCCACCGATATGGGTGTCGAGCCCGGCACTCTTCAGCACGTGTCCGATCAACGCGGTTGTGGTCGATTTGCCGTTCGTGCCTGTAATGCAGACCGTTCTGGCGCCGCTGCCGGGCAACTCACGCGCAAAGACTTCCGTGTCTCCGATGATCTCAACGCCGGCCGCTTGCGCCTTCTTCACCGTCCAATGCGGATCGGGATGGGTCAACGGCACGCCCGGCGACAGGACCAGGCTGTCGAACTCGGCAAAGTTCGCCGCCCGCAGATCGGCGGCCATGAACCCTGCTGCCTCGGCTTTTTCGACGGCGGCCGGCCGGTCGTCCCAAACACAAACGTCGGCACCCGATGAAGCCAGTGACTCCACACACGCCAGACCGGATCGCGCCAGCCCGAAAACTGCGACCTTCTTGCCTGCAAATGCTGTGGCCGGATACATGTCTTTGCTACCGTCCACGTCTATCTGAGCTTCAGGGTTGCCAGCCCGACCAGCGCCAGCACAACGGCAATGATCCAGAACCGGATCACAATGGTCGGCTCCTTCCACCCCTTCTGCTCGAAATGATGGTGCAGCGGCGCCATGGCGAACACGCGCTTGCCGGTAAGCTTGAACGAAACCACCTGCACAACCACCGAAACGGTCTCCAGTACGAACAGGCCGCCAATGACCGCAAGGACGATCTCATGCTTGACGGCGACGGCGACGGCACCGAGCGCGCCACCAAGCGACAACGAGCCAGTATCACCCATGAAGATCATGGCCGGCGGCGCGTTGAACCACAGGAACCCAAGACCGGCCCCGACAATCGCCCCGCATATGACAGTCAGCTCGCCGGCACCACGAACATGATGCACCTGCAGGTATTCGGAGAACACCGCGTTGCCGACCAGATAGACAATCATCCCGAAACTTGCCGCGGCGATCATCACAGGCACGATCGCCAGGCCATCAAGACCGTCGGTCAGGTTTACCGCATTACCCGCACCAACAATGACCAGCATACCGAGGGGAATGAACAGCCAGCCCAGTTGCAGTAACGTGTCCTTCAGGAATGGAAAGGCCAGCGCGCTGGACATTTCCGGGTCCCCGATGCGGATGAAAACATATACCCCAACCGCGGCAATCATGAATTCCAGCAATAGCCGCATCCTGCCCGAAAAGCCGCCGGCGGTCGCCCGCGTCACCTTCAGAAGATCGTCGTAGAACCCAATCGCCCCAAACCCGAGCGTGATGAACAGAACCGTCCATATGTACAAATTGCTCAAATCCGCCCAAAGCAGCGTCGAAACCATGATTCCCGACAGGATCATGATACCGCCCATGGTCGGCGTGCCCTGTTTCTCGATCAGGTGCTGCTGCGGACCATCCTCACGGATCGGCTGACCCTTTCCCTGCTTCAGTTTGAGCACCGAAATCAGCTTCGGCCCGAACAGGAAGATGAAGAACAGGGACGTCATGATCGCCCCACCGGTGCGGAACGTCAGATACCGGAACACGTTGAGGCCTGAGATCTGATCACTCAGTGCAACTGTAATGTGATAAAGCATATTCCGGTCATCCCCATGGACATCTTGGCGCCGTGGCCGTCAGTTTCCATCGCCCAGTGTCGACTTGATAGCCTCGACAACCGGTGCCATGCGACTGCCTAGCGAACCTTTTATCATCAGCACATCGCCATCCCTCAGATCGCAGACGACCTGTTCGATCAGATCCTGCGATGTTGCGGCGTAGGCGCCGCGCCTGTCTGTCGGCAAACTCTCCCACAGTGCAGACATGTGCGGGCCGCAGGCATGGACAACATCGATCCCCAACTGTTCGATTGGTTCTGCAAGACCCGCATGCAGCAGATCAGCATCGCCGCCAAGTTCCAGCATGTCCCCCAAAACTGCAACGAGACGCCCGGCGCCGTCAGACTTCGCCTGTCCCAGAAGCGCCAGAGCCGCCCGCATCGAAGCGGGGTTTGCATTGTAGCTCTCATCGATCACCAGGACCGACAGTCCGGGTTCGCCAAGCGTCAGCCGCACACCCCTGCCCTTGGCAGGTGCCAGCCCGGCAAGAGCAAGTGCGGCTTCGGCCAGGTCACCGCCAACAAGCTTGCACGCTGCCAATACGGCCAGGGCGTTCTGCGCCATATGCTCGCCCGGAACACCCAGCTTGAACGTGACGTCTTCACCGAGGATGTCAGCCGTCACGCACGAACAAT
>JANQIR010000194.1 GCA_028282065.1 Aestuariivirgaceae bacterium
CTCCCGCCCGGCCGGGTCACTGCGGCTGGCATGTGGCGCTTGCGGCGGCATATCCCAAACATAGTTCGTTTCCTGATCGGCGGCCTGACGCAGCAATGCTTCGGTCAACCGCGCCTTGGCAGCCTTGACCTGACGCCGGAACCAGAAAAACTGCTGCCGCCGTTCGCCAGGAACATCGGCAAGGCGCCGGGCCATAGAGTCCGATCGCAAGTCAAGGCGGAACGACCGGGCAAGGTCCGTCGATGTGAATATGTACTCAATGATGGAGATGAGATGTTGGATGATCATTTCATCCAGCCGGTCGCCTGCCAGCGGAATACCGAAGTTCTGCACTATCTTCACCTCGGGCGACGCCTGCCTGTGCGCGCGCGTAACCTCCATGATAGTCACGTCATAAGTGCCGGCTCCAATATCCAACGCCACGATCGTGCTGGTTCCGATCGGCAAACTCAGGCTGTTGGAATCTTCTTCATCGCTCATTGCCCACAAGGCAAAGCGGGCCGCCGCCACGGATTCGGGGTAAAGGATCACCGTATCCTGTGCGCTCCCCGGACGGCCAATCGGAAGCGGCAAAAACTTTGCAACCCGTGAAACCGCCTTTGCCGTCGCACGGCGATAGAACTCCGCCTGCTCGGTACCGATCCCGGCAGGATGCGTAACGATCAGGCGTGGGCGCAATAAAGCCTCATCCAGATGACGGCCCTGCTCCATGAGCGACTCATGCACCGATCTCGATATGTAGAGACGCAAAAGTTCATCTATGTAGTCGGCCAGAAGGTCTTGAACCTCGACACGATTGTCCCGGTCGAGCGTTGCACTGTCAGGATCGAGCTGATGCACCGATGAAGACATCGCGATCGTGCGTTCGCCCAACGTCAGCGCACGTTTCAGATCGAAAACGATGGTGTCTGCAAACTTGTGCATCTCAGAGGAGTTCGGAAACGGAGCAGATACATCGTAGCGCCTCGAAAACCGGCGCAGGCGTCGTTCGATTGCCGGCGGCGTATCGAGCGCCAGTTCCAGATCCCCAAGCGACAGCGGATTATAGCGGGCACGCAGATTCTGCTGCGACGACAAGCCGATATGGCTGGGGATCAGATATTTCGAGGCCTCGTTGCCCGTCATCGCCGGGCTTTCGTCATGAAGCCGGTCAATCTTCTCGTGCCAGGCGCCCAATTCCAGCGGCGTGATGGAAAAGTCGTCGACGCCGCCTGGCGCGCTCGCGCCAACCCAGATGGCGGTCGCGGACGTCCCGATATCGATACAGATCGGCCAGTTGCGATGCTCGCGCACCAGTGCGATCGTGAAGTTCAGATCTGGCAGTTCCAGCGAAATTCCGTCCGTTCGCGACCAGAGTTTCGCTTCGACGACGCAGTCCAGATGACGGCCATCCAGCCTGGCGGCTCCGTATTGGGCCACCATGGCATCCAGTGCTTCAGCGAACTCGAACATGTCAAGATAGGTGTCCGCCGCCTGTAACCCCCGCTCGTCGCGCAATTCCAGCCGCATCGGCGCCGCACTCTGGAACACGAGCTGGCCGTTGTCGGCATCTTGAGAAACACCCGGCAGCATGACCTTGAGTGACAGTTGAATTTCCGCTGGCGATACCAGACTGGCATTTGTGGAAAATGCCAGTCGTTCGTTGGTCGACCAGCCCAGCAGATCTCCGGACGAGCGGGCCGGCAGCGAAAGTTCTATACCGGAAAGCCCAATCACCGGCTGTGAGCCATCAAGAAGAACACGCTGATGCTTGTTGGCAAATGTCACAGCCACCCACTGACGGGTATCGCAACGCACACGGATCACGTCAGGTGAGTTTTCAATGTCCTGCCATTCGCGCAGATATCCCTGGTCGTCAAAATCATCGGCCCAGGCAAGATTGAGCTGAATGCGCTGGCTGCGCTCAGCAAAGTGTGAACGGCCCGACGCCGGGGGGATCTCCGGCAGCCGTTCAACGAGTTCATCGTACATGGCATAAAGATTGAGCACCGCAGTGTCCGCCATGCTCAAGCCCTGCGGGTCGGCAAGTTTCACACTATAGGTGACGCCTCCACCCTCTTCACTGACCTGGATGACATGCAGCAACCCCTGACAGGCCGGAGCGCATTCCATGTAAACGGCTGCGCCCGTCTCGTCCGGACAGGATATCTCTGCCAGGAACTCGCGGCCCGGCTCGGCAAGCCCGACATCCGGCTCAAAGCGCAGTTCGATACTGCCAACCCGCAACCTGTCATGGCCATCAGGCCCCGGTTCGCGGTCGTCTATGTCAACCGGGTTCGTGAGCAACGACACCGCGGGCGCTTGCGGCTGTTTGCGCAGATTGGCGCGGATCTTGAGACTTTCGCCTGAAGGATGTGCCTGATTGCGGTTGATGATCCGGGTAATCACCGGATCGAGATCCATTGTGGCAATGCCGGATTCCTTGCGGGCAAGCGTAGAATTCACTCTCTTCGACAACCAGGCCGTATCCACCGCCAGGGTTGCCGCCGAACCGATCGCCACCGTGATTTCCTTGTCGACCGGCTCTCCGGATGCATCCAGCCAAACGAATGGCGGCGAAGGATGCGCGGCACTCTTGTCGTCCGTTGCTGCCTGCACCTGCAGGATTGCGGTCTTGAAAGCCCCCCGGCCAGGTTGAACCTGGACAAGCGGCTCAAAACGTCCGACCTCGTCCAGATCGATATCGACCAGGATCCTTGAAGCGTGGTTGAAGTTTACGGACTGCATGGCCGGCACCCCCTGCAACTGCAGGACACGGACGTAGCGACATGCCGCGTCCGGAACTTATGACCCACCAAACTCAACCGTCAGCCCTCTTCTTCACCCGCTCCAGCCTTGTCTACACATAGTGCTCTAGCGCGCCGGAAGTTCCAACGCACGCCAATGCATATCCGTAACCAGGAATTCCTCGGCAAGATTATGTAGGCGTTCCTGCTTTTGCACCTCTGCAATGAACTCGTCATAGCGCTGCAAAAGCGTGCCCAGACCGTCGGGAACCGCCTCTCGCAACCAGCTCAGCGCATGGAGTTGCGTTCCCAGCCAGGCTCCAAGATCGTCCTCAGCGCCGACTTGCGCATTGACCCCCTGCCAAAGCGCGAACTTCTCATCCAACTCACACGCGGTACGATGGCATAACAATATCCGCGCATATTGCTGAAGTTCCTCCAAAGACAACAATTGCGTGTCCAAATCCGCTCCCAAAGCAATGGGATCCATATGGCGGGAGATATCCTGCTGGATGCGCTCGTCAAGCGCCTGAAGGCGGCTGGTACCAAACCAACGCTGGGCATCGAAAGCCGTGCGGTCAGGGAAGCGGTTCATAAACCGCTTAATGGCGTCAAAGCGGCTCTCAGCCGAGTTGCCGCCACCCGAGCGCGCATCGAAATACCTATCGGGAATGGCACGTGCGCCCGCCCAGGATTCCAGGTGATCGACAATCCTCAACAGGGTGTCCGGTGCCTTGAACTGAGCCAGGCGGCGGTCGATTTCTTCTTCCACCTGCTGCCATGCCCGTTCGGTGAGGCTTTGAGCGTAAAACTCTTCTGCCGGCATCATGCCGCTGGATGCCGCGCCCAGCACATCCAGCAGCGCTGCATATTTGCCCCGGGCGCGTTCGCGCGCAGTTTGGACAGGTACCTTGGGTTGCGACTGCATCGGTGTTTCGCGGGATGTTTCATCGACCGGCTTGAAAATCGTTTCGATGAAATCCTGAACCTGGCCCTGTTCGCCGCGCGTTACGTCTTCTGCACGTGTCACCAGGGCCTTGATCTGCGCAATGTCTTCGGCAGATCGCCAGCCCGACACGTCGCACGCCAGGCTTCTCAACAGCTCGGCGTCTTCCGGCCAGTCCGGCTTCAGCAGCCTTATCGCATCTTCAAGCGGCTTGGGCTGAAGCCGTTTTGCAAGGTCATGGCACTGCTGAAGATAGCTGTCGACGCCTTCCGTGGACTCGAGCGGACCGGGCGGAACGCGGGCGATCCCCACATCCTGCCCTGTGCCGGGTTCGGCCAGAAGCGCCAGAAAGTTGGCCTGCTGCTCGCCGCTCCATGACAGCACATCATTGGCCGCCCGGTCATCCAGCCCGAATATGACCAGCAGCGCCAGCAGCGGCGGCATGTCCAGCGACCGGGCACCGCCAGGCACTTCACCGGCCAACTCGCAATTGAGGACCAAGTTGAAGATGGCAGGTGCTTGTATGTAGGTTTGATAGTCTGGCAGGACAGGTTCCGGCCCTGGCTCTTCATCTTCGGATGGCAAGGCGATTTCCAGGGCAAAGAAGAAGGCGAACAGCGCCAGCGGCGACTCGAACTTGACCGTCCTGGAGGCCGGCCGTTCGAACGCGACAAACGTGCGCATGGCCGCGAACGCCTCATCCAGCCGGTCGGCAATCGCCCCCGGCGCGGGGCTATCGGACAGCAGTCCCACATTGCTGCGGCCCTGCGCCGATGTCCATGAGCCGGTTTCAAGGCAGTTGGCAGCGGCCATGGCGGCATTCAGGTACGTGCGGTCCTCCGGCCGCTGTTCCAGAATTTCCACTTCATTGACCAGATAGCGAAATGCGATCTCGGTATCGCGCACCACATGGGGTTGGCCGTCCGGTCCGATCAGGTGAAACAGCGATGGCGTATCCGTCACAAATCCGAACCGGTCACCCGGCACCAGGCCTTCGAGTGGAATATCAGCCACCCTCATATCCGAAAGTGATTGCGTTTCGTTGTCGTCGTCTCCGGCAAACTGTGCTGCCGATACGGGAATGGCACTCACCCAGCGGTCGGCGCGGGCCTGGCCGCCGGGGAAACTCAAATCCTGCGTCTCAAACCCAGCCGGCGAAAAGCCGAGCTCTTCGGCAACGGCCCCGAATACACGCTGCCGATATGTGCGGCTGTGGCTGTAGCTGGCGCTGTCGAGCACATCTGCAGCCCGCTCGCCATGATCGTCGGCAATAAACAGAGCCGCCCGCTCAGCCCAGTACGGCACCATACTCTCCGGACCGGAAAACTGCAGCGATGCCACAAGCGACGTGCGGCCATCTTCCTGCAGTACGGCCGCGACACTTGTCTCAGCCGGCATTTCATCCAGATCGGTAACGGCAAACTGCCAGTTCACGTCAATCTGGAAACCCTCGTCAAGATTGACGGTCTGTGCGGGCGAGATGCGCAATGTGTAGTCCGCGCCCTGTCCGGAGCTGCTCTCCAGCTTGGCGACACAGACATTGGACGTGACGACGTTGACATCGGCAAAGCTGCCGTATTGCTCGGCAAGAACCGGAGCCCAGGCTTTGGCGATCTCTCCCATGTCGGGCAGCATATTGTGCTGGCTGACTTCGATCTCGGGCGCATAGAGATCGCCGCCCTCTCCGCCTGGCCGCATCAGCAGATCAAACGAGAACAACTGGTACTGACGAAAGTCCTTCTTGATCAACGCAAAATCAAGGTCGCCGTCAAGCTTGTAGGTAATGTACCGCCGGGCCTTGCTGCCATCGTGCACGTAGAGGTCGAGTTCGCATGCGCCCTCTGCAGGTAGAACACACGGAATAACGCCCATTTCCGGACGGTTGCGCCATACCGACGCCACATGCACTGTCTTGTCCGGCATACGCGAAGACCTTGAGGTATCCGCCGCATCGCTGTGCGCAGCCTGACGCAGGAAGAGGTGCACGGATTCGCACGCATCACCCGGTTCGGATCCGCGTGCCCAGTTCCAAACCAAATAGGCAGTCCCCGAGCCATCCCAGAAAACGAAGAATGGCCACATGCCGAACCGCACTCCCAATGATCCAATTGGACCGGAGGTTCTCCGGTCTTGTCACAACGGGCCCTTGCCATTCACTGTCCGGCCATATTTTACAATGGCTTGCTTGACCGGCCGCATAACCTGGCTGGCACCATATGAAGCAGAAATACCCTGATTGATCACTAACCTAGAGTAAACTAAAGTTCAACCGCATTGCGATGCCGCAGCGGGCCGGCGGCAGCACGGCAAGGGCTGACAGGGGTGCAATCTTGACACACAAAATCTGCATGATCGGACCTAGTGCGGCAGGCAAGACAAGCCTGCTTGCATCGCTTAAGGCATGTCTCGACAAGGGCACACACGGATATCCGCGAGATCACCGGTTCTTCTTCCGTGAACTGGACGCGCCGTCGACCGCCGCGGACTTCGGCAGCGCCCTGTCTACAGGCAGGCTCGATGAACTCCGCGAGCAGTATGTGTCACAATATGAACATGACATGACCTCCGGGACCGGCAGTTCCGCCTACAGGATAGGTGTGGCATTACGCAAGGAATCCGGCACCGCAAACGGCGCCGAGGAGCACGAGTGCATCGTCACCGACGCGGCGGGAGAGCTGATTTCTCCTGAAGCCTGGGGCGAACTTTCCGAAATATTCAAGACAGAAGAAGACAAGCGCGGCCCACAGCAACAAGCGCTGCAAACCCAGATCAACGAGTTGCGCGAAAACCTGTCGACCTGCGATACTCTCCTGCTGGCTGCCCCATTGTTTGAATACGAAGACTACAAATGGGCCGGTCAGCTCAGGAAAATTCTCCCCGACTTACTGGACAGCGGCAAAACCATCAACCTTCGCCATGTGATTGTCGCGTGGACCAAGCTCGATGAGTTACTGGGTCCGTATGGCTGGGACGCAGCCGCGATTGCAAGCAACCGGCAGTGCCTGAAACGGATCCTGCAGCTCACCATAGATCAGTACGAGCACACGGCAAAGCTGCTGGAAGACCTGCGCAATGGCAACCTGTTTCAGGGCACAACAACAGATACAGATGGCAAAAGGCAGCTTCAGGTCACGCATTTGGCGGTCTCAAACCCCGGTTTCTTGAAGGAAAGCGGTGCGATGCATCTTCAGTTCAAACAACAGCCGGACACCTACCGCTCGATCCGTTTCGACGCCCGCCCGGCAAGCGCCCTGGCTGAAGTCTGGATGCCCTATCTCACGGCAGATCCATTTCTGATCGCCCTGTTCGGCCGCGACCGTCACGGCCTGTCGTTTTCACACGAGGAGCTGACAGGCCAGGACCAAGACATGCAACTTGCAGATGACCCTGGTGATCTTGCGCCAGCGCGCGGCGGCAACACCGATGAGGGGCGCGGGCTTTTGTCGTTCTTCCGGCGCAGGCGTTAGAGCTCCGTTTACTACAACGCCACTAAGATAGCCGGCACGCAAGCGGCCAGCTTGTCTGTCACCGGTAATAGAGTGCGCCTGGAACATGAATGACCCCTCGAATGCAACAGCCGCCGGACGGCTGCAAAGTGCGCGTGATTTCTGGCAAGCCAAAGAACGTGAAAGCGCAAAGCTCCTTGGAACGGAAGTTGAGGAACTTTGGGACGCTCTCACGCGTGAAAGCATGCAGGAACGCCCGGAAAGCAAGCCGGAACTGGTCAAAAAGCTCGAACAAGAACTGGACGCGGGCCTGTCAGCGCTTGCCCTGACCCTGACACAGAACCCGATGGAGGCGGCACGACTGCAATACGCCTTCAAGACCTGTGGTCACCACCCGCTTATGAGGCAATACTATCCGGCTGCGGCCACCATCTACCGCACCAAGAATCTGCTGGCTCGCCTGCGTTAGGGTGAGAACGGCAGTGCGGATATCAACGGCGCGGCAAATGAGCCGTATACACTTGAATCGCAGATAAGAGAAATCTGGCTAAAATTGTTGCCAAGCCACTAGCGCCGGCTTAACCACCGGCGGCTATTTCCCGGCACCGTTTACACCCATTGCAGACAGTCCTGTTATGTTGGATCGCCAAACAATAACAGGGTCAGGCAAATGTCAGATATGGCTTGGGGAAACGCACTTGAGCGTCCGGTAGGCGAAACCCAATCCTATTGGGTAAAGTCCGAGCTGCGCCTGAGGGCGGTCCTACAAGAACTCGCCAGGGATATGACCGGCAATGATCATGCTGCGGAAGATCTTCTGTCCGCCGTGGAAAATTCCAACCAGCACCCCCTTAAGGATGAGTTCGTGCGGATCAATTACCCGGTCCTGAAGGCCTGGCTGACGCTCAGGCTCGCAGTCACGGACAACGGACCGAGCACCCGTTGGCACTGAACCGCCCGGCAATCGCCGGGGCCAGCCAATCAGCCGGCGCCGGCCAGTGCATCAGCGCCGCCTTCCGCCACCACCCCTGCGGCCACCGCCGCCACCTCTTCGAGCACCACCGCCGCCCCTGCGGGCACCGCCGGATCTGCGAGCTGTGTGCTGCCGCGAGCGTTGCGCGCCGCGATTTCGTGCTCTGTGCTGCCGTTGGAGGTTGCTGCTCCTCGCCCGATTTCTTGATGACGAAGGCCGCTGCCTGGCCCGGTTTGACGCCGCGGGCCGTTGTGCAGGGCGCGCAGCAGGCTTCGACTTGGGACGCTGGGCCGGTTTTGCCGCCGGGCGCTTCGCCGGACGCTGGGCAGGTTTCGCTGCCGGACGCTGGGCCGGTTTTGCTGCTGGGCGTTGCGCGGGCTTTGCAGCAGGACGTGGTACGGGTTTTGCCGCAGGACGTTGCGCAGGTTTTGCTGCAGGACGTTGCACAGGTTTCGCTGCCGGCCGTTGCACGGGTTTTGCCGCAGGGCGTTGCGCAGGCTTTGTCGTTGGGCGCTGCGAAGGACGTTCCGGGCGAACCGATGGCCTGTCACCAGGAGGCAGCTTGGTCTGCTTCCACTGTTTGCCGTCCCTGCGTTTCCAGCCATCCTTATCGCGGCGGTAAATGTTACCCTTGCGGTCAGTGAACACGTTGTTCGGGCGATTGCGGGCGGTCTTGAAATCGCGCTTCAGGTTCTCCCGGCTGGGACGCGTACGGTTAAAGTGATTGCGCTTCCGGTTGGCCGTCCGGTTGTAGATGTTGTTCCGGTGCCGGTAGTGCGCGGCGCGATGGTGCTTGCGCCGGTAGCGATTGTAACGGTGCGAGTAGTAACCGCCGGGGCCCCACCAGCCGCCGCGCCGCCTGTGCCAGCGGTATCCCGGACCAAATCCAACGTGGAAATGGAACCGTCCCCAGCCGATGCCGTACCCCCAACCCAGCCACGGCCGAAAGAATGCACCGAGGCACCAGGTCAGCGGCCTTGGATAATAGTAAGGCCCCCACCAGGCCGGATAGTAGTAACCAGTGCCGTATACGATGGTTCCGCCATAGACGTAGGACCCGACATAGCCGGGTGTGTACCCCACATAGACATATTCAGGCGTGGACTCGTACACCTTGACGTATTTGGCGTTGTAGGCCGGATTGCTCGGCGGGATCTGCTCCACCTTGTCCGGCACCACATCGGCCACCTGCCATGGCCCGGTGGGGTTATCGGAGACGAACCAGACACCCTGATCCACCACATAGTATTTGCCGTCGATCAGCAACACGGTCGAGGATGTGTTGACGGCATAGGACATATCGGTCCCGGTGACAGGTTCGAACTTCGGCTCACCGTCATAGGTGACTGTTACCGTCGCTTCCTTGCGATTGATCGCCGTAACCTGGGGAATGCTGGCTTCGGCAATCGCCTCCTCGGCCTGTTCCGTTCCGGCAATCTGGCTCAAAACCGTCGCGCGGTCTGAATCTTCGGGAATCTTGGCAAAGACCTCAGGCAGTTCATTAGAGGGAACATAGGTCCAGCCTTCCTCCTGAAACGCGTTGTTGACGTACCACCTGCCCGACAGCAGCACGTAGTGCTTGTTGCTGCCGGGCTCCAGGAAGACGGCCGTCTCAGTGTTCTCCACATACATGAGATCGGCGCCGACCAGCGGCGTGAACGTGGGGTTGCCATCGACAACGATGAGTTCGGTCGGCGCATCGGTGTAGATGATCTTCGGTATCCGGTCGTCTTCGTCCTCACCGATCAGTGCGGCCAGGTCCTTCTTCTGCTCATCGGTCAGGTTGATCAGGGCAGAAACGTTTTGCGGAACCTTTTCGGTATACGTCCAAGGGCCTTTGACATCGGCCGCCTCATACCAGATCGTCCCACCATTCAGGTAATATTTCTTGGTAGCCGGATCGAGCAGAATGGGGAACGGTGTGTTCTCCATGGCCAGCACCTTGCTGCCCTCAATCGCCGATAATTTCGGCTTGCCGTCTATATAGAGCAGCACGGCCGGTTCATTGCTGATAATGATCTTCGGCGGATCATTCTTGAGGTCTTCGGCCTCTTTGCGCTCGGTTTCAGCCTCGCGCAACGCAACGGCCAGCCGGTCCACGGAGATTGCCATACCGCCCTTCGATCCGGCTGCCTGCATGGCCTCGGCCAGTTTGGCATTTTGCTCCTCACTGGCGTCGGGCAGGACAACCTTTGTGATCTTGACGCTTTCGACGTGGGCAAGCCTTTCTTCCATATCCACATCAAGGCGCAGCTCGAACCACAGCGCGCCAAACTCGGGCTCGTCTGCCTCCTGCTTCTTGAACGAAAACGCCGCCCTGCCCTTCAGATCCGGCCCAACCAGCTCATCGACCTGAGGTTGGTAAATAACGATCGTGCCAAGTTCGCTCTGAATTTCACGCGGCCAGGTGTCTTCGTTGCTTGCACTCTCTTCGGTCTGCGGAGCGCTCGCCGCCTGCTCTGTCTGCGCGTTGACGCTTGTTGCTGCTGCCCAAATGCACACAGCAAAAACGGCTGTCATACCGATACACGACAGGCGCTCCAGCCAGCGCCTGAAAATTGCTGATATCATCATTGCACTTCCCGCCTCACCTTGCCTGTCCGCTCCCAGGCAACCACATCAGGATGACTCCATTCCCGGTTCCGATAAAGACCAAAGATTCCGGTTTCCGGCCGGTGGTCCGCCCGTTGTCCCCAGTCGTCCCATAACCGTCATTCGGATCGGCTTCACAACTTAACAGTGTAAGACCATCAGCGATATATGTTGGTTTTGTGACGGACAGGCGCGTTCAGTCGGCCGCACGCACCTTGACGTAAGAACCCGGCGCATCCTCTATAGGTTTCAACTTGCCATCGCCCGGCTGACGCGCCTTGACCATCGCACCGCCCTTGTCCTTGAGCCATGGTCCCCAGTCTGACCACCAGGAGCCTTCGTGACGTTCGGCTCCTTCAAACCACTCCATGGGATCGGCAGGCGCCTTGTCGTTCGTCCAGTAGCAGTACTTTTCGGCCACCGGCGGGTTGATCACCCCGGCAATGTGGCCTGACGCACCAAGCACGAAACGAACCTTCGAATTGGCCAGGTGCTGCGTAGCCGGATAGCTGGAAACCCATGGCGCAATATGGTCTTCTTTGGTGGCGAGGAAATAGGTCGGCACGGAGATCTTCGTAAGATCGATGGACACGTTGTCAAGCACCAGATGACCACACTTTATCAAGCCGTTGTCCTGGTAAACCTTGCGCAGGTAATAGACCAGCATTTCCGCCGGCAGGCGCGTGGAGTCCGAGTTCCAGTACAGCAGATCGAATGGCAGCGGATCCTTGCCCATCAGGTAGTTGTTGACGACGAACGACCAGATGAGATCATTCTCGCGCATCATGTTGAACATGTCGGCCATGTGATAGGCCTCAAGATACCCCTTGTCCTCGACATGCCGTTCCAGCGACTGTAACTGCTTGTCATCGATGAAGACTGAGATCTCACCGATATCCTTAAGGTCCACCATTGTCGCCAGACACGTCGCGGACGTGATGCGCTTGTCCCCCTTGGCGCCCAGATAGGCCAGTGTGGCGACGGTCAGGATACCGCCGATGCAAAAGCCCAGGACGTTTACTTCTTTTTGTCCCGTTGCCTGCTCAATGGCGTCGAGCGCCGCCAGCGGACCCTCCAGCATGTAGTCGCTGAACGTCTTTCCTGCCAGCTCCTTGCGCGGGTTCACCCAGGAGATGACAAACAGCGTGTGGCCCTGATCGACCACCCATTTGATCAGACTGTTCTTGGGTTGCAAATCCATCACGTAGAACTTGTTGATCCACGGCGGAACGAACAACACAGGCCGCTTATGCACCTTTTCCGTTGAGGGCGCATACTGGATCAACTGCATCATGTCGTTCTGGAAGATAACCTTGCCGGGCGTGGCAGCGACGTTCTTGCCCACCTCGAAGGCCTCAGCGTCGGTCATGGAAATCTTAAGCCGGCCACCGCCCTGCTCCAGGTCAGCCAGGACGTTCTTCAAACCCTTGAGCAGGTTTTCGCCCTTGGTCTCCATTGTCTTACGCAGCACTGCGGGATTGGTGGCAACGAAGTTCGATGGCGCCAGAGCACTCAGGAACTGCCGGGTGTGGAAGTCCACCATTTCCTTGTCGTGCGCGTCCATGCCCTCGACTTTACCGACCAGGGACTGCACACACCGCGATGTAAGCAGATAGGATTGCTTCAGATAATCGAAGACCAGTTCCTCGTTCCACGCATCGTCCTTGAAACGGCGATCACCGCGCGCCGGCTCTGCAACCGGCTCCACCTGCTCGCCCATCATGCGCTTCATTGTGTTCTGCCACAGTTGCATGGAACTCTGCCAAAGTTCGAACTGGGCCTGAATGATCTGCCCCGGATCAGCGGCAAGCTTGAGCGCCATTTCCGCGAATGCTTTCGATACGGCTTCTACATCGACAAGGTTGAACTCACCCTTGTTGGCCTGCCGCTCGGCAAAGGACTCCACGACATGCTTGCTGCGCTCGGCGAGCTTCGCCCACTCCTGCAGCGTCTCGTTGTCAGGCATCATGGCGGAGGGATCAAACGGCGGCTGGGTCATGGCGACCTCCTGTGTCGGCTGGCTGCACAGATGACGGTGGCGTGCAGCGGCCCCGCATGGCTACTTCTTCTTCGGCATATACAGATCCGTGATGGTGCCCTCAAAGGCTTCCGCGGCCATGGCAACCGTCTCGGACAAGGTTGGATGGGGATGGATCGTCAGACCGATGTCGGCTGCATCGCAATTGGTTTCGATTGCAAGGGCTGCCTCGGCAATCAGATCGCCGGCATTGGGACCGACAATCCCGGCACCGAGCAACCTGTCCGTTTCCTTGTCGAAAATCAGCTTGGTGACGCCTTCGTCGCGGCCAAGCGACAGCGCGCGGCCGCTGGCCGCCCATGGGAACACACCCTTGCCGACATCCAGCCCCTTGGCCTTCGCTTCGGTTTCGGTAATGCCGACCCAGGCCACTTCCGGATCCGTATAAGCCACCGACGGGATCACCTTGGCATCGAAGGCCGATGCATGCCCGGCACAAACTTCCGCGGCCACCTTGCCTTCGTGCACAGCCTTGTGCGCCAGCATCGGCTGACCCACAATATCGCCGATAGCGTGGATATGCGGCACATTGGTCCGCATCTGCTTGTCGACGGCTATGAAACCACGCTCGTCCACCGCAACACCGGCCTTGCCGGCATCGATGGCCTTGCCATTGGGCACGCGGCCGACCGATACGAGAATGCGATCAAACGTCTGCGGTTTGTCCGGCGCGTTCTTGCCTTCAAATGTGACCTGAAGCCCCTTCTTGCTGGCTTCAACAGCGGTCACCCGGGTTTCGAGCCAGATATTCTCATACTGTTTCATAATGCGTCGTTGCAGCGGCTTGACGATGTCCTGATCGGCGCCGGCAATCAGGCTGTCGAGCATCTCAACCACCGTGATTTTCGAGCCCAGCGCGTTATAGACGGTCGCCATTTCCAGCCCGATTATACCGCCGCCAATAACCAGCAGGCGCTTGGGGACATCCGCCAGTTCCAGTGCGCCGGTCGAATCCATGACGCGCGGATCGTCCGGCATAAAGGGCAGCTTCACCGGCTGGGAACCGGCTGCGATGATACATGTGTCGAAAGAGACGACTGTCGTGTTGCCTTCACCGTCCGTCACCTCGATATGGTGCGGATCGAGGAAAACACCCACCCCGTGTACAACGTCCACCTTGCGCTGTTTCGACAGACCGGACAGGCCGCCCGTCAGGCGTTTCACGACCCCGTCCTTCCACGACCGCAATTCGTCGATATTGACCTTGGGCTTCGAAAACGTAATGCCGTGCGCTGCCATAGAGGCTGCTTCATCGATAACCTTGGCAGCATGCAAAAGTGCTTTGGACGGAATGCAACCGACATTTAGACAGACACCGCCCAAGCGCTCGTAGCGCTCAATCAACATGGTCTTCTTGCCCAGATCAGCAGCGCGGAAAGCTGCGGTATAACCACCCGGCCCCGACCCCAGCACGACGACTTCAGCGTGCTTGTCGGCACTGCCACCATAGCTGTCAGCCGGTGATGCAGCCGGAGACGGGCCCGCCGCTCCGCCAGACGATTCCAGCGTCAAGATCAGATCGCCCTGGGAGACCTTGTCGCCGACCGACAGGGTGACCGACTTCACTGTCCCGCCCGCCGGAGCGGGAATCTCCATGGATGCCTTGTCGCTTTCCAGCGTGATCAGCGGATCTTCCGGCTTGATGACGTCGCCCGGAGAGACCAGAACCTCGATGACATCGACATTGTCGAAATCGCCGATATCCGGCACTTTCACGTCCTGCAAACCGCCGCCGCCGTACCCGCCGCCTGTGTCGCCCGGCGCAGATTCCGACCGGGCCTTTCCTTGCACGGAAGGTTGCGGTGCAGTTGCAGATGTCTCATCGGCAACATCCATAACAACAATGAGGCTGCCCTTCGAGACCTTGTCGCCAACGGCGATCTTGACATCCTGGACGGTACCCGATTTCGGCGACGGCACCTCCATGGAGGCCTTGTCGCTTTCCAGCGTGATCAAGGGGTCCTCGGCCGACACGGTATCACCGGGCGCCACAAGCACCTCGATGACGTCCACATCCTCGAAGTCACCAATGTCCGGTACCTTGATTTCTTCAATTTTTGACATGTCGCTAACGGCTTTTTTTCAAGTGACTTCTAAAGAATTAGGCGGCGGATGTCGCCCAAGGTACGGACAAGCTGTGATGTGAACCGCGCACCGTCCGCCCCATCGATCACACGGTGATCGTAAGTTAGATCAAGCGGCAACATGAGGCGCGGTACGAACTCCGAGCCGTTCCATACCGGTTTCATCTGGGACCGGGTGACGCCGAGGATTGCCACTTCAGGCGCATTCACGATGGGTGTGAAGGCCGTTCCGCCGATGCCACCGAGGCTTGAAATCGACATGGAGCCGCCTTGCATGTCCTTGGGACCAAGCTTGCCGTCACGCGCTTTGCCACTCATTTCCGCAAGATCGGCAGACAACTCGAATATGCCTTTCCGGTCCACGTCGCGGATGACCGGCACGACAAGTCCGTTTGGCGTATCGACCGCGATGCCGATATGGCAGAACTTCTTGTAGATCAGACTCTGGCCGTCCGGACTGAGCGATGTATTGAATTTCGGGAAACTGGCAAGCGTATCCGCCAGTGCCTTCATGATGAAGGCCAGCGCCGTCACGCGCACACCGCGTTTCTCGGCTTCGACTTTTAGCGACTTGCGAAAGTCCTCAAGTTCCGTGGTGTCGGCCTCGTCATGATGTGTGACCATCGGGATATTGAGCCAGGCGGCATGCAGGCGCGGACCGGAGATCTTCTGGATCCGGCTCAGGGCAACGGTCTCGATCTCGCCGAACTGGCTGAAATCTACCGCCGGGATCGGCGGTACGGTGAAATCTGCGCCGGCAGCCGGAGCGGCGGCCGCCGCGGTAGGTTTGGCCCCGCCTTTCAGGAAATTCTCCAGATCCGCCTTGGTGATGCGGCCCTTCGGCCCGGTTGCAGGAACGTTTGAAAGATCGATCGACTTCTCCCGCGCAAGCTTTCTGACCGACGGGCTGGCATAGATGATCCCGCCGGTGGAAGCCGGTGCCGGTGAGGCAGCCGGTGCTGACCGGGGCGGCGCTGGCGCAGGCGTTACCGCTGGCGGGGGTGCAGGTTCTGAAGTGCCAGCCGTCGAAGCACCATTCGTCCGGGCACCGGCATCGCCCCCTGCAGCCTCGAGCATCAAGATCAATGATCCTTCGGAAACCTTGTCACCGACCGCGAGCTTGATCTCCGTCACCGTACCCGCTTCGGGCGCCGGCACTTCCATGGATGCCTTATCGCTTTCAAGCGTAATCAGAGCATCGTCGGCTGCGATCGTATCACCGGGCGCCACCAGGATCTCGATGACGTCGACATCCGCGAAATCCCCGATGTCAGGGACTCGTATTTCCTTGGCCATAAATCGTTCCCCTCCCCCCGGCTGTTGTATACTCAGGCAGTGACCGGATTGGGCCGCTCCGGGTCGATGCCCAGCGCCGTGATGGCCTTGGTGACGGTCTTGGCTGGCACCTTCTGTTCATCATTGAGCGCCTTGAGTGCCGTTGTAACGATATGTGCGCGGTCGACTTCAAAGTGTCGTCGCAGGGCTTCACGGCTGTCCGAACGCCCAAACCCGTCGGTGCCCAGCGTGTAATAGGTCCCTGGCACGTATGGCCGTATCTGCTCGGGATACATTTGCATATAGTCGGTGCTGGCCACCACCGGGCCTTCATGCGCCGACAGACAGGACTTTACGTAACTGACCTTCGGGTCATCCTCCGGATGCAGCCGGTTCCACCGCATGACCACCTGACCATCGCGGGCCAACTCGTTGAAGCTGGTGACACTCCAGACATTCGCACTGACGCCATAGTCTTCCTCAAGAAGCTCAGCGGCTGCTAGGCTTTCGCGCAGGATCGTTCCCGAGCCAAGCAGGTTGACCGTATAGCCCTTACCCGATCCTTTTCTCAGCAGGTACATACCCTTGAGGATACCGCCCTCGACACCCTCCGGCATGTCGGGATGGGTATAGTTCTCGTTCATCGCCGTCAGGTAGTAGTAGACGTCCTCCTGCTCCTGGAACATCCGCCGCATACCTTCACGCACGATCACCGCCACCTCATAGTGGAAGGTCGGGTCGTAAGAGATACAGTTCGGGATAAACTGGGCAAACAGGTGGCTGTGGCCGTCCTGGTGCTGGAGACCTTCACCGTTGAGCGTGGTCCGGCCGGCGGTGCCGCCAATCAGGAAACCGCGAGCCCGCATGTCGCCCGCCGCCCAGGCCAGATCGCCAATACGCTGAAAACCGAACATCGAATAATAAATGTAGAACGGGATCATCGAGACGCCGTGATTGCTGTACGCCGTGGAAGCGGCGATCCAGGACGACATGGCGCCTGCCTCGTTAATCCCCTCCTGCAACAACTGGCCCTTCTTGCTTTCTTTGTAAGGCATGATCTGGTCGGCATCCTGGGGCGTGTATAGCTGGCCCTTGGGATTGTAGATGCCGATCTGCCGGAACATGCCCTCCATGCCGAAGGTGCGGGACTCGTCGGGCACAATCGGCACCAGGCGCGGTCCAAGCTGCTTGTCACGGGCAATCGACACCATAATCCGGACCAGCGCCATGGTGGTTGACATGGTGCGCTCGCCGGTCGCCTTCAGCAGTTGCGCAAAGAGTTGCTCCGTGGAAGGGATCTCCAGCCGGTCGCCCTCGCGCCTGCGGGCCGGCAGATACCCGCCGAGCGCCTGACGTCTCTCGTGCATGTATTTGAGTTCGGGAGAGTCTTCGGCTGGCCGCGCAAACGCTGCCTTCTCGACCAGCTCGTCCGGAATATCCAGGTCAAAACGGTCGCGGAAGCTCATAAGGTGCGACACGCCCATCTTCTTTTGCTGGTGGGTGATGTTCTGACCTTCACCGGCTTCACCCATGCCGTATCCCTTGACGGTCTTGGCCAGAATGACCGTGGGGCGGTCCTTGGTGTTCACCGCCGCCAGATAGGCGTTGTAGACCTTGACGGGCTCATGCCCGCCGCGCATCAGGCTGTAGTAGATTTCGTCATCGCTCATGTGCTCGACCATCTTCTTCAGCTCGGGATATTTGCCGAAAAAGTGTTCGCGGACATAAGCCCCGCCATTGGCCTTCAAGACCTGATACTCGCCGTCCAGAACCTCCTGCATGCGCTTTTTGAGAAGACCGGTATGGTCCTGCGCCAACAGCTTGTCCCAGCCGTAGCCCCAGATCACCTTGATGACGTTCCAGCCGGCACCCCGGAAGTTGCCTTCAAGTTCCTGGATGACCTTGCCATTGCCGCGCACCGGACCGTCAAGCCGCTGCAGATTGCAGTTCACCACGAAGATCAGATTATCGAGCTTCTCACGGGCCGCCAGCGCGATGGCCCCCTGGCTTTCCGGCTCGTCCATCTCCCCGTCTCCGAGGAAAGCCCACACCTTACGGTCATGCTGCGGGATCAATTCGCGGTTCTGCAGGTACTTCATGAACCGGGCCTGATAGATCGCCATAATCGGCCCAAGGCCCATGGAAACCGTAGGGAATTGCCAGAAGTCCGGCATCAGCCAGGGATGCGGGTAGGACGAAACGCCCTTTCCATCCGTCTCGCGGCGGAAATACTCGATCTGTTCTTCGCTTATCCGGCCTTCGAGATATGCCCGTGAGTAGATACCGGGCGCAACGTGGCCCTGGATGAATAGCATGTCGCCGCAAATATCATCGGTTGCCGCACGCCAGAAGTGATTGAAGCCGACATCATAGAGCGTAGCCGACGACTGGAAGCTCGCAATATGCCCACCGGGCTCTGCCGGTTTCTTGTTGGCCTGCACGACCATCGCCGCGGCATTCCAGCGAACGTAGGCGCGAATAGTGTGTTCGAGGCTCTGATCGCCTGGATAGGGCTTTTCACGGTTCGGCGGGATAGTGTTCAGATATGGCGTGTGGTTGGCATCCGGCGGTTCCGCGCCGGCCGCATAGGCCTTGCCAATCGCCTGTTGAAGCAGAAAACGCGCGCGCGCCGTTCCGTTGACCGTGATGACGGAGTCGATCGCCTCCATCCACTCACTGGTTTCAGCAGGATCGCTGTCGTTGGCTGGCACCCAATCCATCACACGCACCTCCGCCGCTCATCCGCCCTTGCGGTCCATCCCAACACATATTGATTGGCATGTCACGGCACACATGGCGATTGAAAATAGTAAGGCGTGCTTACCTATTAGCCGTATCCTTGTCTATCCGACGAAAGGCGATAAGTCAGAACTGACGTTACGGCAAAATCACGTGCAATCAGCAACGTAAGGTTGTACAATTTCCAAAACAAGTGATTCGCGAGCAGAGAGGCCACGGTCGACAACTAAACCGGATGTACCCAATGGAACTTCTGCTGATACCGTTTGCAATTGCGCTGTTGCTGATACTCCGGCCAGCCTACTGAAAGACGGAATTCTGCCGGTATAGCTTTATTGACGTTCGTACGATCCATCAGACCTGGCGGCGGCGCACGAACAGGACTGCCAGAGCAGCGGATGCCAGCCGGGCCAAAACGCCATCGGCACGGCTCGTGAGCACAATTGGAACCTGGGCGCCCAGCACAATGCCCGCAGCTTCCGCACCGGCCAGATAAACCAGTTGCTTTGCCAGCATGTTTCCGGACTCCAGATCCGGCACCATCAGGATATCCACGTCGCCGGCAATATTGCTTGCGATGCCCTTCGTTTCGGCGGCGCGTTTGGAAATCGCGTTATCGAACGCAAACGGGCCCTCGACGATACCACCCGTGATCTGTTTGCGCGCGGCCATCGTGTAGAGGCCGGCCGCGTCCACAGTCGCCGGCATGGCGGGGTCGACTGTTTCTATTGCTGCCAGTACGGCAACTTTCGGTATCGCAACACCAAGCGTTTGCACAAGATCGATGGCATTTTGAACGATGTCGCGCTTTGTGCTGAGATCGGGTGCAATATTGATTGCCGCATCGGTGATAAACAAAGGCTTGGGATAGCTTGGTACATCCAGCACAAAGACGTGGCTCATCCGCCGGTCGGTCCTTAAGCCCTTTTCGCGGGAAACCACCGCTCCCATGATCTCGTCGGTGTGCAGCTTTCCCTTCATCATCGACTGCGCCCGTCCTTCGCGTACCAGCTCCACCGCACGCAGCGCGGACGCATGGCTGTGGGGTGCATCAATAATCTCGACACCCTCCAAAGATAGCCCATTCTCGTCCGCGGCGGCTTCGATCTTGGCTCTGGGTCCGACAAGAAGCGGCGTGATCAGCCCCTGGCTCCTTGCCTCCAGAGCACCCGTCAAAGACAGTTTGTCGCACGGGTGTACGACGGCCATGACAAGCGGTTCGAGGTCATGGGCCGATGCGATCAACTCGTCGTAGGCGGCACCCGGCTTGCGAATATTGTATTCGCTATGCAGGACCCTGGGCCGTCTGACTTTTTGCTCCGGCGCAACAACCGACGCCTCGCCTTCGATGACCGTATCGCCGTGGCCGTTGCGGCATGCGCATGCCAGGGTAACCGATCGGCTTTCAGGATCCTTGGCAGTGACTTCCAGCGAAACGGTGATCGTGTCGCCAATGCCGACCGGCCGGTGATAACTCAAAGACTGGTGTAGGAAACGGGACCCTGGACCGGGCAATTCGGTGGCAATCAGCGTCGTTATGAGCGCCCCGCCCCACATGCCGCGCGACACGATATCCTGAAAAGCATCGGAACCCGCCAGGGTCTCGTCGATGTGGGCCGGATTTACCGAGTCCGACAAATCAGACAGCATGTCGATGTCGCGGCGTGCAAGTTTGTGGGTCAGCTGCGCCGTATCGCCCACCTGCAGTTCGTCAAAGGTTCTGTTTTCGATGAATTGCATGAACTGACCCTGTTCGTTACTACCCAAGCCACGTCAACTGGCACGCGCCAGCGTCACCTCCGCGAGAACCGATGCGGCGATCTTCAAGCCATCGAACTGCGATTTGAAGTCCAGACCGTTCGCCTGTTCGATCATCCGGCCCATATCTGAAGATAACAGCCAGGCATCACCACGCGGATTGCACTCCAACACGTAGAGTTCGCCTGTGTCAGAATCACGAACGATATCTGTGCCAAGTACCGGCTGGTCGGGAAATGCCCGGTGGCAGGCCTCCGCCAAGGCAATAACCCCCTCATCGAAGGACAATGAATAACTGGACGTTCTCTTGTTGGAAACAACGGTGATGCCGCCCTTGGCCTTGAAGTCGAAGCGCGAGTTCAAAGGCACATGCGAATGATCGGCCTCGCACAGCCAGCACATCAGGGCCTTTCCGAAAAGAGTGACCACCCGGAAATTGGACGGCCACCTGCCCGTGTAGATGAAACGTTGCGCCAGCATGGACGCCTTGCGGCCGGGATGGTCCTCGTCAAACTCTTCCGGGGCGCGGTACCTGACCCGGCCTGTACGCTTGATGAAGATCTCAGCACCCTTGCGGCCAAGTTCCGGTTTGACCACGACATATGGCCCCCAGGCCTCAGGGTCCAGCTTGGTATCCGGAGTGATGCGGATCCACTCGGGCACCGGCATTGCGACTGCCGACAGCATTTCGTACTGCTCGCCCTTGGGGTATTCAAAACCCTGCAGGACAGTCCCGCGCGGTGGCCGGAACTGTTTGAGCGGCATGGGCGAAACGGTCAGGGTTGATTGCGTTTCATCCATTCCGGCAACCGACGGGCTGCGATCCTTGGTGTCGACGATAAAAACCGAGATGCCCTGCCCTGAGTCTTCGACAAGCCGGGCAATCTCCCGGTAATCCTCCGGGTCCTGCTTGGTTTTCTGGTGAACCAGGATGAGATTGGGCATCGATCGAACCGGCCGGCAAAGTCAACAGGTATGCTGGCAATAGCCTAATCGAGGTAGACTGTCACCCGCGCGCTTTGGCCACGGGCATCGATAACCGTCAACGTCGAGTATCCCGGACCGTCCGGCGTCCAGCTCAGGTTTCGGCGGCGCTGCGGGCGATCCAGCGGATGCTGGTTCAACAGCCAGCGGAACGGTGGGCGGCCGCCGTGAAGTTTCAGAACCACGGGCGCGGCACGGCCGCCGGAGCGAAGGCCAAGCTCGACACGCGCTCCGTCCGGCGGGAAGACAATGCGCGGTGGCGCCTCGCGGAAATCGAGAGAGACGGCCTCAGCGGCCTGGCGGCTGAACCTGCGTAAGGTTGGCGGCAACTTGTCAGCCGTCATTACAACGGCTCCAGGCGGAGCATCCGGCAATCTTGCGGGCGCAAGACCCAACTGCGACCAGGCCTCGAACAGAACTGGCGCTGCATGTGTACGCCCGGACAGCCCGGGAACGGGCGTGGCGTCCGGTCTTCCGATCCACACGGCAATCACATACCTACCGTCATAACCGACGGACCACGCATCACGATAGCCGTAAGATGTGCCCGTCTTGTAGGCGATGCCGTTGCGCAAAGACCCTTCGGGAGGTTCGACGCCAGCCAGTATCCGGTTCACGTACCATGCAGAAACCGCCGGCAGCACCTCGACCGGCTCGCCTTCTTGCGGCGCTGGTCGCACGCCATCGTGCACCGCAACGGTCTTGCCAAGCCGCGCAAGGGTTGCATATCCCGCTGCCAGATCGCGCAGCGTCACGCCCGCACCACCCAGTGCAATCGGCAATCCAGGTCCCTTGTTCGGGGGCAGATGAAGCTTCATGCCGGCCCGGTCTGACCAGCCCATCAGCCTGAGCGGGCCCACCGCGTCGAGCAACCGCACTGCGGGTATGTTCAGTGATTCCTGCAGTGCCGCGGCGACTGTGACCGTGCCGCGATAGCGGTAATCGAAGTTGCGCGGCCTGTAACCGGCGAAACTTGCAGGCCGGTCTTCAATCAGGGTTTGCGGGCGCGCCATACCAGCATCGAACGCCAACGCATAGATGAAAGGTTTCAGCGCCGAGCCAGGCGAACGCACAGCCGACGTCATGTCTATTTCGCCAGCCTTCGACGCATCGAACACATCCGGCGAGCCCACTTCGGCAATCACTGCACCGCTGGAGTGGTCCAGCACAAGCATGGCGAGCGAGAGACCAGGTCCCATTGAGGCACCGCGTTCTCGCGCCAGTCTTTCCAACTTGCGCTGGACGCTCCGCCTGATTGTTGTCTTGTAGACCTTCCCGCCCGGATCCAGACGCCGCGCCGCAAGTGCCAGATGGGCTGCGTGGAACGGCATTGCGCGGCGTTTCGCGGACAGCTCGCGCCCGGCGGCGAGTTTCGCTTCGTCAGGACGTACAACGCCCGCGCCGGCAATTCTCATAAGCATTCTATCGCGGGCCTTGCGGGCGTTTGCCGGGTGGCGGTCGGGGCGGCGTTGCTCCGGCAATTGCGGCAACGATACCAGCAGCGCCGCCTGGCCCGGATTCAGCATGGCCGGCTCCTTGCCAAAATAAGCCAGCGAGGCCGCCCTGAGGCCCTCGAGATTTCCACCATAAGGCGCCAGCGTCAGATAGTGCTGCAGGATCTCGGTCTTGGTAAACCGCGCTTCGAGCTGCAACGCCCTGACCATCTGTTTGAGTTTCGCCGCGAGCGACCGGTCGCGTCGACCCTCCAGCAGACTTGCAAGTTGCATGGTGATCGTCGAGCCACCCGACACGATGCGCCCGGACAGGGCTGCCTGCCCGGCGGCACGCACAAGCGCAAGCAGATCTACCCCGAAGTGACGGTGGAACCGCTTGTCTTCATAGGCGATCAGCATCTTCAGGTATTGCGGGTCGACATCTTCAATTCGAACTGGCAACCGCCAGGTGCCGTTGCCGGCGGCGAAGGCGCGCAGAAGAAGACCTTCGGCATCGACAACCTGTGGCGAGAGATCGGTCAGTTTGTCAAGCGGCAGCGGGTGGCGCCGATCAACTTCCGTCACGAACACCGCACCCATGATCAACACGACGGCGGCAAGGAAAGGCATGAAGATCCAAGCCCGTCCTTGCGCCGGTCGCTGCCCCGCCGCGCCGTTTCGAGTTCGCCCTGTCACTGCGCGGTCCCGTTGACCGTTACCCGCCCCATTGCCGTTCTTGCCGACAGATGCGGCCGGTACATATCTTCCACCGTCGCCGCCGGATGAACGAATTTCCCGGGCGACACCGCCCGCACCATGTAGGCAAGATGCACCGCACGCTTATCACCCGGTTTACGGTTGAAAGATGCGATGAAGCGGTCTTTGCGGAATTCCGTATGTGCGCCGCCCAAAGTGTCCGGCAACCATTTCAGGGATTGCAGGTCACTGCTTGCCAGCAGCCGCGGATTGTCGATTTCGAAGCCTGCCGGGAGCAGGTCGGAAACCAGCAAACGCGAGACGGCTGGCGTTTGCTCGGTCACCTTCAAAACGACAACCAGCCTTTGATTTTGCGCGACACCGGCCGGATCGACCGGATTGCCGCTGCGGTCGTAATACTGCCGCTCAATCTCGAACCCGTTGCCACCGGCCGGCAACGGCCGGTCAGGCACGGCATTGACTGTCAGAACCGCCTTGAGGTCCTCATCCGAACGGTTCGTCACAGTGATCGGGGTTGCCGCGATCAGTTCCCCGGCCAGGGACCTGGCCAGATTGCCGCTGTGGCTTTCACCATCCACTTCTAGCTTGAGCGGTTCGCCGGCGGCACGTAGCGCCCTGGCGGCCAACACCATCCAGACATTCTCCTGCGTGCTGGTGTGGGTCTTTTCCTGCCTGGCATCGGAGACATGTGAAATCAGTCTCTTGACGATCGCGTTGCCAGCGGGCGTTTCCGCAGCCAGGGCGAGAACAGCAGCGCCATCACGCAGCTTCGAGCCGTAGTACTGCCCGGTGAACTTATCCGCTTCGATGGTATCAAGCCGGTCTAGCGCCGATGCGAACGCCTTGCCGGAACGCAGCCTGTCGCCATAAAGGCCAAGGCCGGCCGCCAGATGAGCCCGCGACATCGGGGCGTTGAACGCATCGAGCCTCGCATCGACGAAATACCGCAGATCACCGACAGAAGCCCGCTTGTTGCGCGCCAACACGTAGAGCGCATAGGCAATTTGTGCGCTCTTGGCCTTCAGATCCTTGCCGAAGGACAGATTGTTCTGAAGGTTGTCCAAAGCCTGGGTGAAGGCAACGTCCGGCACCGTAAAGTCGCGCTCACGTGCCCGGGTGAGGAAATCGGTGACATAGGCATCCAGCCACAAATCACCGCCCGATGCAGACCAAAGTCCAAAACTGCCCGAGCTGGACTGGTTGGCCAGAACGCGGTCTATGGCCTTCTGGATCCGCTTGCGAAGATCCGCATCGCTTCCTGCCGCATCAAGTCCGGTCAGTTCGCTAAGATAGAGCAGCGGCAGTGCCCGACTCGTGGTTTGTTCGGTACAGCCGTATGGATAGCGGTCCAGCGCCATGAGCAAAGAGGCCACGTCGAGCCCGGCAGCCCGCGACACACCCACGGCAATGCGGGAGTTTTCCAACCTGAAGCCGTCGAGCAGGTCTTTGCTGACAGTGATACTTCCGCCGTTTGCCGCAAGGTTCACAATCCGCTGCTCCGTCAGCGGCAGTTGCGGGGCTCGCACATCAAGCCGCGTGGTATGTGTGATGTTGACGGCGCCACCATCGCTGACCGTCACATCGATAACCGCCGGCCCGGCAAATCCGGCCGTCAGGGGTACGCTCAAGACCTTGACTTCACCTGGTGCCAGATCGATTTGCATCGATCCGCCGGTCTCGCTTGCCGTGACCGCACCATCCGCCTTCACCGACACTTTGTAGCTGCCGGCAGGACCATCGGTGTTGGCGATTTCAACCCGCATGTCTGTTTGATCGCCCGGCGCCAGGAATCGCGGCGTAGTGGACGTGATCACCACAGGATCGCGCACGATCACATCCTGCGTGCCTTGCCCGACACCGGATGCCGTCCAGGCGACGGCCATCAACCTGACAGTGCCGTTGAACTGCGGCACCGAGACCTCGATTTCGGCTTTACCGTCACCATCAAGGGTGACAGGTCCCGAGACGAAGGCCATCAGGGGTTGGGTCGGCGGCGCGCCTTTCATACCAAGCCCGGCCTGATCGCCGCCGGAACGGACCAGGCCCGTTGCACCAAGCGTGCCGTCTATCAGGCGGCCGTACATATCGCGAATTTCCATACCCAGCCGGCGCTGGCCGAAGTACCAGGCCGCCGGGTCCGGCGCCTTATAACCGGTAAGGTTCAAGATACCCACGTCGACTGCCGCCAGCATCACATAAGCCTGTTCGCCCTCAGCCAAACCTTCCAGCGAGACCGGGACGGTGAACGTACCGCGCGGGCGCGATTTCTCTGGCGCATCCAGCTTGACGGCCAGTTTGCGTTCACCTGGATCCACTGCAAGCCACTTGATGCCGACGGCGCGGGCCGGACCACGAGATTGCGGACCATCGCCGGGCCGGTAGTGCGCCACCGTGATGTATGTGCCGGACCAGTCTTCACCAACGGGGATATCCACAACGGCGCCTTTCTCAGGCACGTCGATTGTTCTTGAGAACAGTACCTTTTCCGTGCCGGCCACGACAAGGGCCTTTCCGGCATATCGCGGTGAAATGGTCAGTCTTGCCGTCGCTCCTGGCGCATAGGACGCCTTGTCCAGGCCGACCTCCAGACCGTCCGGGGTATCCGTCGACTTGCTCTCGACATACCAGCCGGCGGAGAACATGATACTCGCCGCCGGGCCATCGGGATCCGGGCTTTCCACGTCCAGCCGGTAACGGCCCCATGTCACCTTGGCGGCGAGCCGCACCGGTGCATCGGCAGACGCGTCTATCGTACCATCAGCAACTTTGGCGGTCTGTGTTACCGGCTCGTAGTTCCAACCGCTGCCCGTGCGGTACCATTGATACCGGCGCTCGATCCTGACAAGCGACCACTTCAAGCCCGCTGCCGGAACCTGTCGGCGCGCTCTGTCCAGGGCGATGACGTCAAAGGACGCGGTTTCTCCCTCGGCAACCGAACCGCCTTCGAATAACGGTTTCAGTCCAATCAGCGTCTGGGCGCCTTCAACCGGCAGCGTCAAGCGGCGCTCCACCGCACGGCCACCGCCTTCGCGCATACGTACAGTTACAGTCGCTTCCAGAGGACTTGTGGACTTCGGCAGCTTGGCGGATGTCAGTTTGATTTGCGCCCGGCCGCTCGCATCCGTCACCGGCAGGTTGCTGAGCGTATCGCCGACAGGCGTGACGCCCTCATCGTGGAGACCGAACTGATATCCGGTAAAGTCCTTCAAGTTGCGCACCGGCGCGATATTCAGCTCGCCTTCCAGCACCAGGCCGGCCGCCGGCGCTCCGTATAGGTACTTACCAGCCAGTTCGACAGCCGTTTCCGACGTCCGGCTCAGGACTTCCCTGGGGGTCGACAGGTCAAACGCGATCCGGTCGGGAACAAAGTCCTCAACCAGGAACCGATCCTGGGCCAGCGCCTTGCCCTTGGGATCCGCATAGGCAGTAACCCGCCAGGAACCACGCATGGCACTGGCCTGCAA
>JANQIR010000251.1 GCA_028282065.1 Aestuariivirgaceae bacterium
GATCAATTTCGAGCTGCCGAACGAGCCGGAGTGTTACGTTCACCGGGTTGGGCGAACTGCCCGGGCCGGTGCCGAGGGCATTGCGATATCGCTGTGCGATGTGACCGAGAGGCAGCAGTTGCGCGCGATCGAAAGCCTGATCAAGGGCACGCTGACCGTTATCGGCGACGCGCCTGCCGACCTGCCGTCAACCGGTGTGTCGGAAAACCGGCGGAGACACTCGAAACCCCAACAGAGACGTCACCGCCGTAAACGGCGCCAGGCAGCAAGGGCGGCATAATCAAATACGACGTAAATGCGATGCGTTGAGCCAGCAAAGGACGAACCGAAATGTCAGGTGGAAACAAATCGGCTGCGGACGAGCGGCGCTCGGCGATGCGCAAACGCGCCGAGCGCGTCTTACGTGAGCAGGAGAAAATAGCCGAAGAGCGCAGGGCGAAAACCGCCAAGCTCCGGGCCATGCGATTAGCTCAGGAAGATGCAAACACAAAGATACGGGGTAAAGGCAAACCAAATCCAGACTCGTAAGATAAGAACACCACGCGATGACTACCGAAGACCCATCTCTCGCAATTGACGCGGTGGTGATCATTGGCAGCTTTTGAAGCAAGGACCGACCGACACGCGAAGTCAGAAATGGGTCAAACTTGCGCATTCAGCTTGAAACGGATCATCGCGTTCGCGACATCAGCATAAGGTCTTGAATGGACTCAGAGCTGAATTTTGCTGCTCAGTAGCACTGCGAAGAATCCAACCGTCATTCTCGGCCCGTAGCTGCCACTCGCCATTACAAGTCCCGGCATCCGAATGCGGACATTCGTTGCACCTGCGAAGTGTTGGGCAATGTAATGTCGGCGATGCGGACATTTCGACCGGATGCCGGTGGACTGCTGAATGTCCAATGTTGACGGCGAAGCAGATACATTATTGAAGTAGCGGACTTCCGTTAAGTGCCACTTCCGGACACGTGAAACAAAGTGCATTTGGGACTGCTGCAGAGGTCCTCACTTACGTCAACGATCTGTGTCTCGCCCGGTAGACTCTCGGCGATGTTCCAGCCCAACGCGTAAAGGCACGACTGAAACTGCTCGGGTCGCGGTATCCCAGTCTTTCTGCGATTTCTGCTATCGTCTTGTGATCCGAATCCAGAAGGGACTTGGCTATTTCGCAACGAACCTGATCGACCAAGTGCGAATAGGTTGTGCCGTGCTGTTCAAGCCCACGTTGCATTGAACGGCAACTCATCCCGACCGCCTTGGCCACGGCTTCAATCGATAGCTGGCTGGTCGCGGTCAAATCGCCGATGTGCCATCCGACATCCCCGACAAGTTTGTCGTCAGGTTCGCCAGCATTCCCTCGTAGCCGGTAACGCATGCCGTGCCTCTTCTCGTCTGAGGATGCAAGCATACGCACAATGCCACAGCGCTTCCGGCCAGTTTGCGCCATGCAATTTTTGCCTGTTCAAGTGATGGGAGGTTCCCGGTTGGCGCGAAATGGCCAGAACTTCAGTTGCTGTCATGCAAGCGTAGGAACTCACCTCTGCCCCTGGAAACCAAGGAGACAACCATGCCCCGCTCAGGACCCGCTCTAGTTGCCGCAGCCGTACTTCTCACTGCGGTTCACGCAAACGCCTCCGGTAAGTTGTCCGAGTCACTCGCTGCGCATGGAGGCGGCCAGAGTATTCCGGTAAATGTCGACAATTATGTCCGGGCAGAAACCGCCTCCCAGATAGACCGGTTTCTCAAGCTCACCGGCGGCGTCAACAAATGGCACCACAATCGCCAGCCTACGCCGCTCGACAAACAGAACGTCATCCGCATGAACCGCGATACGCTTTACAGTTTCGCGGTGGTGAACATCGGCCAGGGTGCCACGCTCACACTACCGGACCCCGGCAAGCGATACATGTCAGTGATGGTGGTTAACGAGAACGAGTACATCAACGAGGTTTTCCATAAGGGTGGAACCTACGAGCTGACTAAGGAGAAGTTTGTGACACCCTACGTGATTCTTGTGGGGCGGACGCTGGCAAACCCGGTTGATAAGGCCGACATCAAAGCGGCAAATGCTTTGCAGGATGCAATGAAGATTGAGGCCAAGTCATCGAAACCATACAGGTCGCCGAATTATGACAAGAAGAGCTATGAGGCGACATACAAGGCTCTGCTGGAGTTGAGCAAAGGTGTCCCGAATACCAAGCGTATGTTTGGAAAGAAGGAAGAGGTTACCGAAACGCGCCATTTGCTGGGAGCCGCTTTCGGCTGGGGAGGCTTGCCGGTCTACGAGGCCTTCTACATCACCAGAAACGCTCCCCGCAAAGCGGGAAACTTCAAGCTCACTGTCAAGGACGTTCCGGTCAAGGGCTTCTGGTCGATCAGCATCTACAACAAGGACGGCTATTTCGAGAAGAACAAGTACAACTCCTACAGCATCAACAGCGTGACCGCGAAGCCTTCCAGCGATGGCTCCGTAACCGTAAATTTCGGTACGGAGAAAGGTAACAAGGATAATTTCCTCTATGTCATGGACGGCTGGAACTATGCCGTGCGGCTGTATCGGCCAAGCAAAGAAATCCAGGAAGGCAAATGGACGTTCCCGGAGCCGGAGGCAGCAGAGTGACCGACCGAACCCCAAAGTACGATATCGCCATCATCGGCGGCCGGGTCATTGATCCCGAAACGGGTCTGGATGCGATACGCAATGTCGGGATCGAAGGTGACCGGATTTCAATTGTCACCGAAGATGCAATTGAGGGCGATGAGACTATAGACGCCGCTGGTCAGGTGGTATGCCCGGGTTTCATCGACATGCATCATCACAACGCCGGTGTGCCATTTGGTGAAAAGCTTGCATTACGCGACGGCGTGACGACGCCGCTTGAACTTGAAGCCGGTGTCTATCCGGTCGAGGGCTGGTACGCGGCGCTGGAAGGCAAATGCCGAACCAACTATGGGGCATCTGTCGGATCCATTCCGATCCGCGAGCATTTGTTCAATCCGAACTACAAGACGAGGTTTGCCGGCGACTTCGTTTACGACATGCTTGCCGGCGGCGCCAACACCACAATGAAATGGTCAACGGAAAAGGTCTCCGGTGATCAGCTTGGCCAATTCGAGGAAGATCTGGAGAAGGGCCTGAAGCAGGGTGCCGTGGGGATCGGTCATGCTGTTGGTTACATGGTAGGCGGTTGCACGCAGGCAGAGTCTCTCGTTTGTCAGAAGATGGCTGGTAGGTACGGACAAGCCGTCTTCCTGCATGGACGGTTTTCCAGCCAGATGCCACCTGCGAGCGGTATATTGGGCTTCTTCGAAATGATGGGGCCGCAGGAGATTTATGGCGGCGGACTGGTGCTGCAACACATGACGGCACAAACGCTTGCAGATACAACCACAGCACTGGACCTGGTGGACAATGCTCGTGAAGCAAACATCCAGGTTCTGGCGGAAATCTACCCATACAATTTCGGCGGATCGATTGTTGGCGCGGACTATCTTCATCCCGACAACTATCAAGACAACATGGGTCGCGACTACGGGGACATTATCGAGACCGCAACGATGGAACCTTTGACCAAGGAGCGCTACGAGGAACTCAACAGGACCGCGCCGGGAACATCGATTATGTTCTACAATGCAACGGAAGATACCGTTGTGCAGGCACTTGCCAATCCGAACACCGTTTTGGGGAGCGACGCGTTCCCGTACACCATCCGGGCGAGCGGCGAGGCCGCCCTCGATTGGGATGTGCCCTTCGAAGCCGTCAACGGCCATCCGCGTGGCGCAGGTTCGCACGCCAGATTGTTGCGATGGGTGCGAGACAAGACGATCGATATTCCGCTGTCGCTCGCCGTCTCCAAGATGTCATTCATGATCGCCAGCTTCCTCGAAAAGAACGGTGTTCCGCAGATGGCGAACAAGGGACGGATCCAGGAGGGAAAGGAGGCCGATATTGCGGTTTTCGATCCGGAAACAGTTACAGACAACGCGACAATGAAAGATGGCGGCTTGCCGTCAACGGGTATCACCCATGTGCTTGTCAACGGTACCGTTGTCGTACGAAATTCCCTGAACATCGATGACGTTTTTCCCGGCAAGCCGGTCTACGGCTCTGGCAAGGTAGCATGATCCCCAATCCAGACAGCGTGCCTCAGGACGCAAGCCGCAGATCCGGCCGGATGCGAACACCAGTTGTCGTGATCGGCGGGTTCCTGGGTGCTGGCAAGACGACGCTGCTCAATCACGTCTTGACGGAGCAGCACGGAATTCGCGTTGCCGTACTGGTCAATGACTTCGGAGCAATCAACATCGACGCCAGCCTGGTGGTCGGTTTCGAGGGTGAAACGATCTCTCTTGCCAACGGCTGCATCTGCTGCACCATCCGTGATGATCTGGCGGGAGCATGTTTGGCGCTCTTGAACCGACCGGAACCGCCGAATCTCGTACTGGTAGAGTTGAGTGGAGTATCGGCGCCAGGGCCCGTGTTGAACACTCTCATTGAGACTGAACTCTCCGCCGCCTTTACACTGAGCAGCATGTTGACTGTCGTTGATGCGGAGAAGTTCGTCTGCATGAAGGGGGCAACGAGGGAGCTTGTGCAGTCCCAGGTCTCCTGTGCCGATATTGTTATTCTGAACAAGGCAGATCTGGTTGACCCACGTCAGCTGACACAGGCCCAACAGCAACTGCGCGAACTGTCGCCTGGCGTGCCCGTACTGACCACCACACTTGCCCGAGTCCCAATGGAGCTTCTGCTTTGGCCTGAACTCGGCAACAGGAAACCAAGGACAATTGGAAGCCCCGGTGCTCTTGGCGGACACGACCATTCGTTCACCGCCTGTCACTGGATGGAGGAACAGCCCTTGTCCCTGACCGCGCTCCGCACGGTTCTCGAAGACCTTCCCGATACAATCATTCGCTGCAAGGGCGTTATTTGTTTGGAGGAACTCCCCACTATCAAGTTCGCATTACAGATGGTTGGAAAGCGATACGAGTTCGAGCAATGCGGTGGTTGGGAGCCAGAACGCCCGCGTTCCGCAATAGTCATGATCGCCGCCGGCGACGCGATAGATGCAGCAGCAATGCGGCGTGCGTTGGACAGCACAGTGGGAACAGGTGACGCGGCCGGCTCGCCAGTTCTCCGGTTGGTACAGAAGATCGCACCGCAGCTCCTGCTGGATCCGCGCCAGAAGGCGTCGTGACCGCGCCGGCTTCCCGGGATTCAGAAACTGGAGACGAGCAATGCCGACCCCAATTGAACCATTGAGCGCAAGCATCCTTGCTATCAACTACTTCGGCGATGTCGTCTTTGCGATCAGTGGAGCTTTGACAGCTGCACGCTATCGCATGGACATTCTGGGTTTTGTTCTGATCGGAACGATAACCGGTATTGGTGGTGGCACGGTCCGGGACCTCTTGCTGGACCGTACTGTCTGGTGGACCCAGAACCCGATAGAGCTCGTCCTGTGCGTTGCTGTATCGCTATTCACGTTCTTCTTCATATCTGACGAGATACTGAAGCGAAGGGGCATGATTTGGGGCGACGCGCTGGGCCTCGCGGCGTTCGGGGTCGTCGGCTGTCACGTCGCGTTGAGCGTTGATGCACCAGTTGTCGTTGCGGTCTTCATGGGGATGCTTACCGCCACTGGTGGCGGCATAATCCGGGACGTTCTGACCAACACCCAACCCTTGATACTGTCGGGCCAACTCTATGCGACTGCCGCTCTCATCGGTGCACTCACATATGCAGGCTTGAACCATGTCCAGTTACCTGAGGGCGTGGCTGAACTGTTGGCCGTTGTGACGGCATTTGCATTACGGGCTGCGGCAATTGTTTATGACATCAGAATGGGTCCTCCGGGCGAGTTCATACATATCGGTGGCCGCAATGGTTCAGGTCGTAAATAGCCGACGCAGAAACTCACACTTGGCGCGAAATGGCCTGAAGTCAAATGTTCCATTTTTATACTCGCAATGCTGTTGTGTGCCGGGATTTTTCTGAGTGGCAACTCCTGGATTTACCAAAGGCAATACTATGGAGGAGCAGGTGATGAGGGTGCTCGATAATTGGATTGCCAGCTGCTTGTTTGCTGCACTGTTTGCCATGGCAGGCCACTGC
This sequence comes from Aestuariivirgaceae bacterium, assembly GCA_028282065.1. Taxonomy (GTDB): domain Bacteria; phylum Pseudomonadota; class Alphaproteobacteria; order Rhizobiales; family Aestuariivirgaceae; genus JANQIR01. Next base: position 6,115 of record JANQIR010000251.1, read on the forward strand.
GAGGTCCTGGCGGAGGAAACCGGGCCATCCCTGCAAGAGCAATCTCAAAATCCTATTGCTTCCTTGATTTCGGTACCGTTTGAAGTGGATTTCAATTTCAATGCCGGCGCTTTCGACAACACACAAACTGTTTTCGTGACGCAACCTGTCTATCCACTCGAACTGAACAGCGAGTGGAACCTGATCACCCGGCCAATCATTCCCTTTGTCGACAAGCCCCGATTGTTCCCGGGCGACACACAGGAATTTGGCCTGGCTGACATGCAGACTCAATTCTACTTTGTGCCTGCCGCTACGGTGCCGACAGCACTTGGCGACCTGACCTGGGGTGTCGGTCCAACGTTCCAGTTTCCGACCGCGACAGATTCTTCACTCGGGAGCGAAAAGTGGGCTGCAGGTCCCGGCGCTGTCGTTTTCTTCGCCAGAAGCCCCTGGAACTATGGCTTCCTGATTAACAACATCTGGTCGTTCGCTGGTGACAACAGCCGTCCGGATGTCAACGTTATGACGATCCAGCCGTTCATCAACTACAACATCGGAGATGGATGGTCCGTTGGTGGTGGCCCGATCATTACGGCGAACTGGGAAGCCACAAGCGGTAACAAGTGGACAGTGCCGGTCGGCGGCGGGTTCGACAAACTGTTCAAGCTGGGCAATCAGCCCGTCAAGGGTACTGTGAAGGCCTACTACAATGTCGTCCGGCCCGATGGCGGCCCTGAATGGCAGTTGCAGCTTAAGCTGACCTGGCTGTTTCCTGGGTAGAATGTGGACCAACTACTCTGACAGGGTTATCCGGCGATACTCCGTCGGACTGACTCCGGCGATTTTTCTGAATGCCCGCGCGAAGTGCGAGGGATCGTCATAGCCGGCCGCAAGGGCCACATCGATTATCTTGTTGTCCCGGTCATGCAAAAGTTCCGTTGCAACCTCAAACCGCGAACGTTGAATGATCTGCGTATAGCTAAGCTTGTAGCTGGACAAGCGCCGCTGGAGAGTACGTACGGAAGTTCGGGAGATCTCCGCTGCGAGATTGATATCCAGACGCCCCTCCTGGACATAGCTTCGAAGCGACATTTCCAGGGACATGGGAAAACCGATTTCCGCCTTAGTTCCTGACACACCGGCATCATCAGGCGGTCTTATGGAGTGCTGCAGCTCCGGCAACCGACTGGTCAGGTACTCCGCCGGAAAGCTGATTTCCGTTTCGCTGCACCCGGTCCGAAATTCGCAATGCGAAAACTCTTCCTGGGCTGCCTCGCACGGATTGAACTGCTGGTGGATTCGAACTGCCTGCAGGTTTGGTGGAGAACCAAGACATGCGCGAATGATCGATATCAACTGCAGGACGATAGTCCAATCGGAATAGTGGTTGCCGCCTCCGCGAAGCATGTCATCAACAGTGACGGTAATTGATGCCAGCTTTGAGTTTTTCTGTATCGAGAACCGGAACCCCGGATTTTCCCAGTGGACGAAGCTACAGAAGTTCTGCAACACGTCGCGCAAATTTACCGGTCTCAATCCATTTGAATAGGGTGCATTTTCCAGATTTGGACTCTGCACGCCATCAAATGATCTATAGATGATGTCATCAATGTGTTCCCTTCGTTCCATGTATCTAACGAAGTCCAGACACTGCAACACAGGAACATAGTAGCCAAACAGGGGTTCAAGTTCCGTCGGCAAGTTGAACTTGTGCAATCCGCGTTCAACTTGCGCACCTGCGTCTTGCAACAAATTCGTGATGTTAGCCAACGTACTGGCGCGGGTAAGCAAAACCTGTCTCATGTTTCGCCTTAGATGTTTGGCTGCCTCACACGCCAGTGTATTGAGCGCTGAAGATGCCTTGTTCAAGTATTAGTTCCCCGCCAGAACCGGAATTGCATTGCAGATCCCGATCAGCTGCACATGTAACATAAGAAAATTTCAGTTCTGCGAAAAGCGTAAGCGTAGTCAGAGGAATCTGACGACTTGCCTCGCAGTCTAGCTTTGATCGCCTGATGTCCTCCACCGAACACGTATTGAGTTGGCCGCTTTAGCATTCGGCATGACCGCAGCTACAAGCGCGACCGCTGCGGAGTACGAACTCAAACTGCATTGGTTCCTGAGCGCCACGGCTAGTGCCCCGAATTCGAAGTTCGTTCAGGAGCGTGCCGCGAGCAATGTAACGAACTTCAAATCCACCACACTACGGCGCGCACGCAGATGTCCGAGGCCTGGGCCCAAAAGGGCGAGCAGAACTCGGGCGGCAAGGTTAAGATTGAGCTCTTCGAGCTGATGACGCTGGGCGGCAGTCCGCCTGAACGGATACACCAAATCCGCGACGGCGTCGTGGACATTGTCTCGACCGTGAACCTGCATGCGGGTCAGGCGATTCTTATGCGCGATGCCGGGTGCAGTCCGAGTAACTTCCACAGATTGGGTATTGGCAACAACGGGCACAAATATCGCAAAGGGTCATTTTTTCCATTCAAGGCAATGGCAACTCTAGAGGATCGAGCTGTTGTCCAGTGGAGAAAGCCCGAGGGGTCACAATGGGCTCCAAGCGGTCAATGCAGTGCTGCACGCTTTGATCTAAGCTCGGCTGCTCGAGTGTTTCGAGCGGTGTGGCGTGGCGGGAACGGTTCGGAGGAACCGCTATGTCCGCTTCAAACCTGCCCATGGTCATTCCGTCCAAGAAGGCCTGGAACCATGGCCGCATCATCGGCCAGAAACGACCGCTGCTTCCCAAACACGTTTGGGCCATTCGTGTCCGGCTTGAGTTGGCCGGAGCC
>JANQIR010000261.1 GCA_028282065.1 Aestuariivirgaceae bacterium
TCCGCGGGGGCGGCCGATCTAAGCGCCCTGTCGCGGCCTAAGCCGCTCCACGCCACCTGTCGGCCGGCGCGCGGTCGCGCTTGCCTCGCTGCGCTCGGAGCCTCCTCGCCTCTTCTTAGGTCCCGGTCCAAACCTCAGCAATGTTCCCAAGCCGGCCAAAAGGTGGTTTACTTGCTTAGGGTTTGGACCCCGCCCCCCGTCCGGGGTGCGTTACAAGTGCAAAATCAGGGAGTAGTTCAATGAAACGCCATAGGCTCATGCTATCGGCGCTGCTGGGTGCAACCATGCTTGCAGCAGGTGCCGCGCAGGCCAAGACTTTGGTGCATTGCTCGGAAGGATCGCCGGAAGGCTTCGATCCGGCGCTTTACACCGCCGGCACCACTTTCGATGCTTCATCGCGCTCAATCTATAACAGGCTGGTCGAATTCGAGCGCGGCACGACAAATATCGTTCCGGCTTTGGCAGAGAGCTGGAAGGTATCCGATGACGGACTGGAATATACATTCAATCTGCGCAAGGGCGTGAAGTTCCACACCACGGACTATTTCACGCCAAGCCGCGACCTGAACGCCGACGATGTGGTGTTCTCCTTCACCCGCCAGCTCAAGAAAGACCATCCCTGGCATCAATATACCGCCGGCACGGCCTGGGAGTATTTCGACGGCATGTCCATGCCATCGCTTTTGAAGGACGTGGTGAAGGTCGACGATCATACGGTCAAGTTCATCCTCAACCGGCCGGAAGCGCCGATGATCGCCAATCTCGGTATGGACTTCGCGTCCGTCGTGTCGAAGGAATATGCCGACAAACTGGCGGCCGGCGGCAACAAGGAAGACCTCAACCAGAAGCCGGTCGGCACCGGACCGTTCAAGTTCGTCGCCTACCAGAAGGATGCGGTCATCCGCTACAAGGCCCATGAGGGCTATTGGGCCGGCAAGGCGATGATCGACGATCTGGTGTTCGCCATCACGACGGATGCCTCTGTGCGCCATCAGCGGCTTAAGGCCGGCGAGTGCCATTTCAATCCCTATCCGAACCCGGCAGACCTGGAAGCGATCCGCAACGATCCGGACCTCAAGCTGCCGTCACAGGAAGGTTTGAATGTCGGTTACCTCGCCTACAATACCAAGGTCGCCCCGTTCGACAACGCCCAGGTGCGCAAGGCATTGAACATGGCGATCAACAAGCAGGCCATTCTCGACGCCGTTTTCCAAGGTGCCGGCAAGGCGGCGAAAAATCCGATCCCGCCGACCATCTGGTCCTACAATGCATCGATCAAGGATGATCCCTACGATCCCGATGGCGCCAAGAAAATGCTGGCGGACGCCGGCGTAAAGGATCTTTCCATGAAGATCTGGGCCATGCCGGTGCAGCGTCCCTACAACCCGAACGCAAGGCGCATGGCGGAGTTGATCCAGGCCGACTTCGGCAAGATCGGCGTCAAGGCGGAAATCGTCTCCTACGAGTGGGGCGAGTATCTCAAGCGCTCCAAGGCCGAAGACCGTGACGGCGCCGTGCTGCTCGGGTGGACCGGCGACAATGGCGACCCGGACAACTTCCTGGCCGTGCTGCTGGGCTGTGATGCCGTTGGCGGTTCGAACCGGGCGCAATGGTGCCACAAGCCGTTCGACGATCTGATCCAGCAGGCCAAGACCGTCTCGGAGAAGGAAGACCGCACCAAGCTCTACGAACAGGCGCAGGCCATCTTCAAGGAGCAGGCTCCGTGGGCCACCATCGCCCATTCGGTGGTGTTCAAGGCCATGCGCAAGGAAGTCGAAGGCTACAAGATCGATCCGTTCGGCGGTCACGTCTTCTATGGCGTCGACATCAAGGAATAGGCCGGACGCCTTAATCCAAACGGTCCCGGCAGGCAGGCTCCTGTCTGCCGGGCTTTTCGGTTCTGCTAGTTAGAAAGCCAACATGCTCGCCTATCTGCTCCGGCGCCTCGGGCTGATCATTCCGACATTCATTGGCGTGACGATTGCCGCGTTTGCCTTCATCAGGCTGCTGCCCGGCGACCCGGTCCTGCTGATGGCCGGCGAACGCGGGCTGACACCGGAACGCCACGCCGCGCTGCTCAAGCAGTTCGGTTTCGACCGGCCGTTGTGGGAGCAGTATCTCGACTATCTCTGGGGGGCGCTGTCCGGCGATCTGGGCAATTCGCTGGTCACCAAGAAGCCGGTGTTCGAGGAGTTCTTCACGCTGTTTCCGGCGACGCTGGAACTGTCGGTCTGCGCCATCGCGTTTGCCGTCGCCTTAGGCATTCCGGCCGGTATCATTGCAGCGGTGAAACGCGGTTCGGTGTTCGATCATACCGTCATGGGATCGGCCCTGGTGGGCTATTCCATGCCGATCTTCTGGTGGGGGCTTTTGCTGATCATCTTCTTCTCCGGCATCTTGAAATGGACCCCGGTCTCGGGCCGCATTTCGCTGATCTACTTTTTTCCGCCGGTCACCGGCTTCATGCTGATAGACAGTCTGTTATCGGGTCAGAAGGGCGCCTTTACCTCGGCCCTGTCCCACCTCATCCTGCCGACCATTGTGTTGGGCACCATCCCCCTTGCGGTCATTGCCCGCCAGACCCGGTCGGCCATGCTGGAGGTGCTCAGCGAGGACTATGTCCGCACGGCGCGGGCAAAGGGCCTGTCGCCGATGCGGGTCGTCGGGCTGCATGCGCTGCGAAACGCGCTCATCCCGGTGATCACCACCATCGGCCTGCAGGTCGGCGTGCTTTTGGCCGGGGCCATTCTGACAGAGACGATTTTCTCCTGGCCGGGGGTGGGAAAGTGGATGGTGGATTCCATCTTCCGGCGCGATTACCCGTCGGTTCAGGGTGGGCTGATGTTGATCGCCGCCATCGTCATGCTGATCAATCTGATTGTCGATCTACTGTACGGATTGATCAATCCGCGCATCCGGCACACGGGGTAAAGGCATGAGCGAGCAGACCGCCAATACGCCCGAACTGGACACCCGGCCTGCCGGCCGTATCGCACTGCTCATCGAGTTCTGGCAGTATTTCCGGGAAAATCGCGGGGCGGTCGGCGGCCTGGTCTTCTTCGTGTTTATCTGCCTAGTTGCAATCTTTGCCGATTTCATCGCCCCGCACGGGGCTACGACCCAGTATCGCGACGCGCTTCTGGTGCCGCCCGTGTGGCAGGAAGGTGGCGACTGGCGCTACCTTCTGGGGACCGATGCGGTTGGTCGCGACATGCTCTCCCGCCTGATCTACGGCAGCCGGTTTTCGCTGTTCATCGGCTGTGTCGTGGTATCGCTTTCCCTGTTCGCCGGCATCATGATCGGCCTGGTCGCCGGCTATGCCGGAGGCGCGACGGATACCATCATCATGCGTCTGATGGACATCATCCTGTCGTTTCCAAGCCTGTTGCTGGCGCTGGCGCTTGTGGCCATTCTCGGCCCCAGCCTAACGAACGCGATGATTGCCATCGCCATCGTTCAACAACCGCACTACGTGCGCCTGACCCGGGCGGCCGTGATGGGCGAGAAGTCCAAGGATTACGTGACAGCAGCCCGCGTTGCCGGCGTCGGGCCGGTGCTTTTGATGTTCGGCACCATCCTGCCCAACTGCATGGCGCCGCTGATCGTGCAAGCCGCCTTGTCATTCTCAACGGCAATCCTCGATGCGGCAGCCCTGGGATTTCTCGGCATGGGCGCACAGCCGCCGACGCCGGAATGGGGCACCATGCTGGCCGAAGCGCGCGAGTTCATCCTGCGGGCCTGGTGGGTGGTGACCTTCCCCGGTCTTGCCATCTTGTTGACGGTGCTGGCGATCAACCTTATGGGCGACGGCCTGCGCGATGCGCTCGACCCGAAACTGAAGCGGTCTTGAGCAATGTGGCCGGACTCACCAGAAATCCAAGCAGCACTGATACAGGCCATCGGCACGGTCGTGGCGGCCGCGTTCGGTGTTGTGATCTGGGCGCTCTCGGCCAGACTTGCGCAGAGCAGGGATCGCAGGGAACATCAGCTGGAACTGGACGGCGAGGCAAAGCGCCGTGATCAGAGGATACTCGATCTGGTGACGGCCATTCATTCGGAGATCGTTGCCGGACTATGCGCTGCCGGAGACCAGCTGACACCCGATGAGATTGCCTATGCAATCCAGCAGGACACGCCCTTCGCGACGCCTGATGACACCGACTTCGTTTTTGAGACGCTGCAGGAAGACATCACGATCCTGCCGGAAAGCGTCATCCATTCCGTGGTGCAGTATTATCGGATCACCAGGCAGTCAAACCTGCTCACGGCCGACTTGCGCCACCCGCAGTTTCTGGCCCAAACTGCACCAGAAAAAGAGAAGTTCCTTTCAGGCCTTCTGTCAGTGGTGGAGCTTCAAAAACACTGGGCTGACGCTGCGGTGGAAGATCTTGAGGAATTTGCCGCGGATCGGGGCATGGATCTGGCCAAACGGCGCAAGACGGCACAAAAACTATTCACTGACGCCCGGCAAACAATCGCAGAGGCGTTTAGACAATCGGACGAATTGGACCAACTTTCATGACGATGATCCTGTTGTTTTCAGTTTCTGAACTCTGTTCTTAACATAAGCGATATTCGCAGGATTTCAAAGATATTCATATGACCCTGCTTGAGATCGAAAACCTCACTGTCGAGTTTGCCACCGCGCAAGGCGCCTTCCGCGCCGTGGACAACGTGTCGGTTTCCGTCGATGCCGGCGACGTGCTGGCCATTGTCGGCGAATCCGGTTCCGGAAAATCCGTTGCCATGCTGGCCATCATGGGTCTTCTGCCCTGGACGGCCACGGTGACCGCCGACAAGGCGCTGTTTGGCGGCCGCGATATCCTCAAGCTGTCGTCACGCCAGCGCCGGCAAGTCATCGGCAAGGACCTGACGATGATTTTCCAGGAGCCGATGTCGAGCCTCAACCCGTGCTTTACGGTCGGCTTCCAACTGACCGAGGCCCTCAAGACGCATCTAAAAATGGACAAGCCGGCGCGCATTGCCCGAGCTATAGAGCTTCTCGACCAGGTCGGCATTCCCGCACCGGACAAGCGGCTCAGTTCCTTTCCGCACCAGTTGTCGGGCGGCATGAACCAGCGCGTCATGATCGCCATGGCGATTGCCTGCTCGCCGAAACTGCTGATCGCCGATGAGCCGACGACGGCGCTCGATGTCACGATCCAGGCACAGATCCTTGAACTGCTGATGAAGCTTCAGCACGATACCGGCATGGCACTGGTCCTGATCACGCACGATATGGGGGTCGTGGCGGAAACCGCGCAGCGGGTCAGCGTGCAATATGCCGGGCAGAAAGTGGAGGAGCAGCCGGTGGCAGGTTTGTTCGATACGCCCCACCATCCCTACACCGCGGCGTTGCTTGCCGCATTGCCAGAGCGGGCGACAGACCGGCACCTACCATCGATTCCAGGCGTCGTTCCAGGTCAGTTCGACCGGCCCGACGGATGCCTGTTTTCGCCAAGATGCGGGCTCGCCACCGATCTGTGCCGCCAGCAAAGTCCCCGCCAGGCCGAAGCGGAACTGGGCGGATCCTTGTGCCACTACCCGCTCGTCAAGGGCAAGGCGCGCGGTCATCCGGGCTCGGAGGTTGCGGCATGACCAATGAGATCGTTCTGAAGGCCGAGGCGCTGAAAAAGCACTACGAAGTGCCGCGTGGTATGTTTCAGGACGCGGCAATGCTCAAGGCGCTCGACGGCGCCAGCTTTACCCTGGCGAGGAGGCAGACGCTGGCCGTGGTGGGCGAATCCGGCTGCGGCAAGTCCACCCTGGCGCGGCTGGTGACCATGATCGAGCCGCCGACCGGTGGAACGCTGGAGATCGGCGGCAACCAGATCGTCGGCGCGGACCGGACAACGCTCAAGCGCCTGCGGCCGAAGGTGCAGATCGTGTTTCAGAACCCGTTCGGATCTCTCAATCCACGCCAGAAGATCGGGGCAGCGCTTGAACAGCCGCTCGCCGTCAACACCACCGTGCCGGCGGCAGAGCGACGCGACCGGGCCATGGACATGATGCGGTCGGTCGGATTGCGGCCGGAACACTACGAGCGCTATCCGCACATGTTCTCCGGTGGTCAGCGGCAACGTATCGCCATCGCCCGGGCATTGATGTTGGACCCGGACATCCTGGTGCTGGATGAACCCGTGTCAGCTCTGGACGTGTCGATCCAGGCACAAGTCCTGAACCTGCTGGCGGACCTTCAGGAGCGGCACGATCTTGCGTACCTGTTCATCAGTCACGACCTTTCGGTGGTCAAGCACATCGCCGACGAAGTCATGGTGATGTATCTCGGCAAACCGGTTGAGCAATCCTCGCGTGACGAATTGTTTGCAAACCCCCGCCATCCCTACACCCAGGCCCTGTTGTCCGCCACGCCCGTACCCGAACCCGGCCGCAAGAAACAACGCACGATCCTGTCCGGCGAACTGCCTTCGCCGATCGATCCGCCGCCGGGCTGTGTGTTCAATCCGCGCTGTCCCATTGCATTCGAGCGCTGCCGGGGGGAGGTGCCTGAGCTGCTGGAGGCCGATCGCACCCAGGTGGCGTGTCACGCCATCTCGCAAACAGCCATAGCATCTTGACCGGCGCTGCCGTTTGATTGAACGAATATGGCGTGCGGTTTTCCACCCCCCATCACTGGGGAAGTGGGGCACCGGGACGGGCCAGCGGACGCAATAGATCATAGGGCAGCTTGCACTCGAAACTGCCTTCGGCATAAGCGCCGATTTCGTAGGGGGCGAAATGGACCAGGGCATGATCGGTGTGAAAGGTCCAGCTGCCGACGTCTTGGACCTGTTTGGTGATGACAGGCCCATGTGATGCCATCTGTTCGTCCAGCTCTTTTCCTGCGTAGCCGCTGCGCTGCGCCTTGATCTTCCGGATGCCGTCCATGCAGGCCTGGATAACGCCATCTGCGTTTTCCGGCTGGATGAGGTCACCGAATGAAACCTCTGCACCAGTTTCCAGATCGACATTAATGCCGTAAATCCAGCTATTGCCATGGGCACCGCCATCGTAGCGCCAGCCGGAGACTTCCGCCGAGATGAGCCGCGGCGAGGCATACGTCACTCTGACGGTTCCCGAATAGGACAAAGTGGTGGGTGGTTTGAAATCGATCTTCTCGTCGACCGGTGCATCTTTCAGAAACTGTGCGATCTCGCCGTTGTAGACCCGCTCTCCGCCGGAGGATGGCGATGAAAACTTGATCGCCGTGGAGTTGACGTCGTAGCGCTCGTCATTTCCAATCTGACCAATGAACACGGGGCCCATCGGACGGCCGGTCCCTGGTCCCGCCAGCGGTGCCCCCACGAGCAAGTCGGCGCGCTTGCGGGTTTCTTTTTCAACACATTGCGATATCTCATCGCCTTCGCGCCAGCCGCAGGTGGTGTTGCGCAATTTCAGCCAGGCACGTTGATTGTTCAAAAGCGCGGTTCTCTGCGGCCCGGAGATCGTGTCACGCAGTCTGGTATAAGCCTGTCCCATCTTGTCATCGGCAGCCTTCGCCGCCGGACTGGCACAGATTGCCTTTTCGATCTTGGTCGTGGCCTTGGCGCAGTCGAAGGCTTCGGTATCGGTGGGTGAAATCAAACTGAAGGCGGCAGCAGAAATCACGACAGCGGCAGATTTGGCTCCACGCATCGAAATGCTCCTCACTGGTGTGCGCCACGCATTGCGGATCACACGCGCCGTTCCAGCATCATTTTCTTTATTTCGGCAATCGCCTTGGCGGGATTGAGGCCCTTTGGGCAGGCCTTGGCGCAGTTCATGATCGTATGGCAGCGATACAGCCGGAACGGGTCTTCGAGATTGT
>JANQIR010000005.1 GCA_028282065.1 Aestuariivirgaceae bacterium
ATGTCACCGGGAATGTGAACCATGGCTGAACACACGGCGCCGACGGCGGCCGTGCTCCTGATCGGGGATGAAATCCTGTCAGGGCGCACCAAGGACAGAAACCTCGGCTACATTGCCGACTACATGACGGCGCTTGGCATTGACCTGAAGGAGGCGCGGGTGGTCGCAGACGATGAAAGCGAGATTGCCGATGCGGTCAACGCGCTGCGGTCGAAATATACCTACGTGTTCACGACCGGGGGCATCGGACCAACGCACGATGACATCACGGCTGACAGCGTCGCCAGGGCTTTTGGCGTTACGATAGACCATGACCCGCGCGCGGTTGAGATTCTCAAAGCCTGGTATGCTGAAATCGGGCGCGAAGTTACGCCCGCACGCATGCGTATGGCGCGGATTCCCGAAGGCGCGGAGCTGATAGAGAACCCGATTTCGAAAGCCCCTGGTATTCACATCGGTAACGTATTTGTCATGGCGGGCATCCCGAAGGTCATGCATGCCATGCTAGATGCCGTCGCGCCCAAGCTGCAAAAGGGCGCGCCGGTTCTGTCACGGTCGGTGTCCGCCAATATCGGGGAGGGAGATATCGGCGGTCCGCTGAAGGAAATTCAGGAGCGGTTTCCCGAGGTCACCATCGGGTCTTATCCGTTTGAGGTGCGCTCGGGATTCGGGTCCAACATCGTTGTGCGTTCCCGCGATAAGCGGGCCTTGGATGTGGCGTTCGCGGACGTCGAGGCAATGATCGAGGATCTGCGCAAGGCCGGCAAGGAAACAACCTAAACCCGCCTTTCAGGAAATACTGATAGCACTTATTGCTGTTGCTGTTGCTGTTGTTGAGGTTGCTCGTACTTGATGTCGGCCTTGCCGCGCAAGTCGCTCAACAGGGCGTCAAGCTTTTGCGTTTGCAGCCTTGTTTTGACGCGATCCTTGACCTGATCGAACGGAGGCATCTTGCGGGCGCGGCTTTCTTCGATCTTGATGACATGCCAGCCGAACTGAGATTTCACCGGTTCTTTCGAATAGGTGCCCGGCTTCATTTCGAAGGCCGCCTTGTCGAAGGACGGAACCATGCGGCCACGTCCGAAAAAGCCCAAATCTCCGCCGCGTGATGCGCTGGGACCTGTGGACTTGGTCTTGGCCAGCTCCGCAAAATCCGCGCCGCCATCGAGTTCGGCAATGACGGCCTTTGCTTCGTCCTCAGTCTTGAGCAGGATATGCCGGGCGCGGACCTCCAACTGCTTGTCAAGTTCGCCGGCGATTTCGTCGTAGCTGGCTTTGACGTCGGCATCGGAGATCTTGGAATTGATCTGCGCCTCTACGAAGGCATCGCGCAGGGCGCGCAGGCGCATCCAGTTGAACTGCCGTTTGAAGGTCTCGCTGTTGCCGACACCGGCCTTTTCTCCGGCTTCGGCCAAAAGCTGAATTTCGATCAGAAGATTGGTCAGCAGCTGCATGTGCTGGTTTGCCGGGATCTGGCCCAGGCTCTGGCCGACCAGTTGCTTGGCGAATTCCACATCGGCCTGTGTGATGGCCGTACCATTTACCGTAACGAGGGTTTTGTTCGTTTGCGCTGCTGCCGGTTGCGGGTTGTCTGCGGCCTGCTGAGCGTGGGCGGGCAGGGTTAAGAGCAGCGCTGCAGCAAGCCCTGCGGCATGCCAGGTGCGAAGAGCGGTCATGGGATGGAAATCTCCTGTGTGCGGCCACCATTGAGGGCCTTACCGCGCCAGTCAGGGTGGCGGGCCGGCTATTGCGCGGCTTACTAGCACGAATCGTCCGCCGCGCGACGACTAATAACGCATATGCTGTCATATTGTCGTGAAGATGTCAGGCTGGCGCAGCGCAATCGGCCGTCATCCGAGGCATCCCAGACGCCGCCGGTTGTTGCGGAATGTCAGCCGGTACGGCACACTTGGATAAGCCAACGGGGGCAGTTTCGGGTTTGCGAATTCCACGAGTTCACAAATGGAGCGACTGCGATGAGAACGGCATACGGACTTCTGGCCCTGTTGGGTGCATCAGCAATGGCGGCTGCGGGACCTGCGCATGCGGCTGAAATGTGTCAAGGATATGGACCGCAAACGCCTCGGGACATATCCAGCAAGGCTGGCAGCAATAAGCGCATCTTTGCGCTGGCCGGTTCCACAAGCTCGATGAACCTCTGCAATATCCACTTCCATACCAATGCCGAACACAAAGGGCCGGGGTTTGCGGTGTTTGCCGGCAAGGGAGAGCATGGCGGTTACAAATGCAACAACAGCTCGGAATTGACGGAAGCGGAGCTCAAGGCTCCGACCAAGTCTATCTGCCATGGGGTCAAGCCAGGCGACACCATCGAGGTTCACTGGGTGTTTTCGTCTTGTGACGTCAAGCCGGGTAAGGGGCTGGGGTCGTGCCTGTCGGAGCAATGCGCCAACGCAGAGTTGAGGGTCGAGGCCCAGACATTCCTTGTTGTGAATGACACCTCTGCGTTGAACTTCGCCGACTATGCGTATGGCGGCAACGTTGTCGGCGGTCTGCATCAGGCCAAGGCATTGCCGGCGGGAACCGGCGCGCCTGTGGTGTTTCGCGGCTCGACAACGGGGCCGAGTTATACGCAGGCCAAATGTTCTCCGCTGCAGGTAACCTGGAGCGTGCGGCCGCAATGCACCAAGATCGACATCAACTCGCTCAACAAGTGGTGCGAGGGCAATGTGTTCCAGGAAGACCATGCGCACGGTGTACGCCAGCTGGTGACTGCGCCGGAATTGCTTTCAAGGATCGAATAGGCGCTGGACCTTGCCGGCCGAACCGCGCAAAACTGCCGCGCTCCAAGATGCGCGACAGGATGCGGTGCATGGCAAAGAAACTACTGATCGTCGGGCATGTGCCTTCTGCGAACACACAAGTGTTGCGGGGTGCGGTTGTGCGAGGCGCCACCGGGCCGGATATCGCAGGGGTCGAGGTTACGGCGCTTACGCCCTTCGATGCCGATCCGGAGCACGTGCTCGCCTGTAACGGCATTATTTTGGGTACGACCGAAAACCTCGGCTACATGAGTGGTGCGCTGAAGGACTTCTTCGACCGGATTTACTATCCGTGCCTGGAGCACACGCAGGGTCTGCCCTATGCGCTCTATATCCGGGCAGGTCACGACGGCACCGGCACCCGGCGTGGGGTTGAGAGCATTGTGACAGGGCTCAGGTGGCGCGCCATTCAGGATCCCGTCATTTGCCGGGGTACCTGGCAGGGGGATGCATTCCCAAGACAGTGCGAAGAACTCGGCGCACTTATGGCGGCCGGCCTGGAAGCCGGTGTCTTCTGAAGGCACCCTGGAAACAGTTGTTTCGACAAAAAGCCAGCAGGGGAGTAACCTGCCGGTTGCGACAAAGTGTCAATTTCAGGCTACAGGGAGGAAGTGCCATGCCCTCGGGAAATGGAAAGAGCTGTTGCGGGCCAGGTTACGCGTCGCCCGCAGAGGCCATAAAGGCTGAACGGGAAAAACTGCTATACACGGTTGCGCTTTACACCGGTACCGGGATTGAGAAACCCGACTACCTGGCGACCGTCGATGTAGATCCGGCAAGCGCGACATATTCTCAAGTCGTGGCGCGCACGGAAATGCCGCAGATCGGCGATGAGCTTCATCACTCCGGCTGGAACGCTTGTTCGTCGTGTCACGATGATGAAACCAAGACACGGCGGTTCCTGCTGATGCCGGGCGTGCGGACCACCAACATCAACGTCATAGATACGGCGGATCCGCGTAATCCAAAGCTGCATAAAGTGGTTTCGGGCGATGAGATCAAGGCCAAGACCAATCTGTCCGGCCCGCATACGGTGCATTGTCTTGGCGCGGATATCATCATCTCCATGCTTGGTGATGCCGACGGCAATGGGCCGGGCGGTTTCCTGCATCTGAATGAAGACTTCGAAATCGTCGGACGCTGGGACAACGATATCACCGGCATGAATTTCAACTACGATTTCTGGTATCAGCCAAGGCACAACATGATGGTGTCCTCCGAGTGGGGTGCACCGAACACATTCATGCCGGGCTTCGATCTGGAAGACGTTGCGGCCGGAAAATACGGCCATTCGATCCATTTCTGGGATTTCAAGAACAAGAGCATCGAGAAGTCGGTGGACCTGGGTGAGGAGGGCATGATCCCGCTGGAGGTGCGTTTTCACCACAACCCGGAGTCCTCGCACGGTTACGTGGCGGCGACTCTGTCGTCAAACGTGTTTCACTGGCACAAGAACGGTGCCGGCGTTGAAGTCGAGAAGGTTATCGACATTCCGGCCATTGACGTGGAAGGGTTCCCCGTGCCCATGCCATCGCTGATTACGGATATTCTGATTTCGATGGATGACAAGTATCTGTATTTCTCCAACTGGCTGCACGGAGATCTTCGTCAATACGATATTTCCGATCCGTCCAATCCCAAGATGACAGGGCAGGTGTGGATCGGTGGACTGCTCGGCAAGGCGCCGGAGGTCAACGGCGTGGACGTGCATGGCGCACCGCAGATGATCCAGCTCTCGCTTGACGGCAAGCGTCTATACGTCACGACATCGCTGTTTTCGACCTGGGACAACCAGTTCTATCCGTCGATCATGGAAGGCGGTGCCCAGATGTATCTGGTCGACTGTGACAACGTGAACGGAGGGATGTCCATCAATCCGGACTTTGTGGTTGACTTCGGCAAGGAGCCGAACGGTCCGTCGCGAGCCCATGAGATGCGTTATCCCGGCGGCGATGTAACTTCGGACATCTGGCTCTAACCGTGAACCAACCGGTGCGGAGCTCCCGTTCGGGGGCTCCCACCGTCTCAGTGAAATGACGAAATCTCACCGGGTTACACTGGCCAACCGGGGCGGCCGCGTTGTCGATGTGCGCGAAGATCAAGCCATCCTGCAAGTCTGCGAAGCCAACGGGATTGTATTGCCGGTAGCCTGCCGCTATGGCGGCTGTATCACCTGTGCCGCGCGGCTGGTCAGCGGCAAGGTGGTCCAGCCGAAGGGAACCGCATTGAACAAACGGCAATCCAAGGCCGGATATGTGTTGCTGTGCGTGGCCCGTCCACGCTCGGACTGTGTGATTGAAGCGGGCGTGGAGAGCCATGGGGAACTTTATCTCAATCCGTTCAGTGTCAAACCGAAGAACTGGCCCGCCCGGTAGTCGGCAGGCGTTTCCATTCGGCAAAGACATGTTCTAAGCTGCAGTAAAGGCAGACAGGCAGGTAAGAGCAAATGACTGAGGATCCCCGCGCGCCGCGCGATTGGTCGACACAGCCGCCATATATCTTCGCTGACTACAAATCCACCGTTCTGCGCGGCCCGTCGAAGCCACTTGTTTCTCTGAAACAGACACTCTCGGAACGGACCGGTCCGGTATACGGGCATGAGGCCATAGGTTCGCTGGACAGCGATCTGACCCGTAATGCGGCCAAGGATGGCGAACCGCTTGGCGAGCGGATCATCGTGACGGGGCTGGTGATGGATGAAGCCGGCCGTCCCGTGCCTGGGACGCTGGTCGAAGTCTGGCAGGCGAATGCGGCAGGGCGCTATATCCATACCGTCGATCAGCATGATGCGCCGATCGATCCGAATTTCTTCGGTGGCGGCAGGTGCGTCACGGGAGATGACGGCCGGTACCGGTTTGTTACCGTAAAGCCCGGGGCATACCCCTGGGGCAATCACTTCAACGCTTGGCGGCCGAACCACATTCACTTTTCACTTTTCGGACCGTGTTTTGCTACGCGCCTGGTGACGCAGATGTACTTCCCCGGCGATCCGCTTCTGGAGCTTGATCCGATCTTCCAGGCGACGCCGGAGCCGTATCGGGATCTGCTCGTGTCACGGTTTTCCATTGAGGTGACCGAGCCCGGGATCGCGCTTGGCTATGAGTTCGACATTGTTCTGCGTGGTCCTTCCGCGACCCCGCTGGAGAATTGATCATGAGCAGTAAGCAGACGCCGTCTCAGACCGTCGGACCTTATTTCGCCTATGGGTTGACCCCCGCGCAGTATGGCTACGGCCATACAAGTGCTGTGCAGCCGGTTGTTGGCGACGATGGTACGCCCGGTGAGCGGATCCGGCTGGTGGGCTGCGTCTTTGACGGAGCCGGGGATGTGATACCCGACGCCATGATCGAGATTTGGCAGGCAGGTGGTGACGGGCGGTATCCGCACGGCGATCAGGTTCACGGACCCAATACGGGTTTCACCGGGTTCGGCAGGTCCGGCACCGGAATGGGCGAGCCGGGCGAATTTGTGTTCGAGACGATCAAACCTGGTGCGACGGAAGATGGCCAGGCGCCCCATATATCGGTCATTGTCTTCATGCGTGGGCTCCTGTCGCATGCTTACACGCGTGTTTATTTCGCAGACGAGGCAGACGCCAATGACAACGATCCCGTGCTATCGGCTGTGCCACCGGAGCGCAGAGGCACCTTGCTTGCGCAACGTGAGGATGCCGGCAAGACGGTGATTTACCGGTTTGATATTCACATGCAGGGTGACCGGGAGACGGTGTTCTTCGACGTTTGAAGGGTAGCGGGTCAAAAGACGTACCTTGCGGTTGCCTTCGTGCCGTACGAAGCGGGAATGGTAAGTCATGCCGGTGACCGGGAAAGCCCGTCAGGCCTGCTTGTCCCAATCCGACGGCCGCCATATCGTGGTGTGGAAAAACTGCTTGCCATTACGCCGTAGTCTCACGGGCAGCCGAATGGCCGTCCTTTCTAACGAAACACCGCACAGGACGAGACGCATGAGTTGGCTTGTTGCTGAAGATCCAAAGCCGGGCGATCCGAGGTCGTGCGATGCACTGGAAACTGTGATCGTTCCCAGAGCGCGCGATTTGGGTGGATTTGAAGTGCGCCGAGCCCTGCCGTCAGCGCGCCGGCAGATGGTCGGGCCGTTCATATTCTTCGACCAGATGGGCCCGGCGCAGTTTCTGGCCGGCGAGGGAATTGACGTCAGGCCGCATCCGCATATTGGCCTGTCCACCGTCACATGGCTGTTTGACGGGCAGATCCACCATCGCGACAGCCTTGGATCATCGGTGCCTATTGAACCGGGCGAGCTGAACTGGATGACTGCGGGCAGGGGCATCGTGCATTCCGAACGTACTGCCCCGGACGAACGCGCAAACAGCGGCAACCTGTTTGGAATACAAAGTTGGGTGGCGCTTCCTTCGCACAGGGAAGAAATTGCGCCGGACTTTACGCACTATTCGGCAGGCGAACTGCCGGTGGTCGAAGATTCCGGAAAGTCGGTCCGGCTTATCGCCGGCAGCCTGTACGGGCAGATGTCGCCGGTCGTGACACAATCAGAGCTGTTCTACGCCGAGGCGCTATTGGAGGCGGGGGCGGCGATCCCCCTGCCGGCTGATCATGAGGACCGAGCTGTCTATATTGCCGAAGGGGAAATCGAAATTACCGGTGACCGGTTCGGTGCGGGCCAGTTTTTGGTGTTCAAGCCTGGCGACCGGATTGCGATCAAGGCGGTATCCGGTTGCCGGCTGATGTTACTTGGCGGTGAACCGATGGACGGTCCGCGGCACATCTGGTGGAACTTCGTTTCGTCTTCGCGCGAACGCATAGAGCAGGCCAAGGCGGACTGGAAACAAGGCCGCTTCGATACTGTTCCAGGCGATGAGGAAGAGTTTATTCCGTTGCCTGAGATGTGAGGCTTATGGTGGATGTCTTGCCGGCCTCGGCGACAAATTCGCGGCGGTAGATGCGGCCGTTCACCGATGTTTCCGCGATGTATTTACCCGGTACGAGAACCACATCGGTTGATTTCGCGGCAGAGAACGTCCAGGGGTGCTTTGCATCGCGCAAGGTCCATTTCCGCGCGCCGTTGCCCATCTTGATGCGGGCGAGAGCGGCCTGATGGGCAATCTGGACGGACCGCAGGATACCGGCCTTGACCTTGACATGAACTTGCACAACGGCATTGCCAGGCCTGATCCGGCTTTCGACGCGGTATGCGCCCGACGGCAGGCGGAGAATTTCACCGGGCACGGCCGATTTGGTAATCAGGTGATCCTTGCCTGCGCCATCCAGCGCATACACGCTGTGGGTGATCGCCATTTTCTCCGGCGTGGACAGTCCATGCAAACTGGACAACGTCCGCAACCCGCCCACGTTGAGAATTAAAGTGAGGCCCAGCCGTTGGCCCGGCTCGACGGCTGCATAGTGGATGGCCTTGGCGTGGCCGTAGCTTGCTTCTATGCGATAGCGGCCGGGATTCAGGATCAAGTCGGCGGTGGGCGATACGTGATCATAGCTGAGAGCGCCAAGGCCGCCGGCTGAAGGGCCGATTTGACGGATTTTCCAGTTTATAGGCTTGACGATCAGGCCGCCACCTTCGTGGAGCCTTGCGGCCAGTTCCAAACCTTCAGCGCCCTTGGGGGCCGGCTTGATTTTCAGCTCATGCGGAACCTGGCTGGCAGGAATGGATGATGTAAAAAACGGATCCGTGGCCACTTTGGCCGCCGCATGCGTTTCCATTGCGGTGCCGCATAGTGCTCCGGCAACCGGGACAATGGTGCACACAAAGAGGGCCGCCGCTGTGTGACGGCGGCCCATAAGGTGCTGTAGTAAATAAGAGAGTAGACCGCGCATGCGGTAGTTTCCTGTCACTTCCCCTGTGACGCGTCCTCGAACTCCAGAAGACGCTTTGTATTTCCCCCAGCCTTTCCCGGCCGGCGTGAATATATGACCCCAAAGCGCCGGCGACGGCAATCAATCCTTTAACAAAGGGTTAACGCATCCGGTGGCAATTGATGAAAGCTTGAGGCAAAGCGGTGTTGATCTTATGTAGCCGGGATGAAGCAGGCATGGGGTTTTATTGCGGAGTTGCCAAAAAATGGATGCAAAGCCGACCGGGCCCGTAAGGGTTGAGGATCTGAACGACAGGCGCGATACGCTGACATTGTTGAAGACGCGCCGGTCAGCATCGGCGAAGGCGATGGGAGAGCCCGGACCGGACAGGCAGCAGATTGCCGAATTACTCAATATCGCGGTCAGGGTTCCCGATCATGGCAAGCTTGCCCCCTGGCGCTTCATTATTTTTGAAGGAGAGGCGCGAACCAGGGCAGGCGAGATCCTCAAGGCGAGGTGGCACGAGCTGTATCCCTCACATGGTGCGGAACTGTTGAATGAACAGCGCGGCATGCTGGAGCGTGCCCCGGTTGTGATAGCAGTGGTTTCGACGGCATCGGAACATCCCAAAATCCCGATCTGGGAACAGCAGCTTTCTGCCGGTGCAGTATGCCAGAACATGGTGATAGCCGCGACGGCGATGGGGCTTGGTGTGCAGTGGATTACCGGATGGTTTGCGTTTGACGAAGTGGTGTTGCGGGGCCTGGGTGTTGCGAAAGACGAACGTGTTGCCGGGTTCATCTACCTTGGTACATCGCACGGCGAAATGACGGACCGGCCAAGGCCGGAACCGGACGATCTGACAACCTATTGGACAGGTTAGGGTCAGGATCCATGGCAATAGACGCCATATTGTTCGATAAAGACGGTGTGCTGGTGGATTTCGACCGGACCTGGAAGCCGGCGTTGAAGTCGTTTGCCGCCAAGCTGGCGAACGGACATCCGGAAGAAACGGAACGCTATCTGGTGGCTGCGGGGTTTGATCCGAATTCGGATCAATTTCTTGCAGGCTCCGTATGGGCTGCCGGCCACACGATCGACCTGGTTCGGGTCTGGGATCCCAATGGGGACGAGGCCTCCCACAAGGCATTGACGGTGTCGATCGAAGAGCATTGCCTGACGATCAAGCCGGCCAGTATCTTGCCGCTGGACGCTCTGCAGGACCTGTTTGCCGGGTTGCGCCGCCGGCAGTTGAAGCTGGGGATTGCCACGAATGACATTGAACGTTCTGCGCTGAAGACGGTCGCGCAGTTCGGCATTGGTGATTATCTCGATCTCGTATTGGGTTATGACTCCGTCGCGAACCCCAAGCCGGCACCAGATCCGATCTATAGATTTTGTGAACATACGGGGGTTGAGCCGGCAAACATCGCCATGGTTGGCGACAACCTGCACGACATGGAAATGGCCCGGGCAGCGGGGACCGGTGTTGCCATTGCGGTCCTTTCGGGCAATTCCAGCTATGCGGACCTTGCGCCGCATGCCGACTATATTATTGAGTCAATTGCGCAATTGCCGGTCGTGCTGGCGGAGTTTTCCGGTCAGCCGTCATGATCAGATCTTCTTTCGGAAGAACACCCGGTCAAATCCATCCTCGCTCCACCGGCCTATTTCCACATAGCCGAGGGACGGATAGTAGGTAAGGTTCTCCGTCATTTTGGCGTTCGTGTAGAGTTCCATTGTACGGTAGCCTTCATTACGTGCATGCTGCTCGGCGAAATTGATAAGCGCCCGGCCAATGCCGTGGCCCTGCCGATCAGGATGGACGGCGACATTCTCGATATGCAGGTGATCTTCGCGCGGGTAGAACACTATGAAACCGGCAGGGGTGCCGCCCATGTCGTAGACATGCACCAACCCATCGGCGATTTGCGCTGCGAAATCGGCGATCATGGGAGCTGGTTTTTTGCCAATGCGCGGAATGTATGATGCGTAGGCGGTTTCGGCGCATTCGCGGACCGCAGTCAGATCATCGCATGTGGCCGGCCGGATCATGCGCGCCAGTGTAACACGGCGGCTAGAGCATGTTCGCGAAAAGTGTGTGCGGTTTTCGGATAAGAACATGCTCAATATCAAAGAGATAGAGCATTTTTAGTGACTCAGGTTTCACAAAAAATGCTCTAGGCGTCAGGCTGCCTTGGCGTCTTCGATTGCGCGTCTGACCCTGTCGGTAAGTTCGTTACGCGTGAACGGCTTGTGGACCAGTTCGATGACGTTGGGCAGCTCGTGGATTTCTTCCCCGGTTCCTTGAGTGTACCCGGAGGCGAAAATAACCTTGAGGTCGGGACGGACATTCATAGCCTCTGCCGCCAACTCGGGGCCGTTCATCCCTGCCATTACGACGTCGGACAGCAACAGATCGATGTCCGGGCGGGATTTGATCAACTCAAGGCCGTCGGCGCCGCAATCGGCTTCCAGTACTTCATAGCCCATGTCCTCGATCATGGCGACGGCAACATCGCGCACGGCATCATTGTCCTCGACGACCAGTACCACCGGTGATGTGGCCGGCGCTTCGGTGGGCGGTTCGTCAGGAGCTTCGGTTGATGCGGTATCGGGCGTATCGCCGTCCTCGGGCTTGGCATCCGCGACAAAGGGGCTTTCGGGTTGCTCGGCGATCTGCGCGGCGGCGGGTTCCTGGGCCACTACAGGTTCTGGGGCCACTACAGGTTCTGGGGCCTCAGGCGCTGGTGTTGCGGCTTCCGGCGTGCTGTTTTCTTGTGCGGCCTCAGGTGCACTGTTTTCCTGTGTGACCTCGGCGGTTGCAGGCTGCTCGGATGTCTTTTCTTGCGCGGTGGATTCTGCGGTGGATTCTGCGGGGGAGGCCTCTGCAGTGGTGCTTTGGCGCGGCAGATAGATGGTGATGGTGGTGCCTTCGGCTTGCTCGGACCGGATGTCGAGATGACCGCCGGCCTGTTTGACAAAGCCGTAGATCATGGAAAGGCCGAGGCCTGAGCCTTTCTCCGGCCCCTTGGTGGTGAAGAAGGGCTGGATGACCTTGGCGATCATATCTGCCGGCATGCCATGACCGGTGTCACTCACCGATATGGCGATATATTCGCCAGGCTGGAGCTCGGCGTGATCGCGGCAATAGGCATCGTCCAGCGTCGCATTTTGCGTCCTGATCTTCAGTTCACCGCCGTCGGCCATGGCGTCGCGGGCATTGATCGCCAGGTTCAGTACTGCCGTTTCAAGTTGCGTCTTGTCCGTCGTGACAGGCCAGATGCCCTCACCGGGAAGCAGATCGAGCGTAATATTTCCGCCAATGGCACGCTTCAGCATCTCCGTCATATTGGAGACCAGGGCATTTACCTCGACCACTTCTTCTTCCATGGCCTGCTGGCGCGAGAAGGCGAGCATGCGTTTGGTCAGTTCCGAGCCCTTGTTTGCGGCGCTCATCACCTCATGCAACCTGGTCAGCGCCTTCTCGTCGCTGGCCAGAGATTTCTCGATCAGCTGGAGATTGCCGATCATGACCATCAGCAGGTTGTTGAAGTCGTGCGCGATGCCGCCGGTGAGGCGGCCGACCGATTCCATCTTCTGGGCCTGCAGGAACTTGCGTTCCAGCAGAATATGTTCTGTGACGTCGTGACAGATGCCATGAAGCTGCGTGACGTGAAGGTCATCGGAGAGTTCGACATCGATTTGCAGTTCAATGCGTTTGGTTTCGCCGTCGTTGTCGATAAACTCGCATTTTACATCATGGATGGGCGTGCCCAGCTTGGCCAACTCAATCGCTTCGCGCCAGCGTTCGGCATGGTCGGGTGCCATCATATTGAGCAAGGGGTCAAAAGACGGGGACTCAACGGTCTGTTCGACACTGAAGATGGCATACATCTGCTGTGACCAGTCCATCGAGCCCGAACTCATATCCAGGACCCAACTTCCGATGCGAGCAACAGACTGCGAGCGTGCTAGATTGCGTTCGCTGGTCTTTATCTGGTCGATTTCCTCCATGCGCTCGGAAATGTCGCGGATCAACCCGATGACCTTGGCGTTTTTCTGAGTAACGGGATCGCGGACGATGGCGGAGATCTGTTCAAGCCAGATGTATTGGCCGTTTGCATTGAGAAAACGGAACCGATTATGCCAATACTGAGCTTGTGGGGCGCGTTTCATGGATACGCCGAGCGTGCGTTCGGCGTCTTCGGGGTGCACGCTGTCTTCGAAGTCGACAAAGCTCAACCTTGCATCGCCGGGAGCATAGCCCAGAAGTTTGTAGAGTTCCGGAGAAATCTGGTGCAGTTCCGTGCGAAAATCGTAATCCCAACCGGCATACCCCCCCGCACGTACGGCCATTTCAAGGCGGGCCTCGGTCTCATGGCTTTGTGATGCGGCTGCGTTGTCTGATTGCAGCGGATTGATCAGCAGGAGGAACTCCTGGCCGCTGTCGCGCAGGTATTGCGGCTTGAACCTGGCGGAGACCGCCTGGCCGGTGGGATCTGTAAAGGTCACCTCAATCCTGGTTGCATCGGGAGTGTTGAGACCGCTGGTGCCTTCGTCGACATAGCGGGCATAAAAAGTGCTGGATGGGGTTTGGGACAGTTGTTTGCCGATAATTCCGTACTTCGTGCATCCCCAACGGGTCATCAGGCAGCGCGTCGCATCGACAATCCGCGATTCCGGCAGGCTGATTGCCAGCATTTCGACCGAAGAGATATCAAGAGCCTTGATAATCTCGCCGATGGTGCCATTGGTAAACGACATGATCTTTCCCCACACTCGCAGAACCGCTCAGCGCACGTCGAGGACGAGCGACATACTGTTATGCCGTGCGAATAGTGAAGCAACCGTTGATGAATTGGTTCAAATTCGTGGCCGGAAGGGTTAATGCGGTCTATAGAAAGGGGCGAGCAACGGCTGAGGATTGAGAGTCCAAATGGCTGAAACCGGTGCAAATGTCGACGAACGATATGACAAGGCCTTTCCGGTCTCTTGGGACCAGTTTCACCGTGATGCCAGGGCTCTGGCCTGGCGGCTGTCGGGCAAGGGACCGTTTGATGCCGTGGTTGCGGTGACGCGTGGAGGGCTTGTGCCGGCGGCAATCGTAGCTCGAGAACTCAATGTGCGGATCATTGAGACGGTGTGCATCGCCTCTTACGACTATGGCAAGCAGGGAAGTGTGTCGGTGCTGAAGCCGGTAGACGAAGACCTGTTCAAATCCGATGGCGGTGCGCGCATATTGATCGTCGATGATCTGGTCGATACTGGTGCCACTGCGAAGGTGGTTCGCGACATGCTGCCGAACGCGCATTTTGCCACCGTCTATGCCAAGCCTCTCGGCGTGCCGCTTGTTGACACATTTGTCACGGAAGTCAGCCAGGATACCTGGATCTACCTGCCCTGGGACATGACACTGCAGTTCGTGCCACCGCTGCAAGAAGGCAGCTAGGCCAATAATCGGGTGTGGATTCACCGCTTGAATCTGCAGAATGTCCGTGGGCGTTCTTTGTTTTCCTTGTTATTTACAAGGCTGCATGCTTTTGTAAACAAGCTAATTTGTGCGTTAGAGACGCGGGTATTTCCGTCACGTCTGCGGTCATGTAGTTTTGATGATCTAGGAATGCGTCTCTTGCAAAGAACCTGCATGGTTCTCGTTTGACAATTTATCGATCAAAGGACTGCGGAGTATGGACCATTTCCGAACAACATCGTTTGACCTGAGATTTGGGCCGTTAAATTTCGAGCATCGGGTTGCATTGCCGCCTCATCAAAGAGAGCTGCTGGAAGATGTGCTGATGGAAATTCGCGGGCATCCGACGACCGATAGCGAACGGATCATGGGGCCTGACGACATACGGCTGTATTTCGAAGATGTGGACATCACGGCTGCCTATGTCGAGGAACTGAAGTCGGTGATTGATCTGCAGGATCAGGACCTGCTCCGATCGCAGTATGCCAATGCGCTGGACAAGTGGATTGAGTTGGCGCGGGCGCTAGGCGCTGCATATGGCGGCGATGCGGAGGCGGATGCAGTCAGGGCTGAAGAGCTTAAGGCCGTAGAACCGCTTTCAGGTCTGATGGACAGGCTGGGCAATCACGATGCGGGCTATTCAGGATATCTGCATCTGTTCAACTTCCTGCACGCCGACTGCAATGTGCCGCCGGTCTCGATCAGAAAAGTGATCACCCGATACAATGATGCAGCCGGAACAGAGGTGCTCAATTCGCAGGACCTGCGTGTTCTGACATTGTCGAGCGGCCCGTGCCGTTTGTTTGAAGACGGATGGACACCGTCAGCGGTAGGCGGAACGATATATTTCCGCGCCGACCTGCGTTATCACAACGAACTTGTGGACCGTATTGCGGCTCTGGAGGAGCGCCTGGACGAACTGGAAGAGTTCGTGGATGAGCAGTTGCAGCTTATCGTAGAGGCCGTCGGTCCGGATGGGGACCTGCAGCGCGCTTTGAGCCAGGCGCGCGCGGCGACCCGGACAGCGTCGGAAAAAGCGGAAGGCATTGAACGTGAGCTTCAGAGCCAGGTCGCGCAGCTTGATGGCCTCAAGGCCAGTGCCCAAGACCTGCGCGAATCCATTGAAGCGCTGTAGCGTTCGGAGGTCTCAATGAGACGGCCACGACCAATCGAAGCCAATATTGCCGCGCGGAGACGAAACCGCGAACAATCTGCTCAGCAGATCCTGTCCCGGCTGTCCGACCTGGCGGAACAAGCAGACGATTGGCGGTCTGACTGCCAGGATCTTCGCGAAACAATGACCGGCTATTTCGACGCGAGCCTGGTTCAGGGCTCGGCTGCCGGTGGGTTTGCCGTTTGCGGAGACACACTCAGGGCCGGTGTTCCCAAGCTTGTTTCCCTGGGGCACGACGTGGAGGTGGTGGTTCCAATCGCCAATGTTGTTGCGCAGCTTGGCCTGCAACTGGACCGAATCTTCCCGAAGATCGAACACCAGCTTGGGCGCGGTGTATTGCTGACGATCGAACAGGCCGGCGAAGCTGACATAGTCTTCGGGTCGGGACCGGATTGTTTGGTCACCATGCCGGACCACGCCACCTTGAACGTTCCGGTCGTGATGACGATGGTTGATCAGGCCACGCATTTCAATCTGAATGTGAGCTTTGCGATACGGACGCTCGATCCGTTTCACAGGCAGTTCCAGGTGCTTGTCACGCGGCGTGCCCACATCTGCCCGCCTGCCGATATTGAGCCGGCACTCCTGGCGCCTTTGCTCGGGGCAATAGATACACAACTTGAACGGTTTAACGGTCGGATCATTGATGTTGGCGCTTTGCCGGATCTTGGGGCATGGACGCCGGATCCTTATGCGGGCAGGCTTGGCAGGAATGTCAGGCTGCACTTTGCGCTGTCCCGGCGCGGGCGGCGGCAGGTCGCGCCTCTTCCCGGTCTTCCTGCCTGGGCGGATAC
>JANQIR010000025.1 GCA_028282065.1 Aestuariivirgaceae bacterium
AGCGACGATCTTTCCTGGTTCTAATGCCCGACCCGGCAGCCCCGCCGAATGGCGCGTGACAGCGAACATCCGGGCTTTGAGAACTGCAAGGGCTCACCATTCGGTGGGCCCTTTTGGGTTGGCGCAGATCTGCTAAACCTCCACCGGCGTGTGATTGAAGCTCTTGAGCGCAAGGACGGCGTCGCGTCCGCCATAGCGCTCCAGTAGCGCCAGGCGGTTGGCTTCGCGCCGCCCCGCCGCTTCCTCCGGATCGAGAATCGACGAAAGCAGGTTCCGCATCCGCTCCCGGCCGCCTTCGTGGTGCGCAGATGGAGCCAGGTCGTGCAATTCCCGCGGATCGGCTGCGAGGTCGAACATTTGCGCAGGGTTCGCGCCTGCGTAATGCACGTATTTCAGGTCTTTGTGCCGGATCATATAGAAGCTCACTGGTGAACCGCCATCGTGATATTCGCTGAGAATGAATCGATCCGGTTCAGGCGCTTCGATAAAGCCTTGAAGCGGCCGGCTCTGCCATGGCTCCTCGGCCTTGCGCGCTCCAAGGCCGACCGTTTGCTCCACGGTGGCCGCGATGTCGCTGAGCGACACCGGCGTTTCGTTGACACCTGCCGGTATTTCCGGTCCCGAAACGATGAGTGGTACGGCAACGGAATCCTCGTACATCACCGACTTGGTCCAGAAGCCGAAATTGCCGAGCATCTCGCCGTGATCGGACATGTAGACAATGACCGTGTCGCGCGCTGCTCCGGAGTCCTCAAGCGCCATCAGGACCTGCCGGATATTGTCGTCCAGAAAGCTGGTCAGACCGTAGTAACAGCGACGGGCCTCGAGTCTCAGGGCATCGTCGAAATACTCGTCATAGTTCCAGAACCTGTACATTTCCTCCAAAACCGGATGCTCCGGACGTTCACCCGGAGCGCAGCCAAACGGCGGCGGGATATCCTTGCCCCCATAGAGATCGTAGAAGGCGGGCGGTGCTTTCAAGGGATAGTGCGGTGAAACGAAGGAAACGAACAGCGCCCAGGGCCGGTCCTTGATACGGCGCGGGTACCGTTTCAGCCAACTGCACGCCTCTGCGGTGATACGCCTGTCATATTCCGTGTAGTCGCTGTCGCCCCGGCCTGTCTGCGCTGCCAGTTCTTCTGCATCTGCAAATGGAGGCAGTGGATCGCGCAACAGGCCCTGCGGCCAACCTTTGCCATCGTTGGCGGCGTGCATTGGCAGAATTTCTTCGGAAAAGCCGTTGTCGTCGTTGGCTGAGCGGAAATGGAGCTTGCCGATTGATACGGCGGCGTGACCGGCCTCGCGGATCCTGTGCATCCAACTTTCGATCTGGCCATGATAGGGCTCAGCCGACGACCAGCAGCGGGTTTGGTGAACCTGCAGGCCGGTGGCAATGCTGGCCCGGGCAGGTATGCAAATCGGCGAGGGTGTGTAGGCATTGGTGAATCGTGTCCCGCCCAAGGCAAGCTGGTCGAGTGCTGGTGTCAGGGTGACGGGATGGCCGTAAGCGCCGGATGCAGAACGGGCATGTTCGTCGGAACACAGGATCAGGATGTTTGCTGGCTTCATCGGCGAACAGGCCTTACAGGATGGAGATAGCCTGATTAGATCAAAGGCTTTGCGGCACGCAAGGACGCAATATGGAGTGGACGGAAGAAGCGGTTGTGTTGGGGACGAAGCGCCACGGTGAAACCAGCGCGATACTGCATGTCTTTACCCGACTGCACGGCTGTCATCATGGCCTGGTTCGCGGTGCACGCTCGCGCACGATGCGCCCTGTCCTGCAAGCTGGCAATATCGTCAAGGTCGAATGGCGTGCCAGGCTGGAAGAGCACCTGGGCAACTTCAAGGTTGAAGCGCTGACCATGCGGGGGGTGGAGCTGATGGACCGGCCGTTCGCCCTGTCCGGCCTGACGGCGCTGGCAGCATTGTGCCAGGTCTTGCCGGAACGTGAGCCGCACCCTCGTTTATACGATGCTTTCCGGCTTGTGCTTGACGCTTTGGGAGACGATGACATCTGGCCGGCATTGCTGGTGCGCTGGGAGTTGGGCCTGCTTGAAGATCTGGGGTTCGGTCTTGACCTGTCAAAATGTGCGGCGACCGGTGTCCGGGACAATCTGGCCTACGTGTCGCCAAAATCGGGAAGGGCGGTCAGTGCCGATGCCGGCCGGCCCTATAGGGACAAGCTGTTCAATCTTCCACCATTCCTGCTTGGCTCACAGGCCGGCGTACCAACACCGCGCGAACTGGCGGATGCGTTTGATCTGACAGAGTTCTTCTTAAACCGTCACGTCTTCGAAGCGCGCGGTCTTCACATGCCGGAACAGCGCGGTTGGATTGCGGCCCGCCTGAAATCTGATGCGTCCAAATGAGAGCAATGTCACGCCGGACTTGATGACAGTGGCTGCGGCGGGCATTAAGTGGATAAAACGAAGAACGGATGAGTTCGCAGCAGGAGATGCGCCGGATGCTGGGTAGATTGAACCATGTCGCGATTGCCGTGCCGGATCTTGAGCAGGGCATTGCGACGTACCGCAACACGCTTGGGGCAGACGTCAGCGCCCCACAGCCGGAACCTGACCATGGTGTAACGGTGGTGTTCATTACGTTGCCCAACACCAAGATTGAGCTTCTAGAGCCGCTCGGGGAGAACTCGCCCATCAAGGGGTTTCTTGAAAAAAACCCTTCAGGCGGCATCCACCACATCTGCTATGAAGTGGACGACATCATCTCAGCGCGCGATATGTTGTCTGCACAAGGCGCGCGCGTGCTGGGAGACGGCGAACCCAAGATCGGAGCGCATGGCAAGCCGGTGCTTTTCCTGCATCCGAAGGATTTTTGCGGAACGCTCGTGGAACTGGAGCAAGCTTGAATGTCACTTTTGAGCGGCATGGCAGTCTACTTCATTATGTGGTGGGTGGTCTTATTCACCGTGCTGCCTTGGGGCGCGACCAGTGCTCACGAACGCGGTCTTGAGATCGAGGACGGGCATGCGCCAAGTGCGCCTCTGGCGCATAATATCGGACGGAAATTTCTAGTTACCACGGCCATTGCCTCGGTCCTTTTTGCTGGATTCTATGCGGTGATGACGACCGGTGTCGTTACACTGGACGATGTTCCGTTGCTGCCGACGTTCCGGTCTTCTTGAATAGCGAACTGGCTGGTTTGGGCATAAAAAAAGCAAGGCCGAAGCCTTGCTTGAATTAGTCTTGTTTGAATTCCCTGCCAGACACCCTCACATCCAGCGGCTGCGCCTTAATTTGTAACTTTTTGCGTCACAAGCGCGCCCGGGAAATCGCACCTCCCTAGACTTGGGTTTTACGGCTCGGTATGGGTTAACCACCTGAAATGTGGCGTCCCTTTTCCTCGCCCCCAATCGTTATGCGGCTGGACTTTACCACAACAAATTCCCGTGTCACGTCCTTTTGTGACAAAAATGTGCGCGCGTCCTGTTCGCATCATTTGGGGCCGTTGGGGTTACACCTTGATCAGCAGCGGTTCCCAACCGCTGCATCATGCTCTAAAAGACCGCCCGGTGCCTTTGGCCGACTCAGGGGCACTTGGGCGCATTCACCTCGTTCGGGCGAAAACTAATGAAACTGTCACAATATTTCATGCCGATCCTTCGCGATGATCCGAAGGAAGCCGAGATCGTTTCCCACCGGTTGATGCTGCGAACCGGTATGATCCGGCAGGAAAGCGCGGGCATATATTCCTGGCTGCCAATGGGCTTGCGGGTGCTGAAGAAGATCGAACAGATCGTTCGCGAGGAGCAGGACCGTGCCGGCGCGTTGGAAGTGCTGATGCCAACCATCCAATCCGCCGACCTATGGCGTAAGTCCGGCCGTTATGACGACTACGGCAAGGAGATGCTGCGTATTACCGACCGCCATGAACGTGACATGCTGTTCGGGCCGACCAATGAAGAGATGATCACCGACATATTCCGTGCCGGCGTTCAATCGTACAAGGATGTGCCCCGCAATCTCTATCACATTCAGTGGAAGTTCCGCGATGAGATCCGGCCGCGGTTCGGCGTTATGCGCGGCCGTGAATTCCTGATGAAGGATGCCTATTCCTTCGACGTGAGCGCCGAGGACGGCCGCCATTCCTACAACAAGATGTTCGTATCCTATTTGCGCACCTATGCCCGGATGGGGTTGAAGGCAATCCCGATGCGCGCCGAAACCGGGCCTATCGGTGGCGATATGAGCCACGAGTTCCTCATTCTGGCGGAAACGGGCGAGTCCGAAGTGTTCTTCGATCGCGACTTCTATGACATGGACTGGTCGGCGTTCGAAATCGACTATGATGATCTGGAGACGGTGTCTCAGACGGTCACGGAATACACATCGAAATATGCCGCCAGCGATGAAAAACATGAACCTGAGGAGTTCGAAAAGCGTGTGCCGGAAAGTCGCCGCCTGTCCGGGCGGGGAATCGAGGTCGGCCACATTTTCTTCTTTGGCACGAAGTACTCTGAACCGCTCGGTTGTGTCGTCCAGTCGGCTGACGGCAAACCGGTAGCGCTGCATTCAGGTTCATACGGTATCGGTGTCTCACGGCTGGCAGGCGCGATTATCGAGGCGAGCCACGATGATGACGGCATTATCTGGCCCGAATCGGTCGCACCGTTCAAAGTCGGCCTCATCAACCTGAAGGCCGGGGATGCGGAAACCGACGCGGCCTGCGCCAACCTCTATTCCGGCCTCTGCCAGAAGGGTATCGATGTGCTGTATGACGACCGCGATGACCGTCCGGGTGCGAAGTTTGCCCGAATGGATCTCATCGGACTGCCTTGGCAGGTGATCATTGGTCCGCGCGGGCTGAAGGACGGCGTAGCGGAGGTGAAGGAACGCGCAACCGGCGAGCGGCAGAATGTTCCGCTGGACAATGTCGTATCGTTGTTTTGAACGGAGCAATTGGGTAACGGCTAAGACATGATGGCTAAACTCTCTGACACTGCGCCGTTTTCCGCCTTCGAGCGCTTGCTCGCCGTGCGATATCTGCGTGCCCGCAGGAAGGAAGGTTTCATATCGGTCATAGCCGGGTTTTCGTTCGCCGGCATCATGCTCGGAGTTGCGACCTTGATCATCGTCATGGCCGTGATGAACGGTTTCCGCGGCGAACTGATGTCGAAGATTCTCGGGTTCAACGGCCACGCCATGGTTTATCACAAGAACCTTGAGCCGCTGCAGAACCATCAGGCGATCGTAAATACTCTGGCTGGCCAAGATGGTGTCACCCGGGCGATCCCGTTTGTGGAAGGCCAGGTCATGGCGTCTTCCATTCGGGCGAACACGGGCGCGCTTGTTCGCGGGCTGTCGGAGGCGGATATCAAGAAGCTGCCTAGCGTGAACAATGACAAGCTGCAAGGAACGCTCGACGGTTTTGATCAGTCGGGCAGCGTTGCCATTGGCTACCGTATGGCCTGGAAGCACCGGCTAAGCATCGGTCAGAACCTGACGATTATTTCACCGGAAGGCCCTGACACGATCTTTGGCACGGCACCGAGAATTCGCGCCTATCCGATTGTTGCGATCTTCGAAATCGGTATGTCCGAATATGATCAGACGGTCGTCTATATGCCGCTTGCGGAAGCTCAGGAGTATTTTGCAAAGGGTGAGGGCGTCACTGCCATCGAACTGATGGTTGCAAAGCCGGACGATATCGACAGCTATATCCAGGCCCTGGTGAAGAATGTGCCGCAGGATCTGCACTATGTTTCCTGGAAGCGTTCCAACCAAACCTTCTTTAACGCCTTGATCGTGGAACGTAACGTCATGTTCTTGATCCTCACGCTGATCATACTCGTGGCGGCGCTCAACATCATTTCCGGCTTGATCATGCTGGTGAAGGACAAGGGCCGTGACATTGCGATTTTGCGCACGATGGGGGCATCGCGAGGCGCCATTCAGCGTGTGTTTTTCATGACGGGGGCGGCAATTGGGGTGACCGGTACCGTTGCCGGGATCGTCCTGGGGGTGGTGGTTTGCCTGAATGTCGAGAACATCCGCCAGTTCCTGTCCTGGCTTACCGGTACGACCATATTCTCGCCGGAACTGTATTATCTCTCGCGGCTGCCGGCAGACATGGACATTACGGAAACTCTGTTGGTGGCGGCCATGTCGATCGGTCTGTCGCTGCTGTCCACGCTTTATCCCGCATGGCGGGCCGCCAGGCTCGATCCAGTCGAAGCATTGCGGTACGAGTGAGCGCGCGCCCATGAAGCAGGATATTCCAGCCGCCCTTGAACTTCGCGAGGTATCCAGGTCCTACCGGCAGGGTGAGACGCAACTCGATATTTTCCGCAATCTGTCGCTTACGCTGTTTGCAGGGGAGATCGTAGCGCTTGTCGGCCAATCCGGTTCCGGCAAATCGTCGCTGCTGCATATCGCCGGATTGCTGGAGCGTCCAACGTCGGGCGAGGTGTTTGTTTCCGGGCGCAATTGCTCTGAACTGGACGATCGCAAGCGGACGCGGATCAGACGGTTTAGCATCGGTTTCGTTTATCAGTTTCATCATCTGCTGCCGGAGTTCACGGCGCTTGAGAATGTAATGATGCCGCAACTTATTGCCGGCTCAGGGAAATCCGCAGCAAAAGAACGGGCGAAGGAACTTCTCACCCGGCTTGGACTGG
The DNA here is from genome assembly GCA_028282065.1 of Aestuariivirgaceae bacterium. Taxonomy (GTDB): domain Bacteria; phylum Pseudomonadota; class Alphaproteobacteria; order Rhizobiales; family Aestuariivirgaceae; genus JANQIR01. Next base: position 6,641 of record JANQIR010000025.1, read on the forward strand.
CGTCGCGGATCGATCATCGTCCGGCGGAACTGTCCGGGGGCGAGCAGCAGCGAGTGGCAATTGCCCGCGCGCTCGCAAACCGGCCTGCTGTTCTGCTGGCAGACGAGCCAACCGGAAATCTGGATCCGCGCACCGCCGAGCAGGTGCATTCGGAGTTTCTGCATCTGATCAACGATGAAGGCCTGTGTGCGCTTATCGCCTCTCACAACCTGGAACTGGCGCGCAGCATGCACCGTGTGGTTCATCTTGCCGATGGTCAACTGGTCGAAGAACCAGCCAGATCGTAACCGCGATCACGACTTGCCATCCGCGAATGTGATGTGGAAACTGAGATTTCATAACAATCTTGGCAATTCAGCCGGCCGACGCGCGTGACGTGCGGCCGCGTCAGTCCTGTTGCCAGAATATAAAGGGCGGAGGGGTTCATGAAGGCCATATTCAGTGCGATACAACTTGGGCATCGTCCCACGAGGTTCCTGAGCCGGGGCCACATCGTTGATTGTCCCGAACGCCCCGAACGTGCCCGTAAACTGCTGGAGGGCGCCCGCAAGGCCGGTCTGGAGATACATGCCGCAAGGCATTTCGACGAGCGGCATCTGGCTGCCGTTCATACGGGGCGTTACTTGGAGTTTCTGAAAAAGGGGCACAAGCGCTGGTCCAGGCCGAAGGGGGCATTCGAAGAGATGATGCCAAGCGCCAGGCCGGTTGAAAAACCTGCCCGATATCCGCGCGATATAGCCGGGCGGGCAGGCTGGCATTTGATGGATTTTTCCTGCCCTATCCTGGCGGATACCTGGAAGGTCGTCCGGGCATCGGCCGACACTGCCCTGACGGCGGCGCATCTGGTTGCGGACGGCGAACGGTGTGTTTATGCCTTGTGCCGCCCGCCCGGTCATCACGCCTACGCGGAGCGGGCAGGCGGTTTTTGTTATCTGAATAACACTGCCATTGCGGCGCGCTACCTGACAGCGACTTTCGGCCGTGTGGCGATCTTGGACATCGACGTTCACCACGGCAACGGTACACAGGGCATATTCTACGACAAGGCCGATGTGCTGACTGTGTCCATACATGCCGACCCGAAACGTTTTTATCCGTTCTATTACGGATATGAATCGCAACAGGGAAAAGGTGAAGGCACCGGCTTTAACCTCAATATACCCGTACCGCTCAGGAGTGACGACGAGGTGTGGGCAGGCGCACTCGAATATGCGCTTGACCGCATCGACGACTACGCACCCGGCGCGCTGGTGATCGCTTTGGGCCTCGATGCCCATGAGGCCGACCCGCTGGCGGGCGGCGCCATGACGACGGACGGGTACGGGCGGTTGGCCGAGCTCATTGCCAATCTGCCGCTGCCTACTTTGATCGTGCAGGAAGGCGGTTATTTGACAGACCAACTGGGTGACAGTCTCGCCGCATTCCTGTCGGGCATGTCCGGCAGCGGATGACCTGTTGAACGTTGCAGTTCGGCGCTGGTGCAAAACAGCGTGGGCGTTACACTGCCGGCATGAGTGATTCTGCTGTACAGTCTGGTGTAACCTTCGTTCATCTTAGGGCGCATTCGGCTTACTCGTTGTCTGAAGGCGCACTGAAGATCAAGGACCTTGCCCGGCTCTGTACGGACAACAACATGCCGGCGCTGGCAATCACCGATACCAGCAATCTGTTTGGTGCTCTCGAATTTTCCGAGACAATGGCCAAGGCCGGCATTCAGCCGATCATCGGGTGTTCGCTGGCGGTTGATTTCGCCGATAGCCTGGATGACGGCCGGCGCACGTCGCAGGGCCTGGAGAAGTTCTCCGCGTTGGCATTGCTGGCCAAGGATGAAGCCGGTTACCGCAATCTTATGTTACTTTCGAGCCAGGCCTTTCTCGACCATGCGGAGTCCGGCGATCCGCATGTTGAATTTGATCTTCTGAAACGGCATGCAGAAGGCCTTATCTGTTTGACCGGAGGCGGGCTCGGGCCGGTTAATGCGGCCTTGGTGGCGGGACAGGAGAGCTGTGCCCGCGACAGGCTCTTGGCGTTAAAAGCGGTGTTCGATGACCGGCTTTATGTGGAATTGCAACGCCATGGCATGCCGGATGAACTGAACTCGGAACCAGGCCTGATCGATCTTGCCTATGGCCATGAAATTCCGCTTGTCGCGACCAACGAACCATATTTCGCCGAGGCGGGCGACTTTGCTGCCCACGATGCGCTGATTTGCATTGCCGAAGGTGACGTGATCGCTATGGAGGACCGCCGGCGCCTGACGCCGGAGCACTGCTTCAAATCGACCCGCGATATGGCGACCTTGTTCGCAGATCTGCCCGAGGCGATCGAAAACACGGTTGAGATCGCCCTGCGGTGTTCCTACCGACCCAAGCCGCGCGATCCGATCCTGCCGAAATTCTCTACCGAAGACCGCGAGATTGCTGACGAAGGCGAGGAACTTTTGAGGCAATCCTGGGAGGGGCTGGATGCGCGGCTCAAGGCGCACGGCGTGGCGTCCGGCCTTGATGAGGAAACCTATCGCAAGCGGCTCCAGTACGAGCTTGATGTCATCGTCGGCATGGAGTTCCCCGGATACTTCCTGATTGTTGCCGACTTCATCGGTTGGGCGAAGGCGCAGGGCATTCCCGTTGGCTGGCGTGGGTCCGGCGCCAGTTCACTGGTGGCCTGGGTGCTCGACATTACCGATCTTGATCCGCTGCGCTTCAATCTGGTGTTCGAGCGGTTCTTGAACCCTGAGCGTATTTCGATGCCGGATTTCGACATCGATTTCTGCCAGAACCGGCGCGACGAGGTCATCCAGTATGTTCAGGACAAGTACGGCGTCGATCAGGTGGCCCAGATCATCACCTTCGGTAAGTTCCAGGCCCGTGCCGTGTGCCGCGATGTGGGCCGTGTTCTGCAGATGCCCTATGGGCAGGTTGACCGGATCTGCAAACTGATCCCGATGAACCCCGCCAATCCGGTGTCTTTGGCGGAAGCGATCGAGGGCGAACCTCGGTTGCAGGAGGAGCGTGACAAGGACGAAATCGTCCGCACCATGCTGGAAACCGGGTTGAAGCTTGAAGGTCTGTACCGTCACGCCTCAACCCACGCTGCCGGTATCGTTATCGGCGATAGGCCGTTGAGCGAACTCGTGCCGCTGTATCAGGACCCGCGGTCCTCGATGCCGGCTACGCAGTTCAGCATGAAGTGGGTGGAACCGGCCGGGCTGGTGAAGTTCGACTTTCTCGGCCTCAAGACACTGACTGTGCTCGACAAGAGCGTGAAACTGTTGGAGCGGCGTGATGTTCGCGTAAAGTTATCGACGCTCAGTTTCGGGGACGAAGCGACCTTTGCCATGCTGCAGCGCGCCGAAACCACCGGCGTGTTCCAGCTGGAAAGTTCCGGCATGCGTGATTTGATCCGCAAATCCCAGCCGTCCAACTTTGAAGACATTATCGCCCTGGTGGCGCTTTACCGCCCCGGTCCAATGGAAAACATTCCGAAATATATCGCATCGAAGAAAGGGGAGGAGAAGCCGGAATTTCTTCATGAATTAGTTGAACCGATTGTTGCAGACACTTACGGCATCATCATTTATCAGGAACAGGTGATGCAGATTGCGCAAGTTCTGTCCGGCTATTCCCTTGGCGAAGCCGACATTCTGCGCAAGGCCATGGGCAAGAAGATCAAGGCAGAGATGGACCAGCAGAAGGGCCGGTTCGTCTCAGGCGCCGTTGCCAAGGGGGTCGACCAGGCCCGCGCGGAGTTCATCTTCGAACTGGTGGCGAAGTTTGCCGGTTACGGGTTCAACAAGTCCCATTCGGCTGCCTACGCGCTGATCGCCTACCAGACGGCGTGGCTGAAGGCCAACCATCCTGTCGAGTTTCTGGCCGCGTCCATGACGCTTGACGCCAGCAACACCGATAAGCTGTTGACTTTCAAGCGGGAAGCGGAGCGTTCCGATATCAAGCTCAATCCTCCGTGCATCAATCGTTCGCAGGTGGATTTCGACGTAGCGGATGGCGAGATTCAATATGCCCTGAGCGCGTTGCGGAATGTCGGCCATGCCGCTGTCGAGCATATTGTCGAACTTCGGGATCAGGACGGACGTTTTACGTCGCTTGGTGATTTTGCGCGCAGGATTGACCCGCGGATGGTCAATCGTAGGGCGCTTGAAAGCCTTGCCAAGGCGGGTGCGTTCGATTGCCTGAATCCCAACCGAGCGCAGGTTCTGGCGGCAACGGACGCATTGCTGGCAACGGCCAATCGTGCATCGAGCGATGCGGAATGCGGTCAGGGCCTGTTGTTTGGTGGAGCAGGTGACAGCCAGCTCGAAGATCTGCCGCTTCCGGCGATCGACGCGTGGCTCCCAATGGACCAGTTGCGCGAAGAGTTCGATGCGGTCGGCTTCTATCTGTCCGGTCATCCGCTGGACGAGTACGTTAAGCCGCTGGAAAAGATCGGCGTTGAGTCCTGGCGGTCGTTTCACGACAAGGCGCTCAATAAGGGAGCGACCAGTGCGAAACTCGCGGGCACGATCACCTATCGTCAAGAGCGCCGGGCAAAAAGCGGTAACAAGTTTGCGTTTATCGGACTGTCGGATCCAACCGGTCAGTTCGAGGCGATCTGTTTTTCCGATACATTGGCCGCATCTCGCGAGATTCTAGAGGCGGGTAAGGCCGTGATAGCGCGGGTTGAAGCCGATATCGACGGTGAGGATGTGCGTTTACGCTTGAACAGCGTTGAGGTGCTCGATGAAAATGCCGCTGCCATTTCGCAAGGTTTGACTATTTTCATCGGCGATGAAAAACCGCTGGAAAGCATTGCCCGGCGTTTGACCAATGGTGGCAACTCACCGGTGAGATTGGTACTTCAGCTTGACTCTAACCGTGAAGTAGAGATTGCGCTTGGCGACAAGTTTACCGTGTCGCCGCAGATCAAGGGTGCTATCAAGGCGATTCCAGGGGTAATCGACGTGCATGATCTTTGACGGGCGTCAATTCTGACTCCTCCAACCGGCCGGGGGGCCTCGAATGTTCCTTACGATTGTTTTGCTGGCGGTATTCGTCCTTTTTGCCATTGTGATGAGCTTGCGTGGCACCGTTCAGCTCATGCGCCGCCGTCTGGATGATGTGCGCCGGGAACTGAACGTGGTTTCGAACGAACTTCTGCGGCTAAAGCAATCTGTTGATGCAGAGAGCGCAGCGCAATCCGAAGCAGAAGAGCCCGCAGAGCCGATGCCGGAAACCGGGGCAGATACTGGGCCGGTTACTGCAATCGAGCCGGAGCCCGAACCAGAGCCTGCTGGAGAACCGGTAGGTGAAACTGAGCCAGAAGCAGAACCACCGGCCGCAGAACCGGCCATGGCGGCAAAAGTAGCTGCAAGCGAGAAGGTTGCTTCAGAAGAGATTGCTGCTGCGCAAGACGCAGCGACGTCTGCTGGTGTTTCTGTCGGGGCAACTGAGGGCGAAGAAGAAAAGGAAGTTCCTGCCGCTCCTTTACCGGCTACGCCGCCAATCCGGCCGGTGCGGCCACCTCGCAAGCCGTTCTTGAAGCCCGGCTGGGAGCAGCGTCTTGCATCGCGCTGGCTTGTCTGGCTCGGCGGTATAGCCATGGCGCTTGGCGGCCTGTTCCTGATCATGTATGCCGCCGAACAGGGCTGGTTCTCGCCGGCGTTGCGCTGCCTGGCAGGCGTTGCCCTGGGCGCAGGGTTTGCCGTAGCTGGCGAGTGGGTCAGGCGCAGACCAAGCGAACTGGCCACTGCGATGGCGGGAGGCACATATGTTCCGCAAGCGCTGACCGCCGCGGGCCTGTTCATTGCCTTTGTCAGTGTCTATCTGGCCTATGCCCTCTATGAGCTCATCTCGCCTGCAATGGCGTTCGGACTGTTGGGAGCCGTCGCGCTGGCCGGGTTCGGACTGTCGCTTTTGCAAGGCCCGTTCGTGGCGGCACTCGGGCTGGCGGGCGCCATGCTCACACCGGCCCTGATTCAAAGCACGGAACCGTTGGTCTTGGGCCTGTTCGGCTATTTGCTGGTCATTACCGCAGCGAGTATTGCCGTGACCCGCTTTCGCGACTGGTGGTGGCTGGCAATCTGCACGATCGTGTTCGATCTTCTGTGGTTCCTGATCTGGATTGTGTTCTCCGTTTCTGCCGGCGATCAATGGGTGCTCACCACATTCGCGGGCGCTCTGGCTGCCGGGTACATCTGGCTTGCCTGGAGCAGGCCCTCACCGGAACCGTTTTCGTTTCAATCAGAGAAAGTCATTCTCGGCGCGGAGGGATCGGCGATCCTGGCGAGCGTGGGTGCGCTTGGCTGCTTTGTCCTGCTGACCGATGCCTTTGGCTATTCGCAGACGGGTTTCACCAACCTGGCTTTGGCGACGTCTGGTCTTATCGCGGTCGCGTTTGTGTTGACCCGGCTGAGCGTTCTTACCTTGGCGGCGTCGGTTATCCTGACCGGATTCTTCGTTTTGTGGCCCGTTGGTGCACCGTTGCACACGTTTCAATTTGTGGCCGATATGTTCTCTATCAGGCCACTCTTTCCGGTGCCGCAGAGCGATTTGCGCGAGTTCTCAGATTACGCAGTCTGGGCGGCTGTGTTTGCGGCGATTGTCGGTTTGGGCGGGTATGCAGGCACACGCAGGGCATGCCATTGGGCCCTGGCCGCATTGCCGTCAGCGTTGTTTCCCTTGGCGCTGCTGCTCATCGGCTATGGGAAGTTTTCCAGCCTTGTCAGCGCAACAAACTTTGCGGTGACCGCCTTGGCATTGGCGGCAGTGTTGGCCGGGGCATATGTGCTACGCCGCGCGGAAGACGACCGCGAAGTGCGGATCAGTACCGGGCAGATATATGCCTGCGCATCGGCCATGGCGGTGACAGCGGCAATCTTCTTTGGGCTAACGGATGCGGCATTGACCGTAACGCTGGCGGTGCAGGTCTTGATCCTTGCCGCCATCCCGCAGGTGGCACGGCTTTGGCTGGTCCGGCGTTATACATTGGTTTTGGCGACGGGTGTCCTCATTCGTCTGACATTCAATCCGTTCCTGGTCGACTATTCGGCCACCGCCTGGCTGGGGCCGCAATGGATATTGTATGGCTTCGGACTGACGGCCGTGCTGTTTTTTGCCGCTGCGCAACTGTTCAAGCGATACAAGGATGATGAACTGGTTGCCGCTTTGGAAAGCGGTGCGCTTGTGTTCGCAGTTTTGCTGGTGACGATGGAAATCCGCGTGCTGGTCGCCGGGTCGGTCACAGCGCGCCGATATGATTTGCTCGAGCAATCGGTCCAGTCGTTGTCGTGGCTGACCAGTGCCTATGGTCTGATGCGGCGTCACAAAATCACGGCCCGGTTCTATACGCTGTGGGGTCCGCGTGTGCTGCTTGCGCTGGCTGTCGGGAACGTCTTCTTCTTCCAGTTGCTGGCCAGCAATCCGGCATTCGTTGGCTCGATCATTACCGGTTATCCAGGGTTCAGCGTTCTGGCACTGGCCTATCTGCTGCCAGCGGTTCTTCTTTGGTTCATCGCCGACAAGCTTTCGGTTATCGGCTGGCAAAAGCTGCACCAAGTAGTGACCGTGGGTGCCATGGTCCTTTTGTTCGCCTTTGTGACACTGGAAATGCGTCACATCTTCCAGGGTGCGATTATCGAGCTCAGGCATGACAGCCTGCTGGAACTCTACCTGACGACTTTGGTCTGGGCGGTCCTTGGTGCCGCGCTCGTGCTGCTACCAGCATTTCGCAGCGATAAGGTTATTCGCTCAGGCGGTCTTGCAATCTGTGGCATTGCAGCCACGATGGTGCTGGTGGGGCACGCGTTCTTCTACAACCCGGTGGCAACGGGCGAACCTGCACCGGGCGCTCCGATCTTCAACGTCTTGTTGCTCGGGTTCCTTCTGCCGGCCGCGCTGCTGATTGTCGTCGCGCAATTCGCCGACCGATTTGGCATTGCGCGCTATCGCGAATATCTGGGCGGCTCCGCTTATCTGATCGGTCTGATCTACGTGACCATGGAACTGCGGCGCTGGTTCCACGGGCCCTTCATGCACGATGATTTCATTTCGGACGGAGAGTATTACGGATATTCGGCTATCTGGCTGGCCTATGCTCTGGCAACATTGGCAGTCGGCATCTGGCGCAAACGGGCTGTTATCCGCTACGCCGCACTGGGTGTCCTTCTGCTGACGGTGCTTAAGGTGTTCTTGTGGGATATGGCCGGGCTCGGCGGTTTGTACCGGGTCGCATCGTTCATGGGACTGGGGCTGTGCCTTGTGGGCATCGGCTTCATCTATCAGCGCTTTGTCTACCCGGCCGGGACGCAGGACACAGAGCAGGCCGCCGCTGAATCCGGTGGCAATCCTGCATGAACCGACACACTTGCCAGACGCCGCCAATTTGCCTATAAGCCGCGGATCGTAAATCCACACACGGATTGCCGGTCAGTAATGCATGGGATTTCGGTCCCCATATAGCGTTCTGACCATCCGGTGCCGGATATCCGGTCACATGGCATCCGTGGAGGTTCAACCGGAGAAGGAGTGACAAGGCATGTCTTTGCCGGATTTCACTATGCGTCAGCTGCTGGAAGCGGGCGTGCATTTTGGCCACCAGACACACCGCTGGAACCCGAAGATGGGGTCGTTCATCTATGGTTCCCGTAACGGCGTTCACATCATCGATCTTGCGCAAACGGTACCGTTGCTGCATCAGGCGCTGCTCGCCGTTCGCGATACGGTTGCCGGCGGCGGTCGGTTGCTGTTTGTCGGCACCAAACGTCAAGCCTCCGAACCGGTCGCGGATGCCGCCAAGCGTTCGGCGCAGTACTTTATCAATTCACGCTGGCTTGGCGGAACGCTGACCAACTGGAAAACCATATCCAATTCCATCAAGCGGCTGCGCACTCTTGAAGATCTGCTCGGCAAGGAGGGGCAGGGCTTCACCAAGCGCGAGCTTCTGTCTTTGACACGTGAGCAGACCAAGCTGGAGCTCGCTCTTGGTGGTATCAAGGATATGGGCGGTATCCCCGACATCATGTTCGTGATCGACACCAACAAGGAGTCGATTGCCATCAAAGAGGCCAACAGGCTGGGTATTCCGGTTGTGGCCGTGCTCGACTCAAACTGCGATCCGGCGGGCGTCACCTATCCGATACCGGGCAACGATGATGCTGGCCGTGCGATCGCTCTTTACTGCGACTTGATTTCGCGGGCCGCTATCGAGGGCATCTCGCAAAGCCAGTCAACTGCCGGCATCGACATCGGTGAATCGGAGGAGCCGGTTCTGGAGGAAGCCCTTGCAGCGGAAGGCGAAGCTGCGGCAGACATCACTGAAGCACCTGCGGAAGAGCCGGCTGCAGCGGAAGAGCCGGCTGCAGCGGGAGAGGGCGCGGAACAGCCCGTTGCCGATGCGGCGGCAACCGAAGCGGCCGATACCAAGCCGGCGGAAGCCGCAGCAAGCGCCTGATCGTTATTGCCTGCAGGAGTGCATCATGGTGATCATGATGCATTCCGGCGTCAACCAAATACAACCTGCCAAATGTCGTGTGTGCGAGACGGGCGTTTTCTGATTCTGCCCCCGGTTCCACAAGACAAGACTTTAAGAGGATCAAAATGGCTCAGATTTCTGCGAGCATGGTCAAGGCGCTGCGCGAACAGACCGGCGCCGGTATGATGGACTGCAAAGCTGCCCTGACCGAGAACAGTGGCGATATGGAAGCCGCCGTCGACTGGCTGAAGGCCAAAGGATCGGTCAAAGCGGCCAAAAAGGCATCACGGGTCGCGGCCGAGGGGCTCGTCGGTATCAGTGCCGAAGGTGCCGCTGGTGCGGTGGTTGAGGTAAATTCCGAGACCGACTTTGTTGCGCGAAACGAGCAGTTTCAGGACATGGTTCGCAATATTGCTTCGGCTGCTGTGGCCGCCCAGGGTAGTCTCGATGGCCTGGTGGCGGCTGCCTATCCCGGTTCTGAGAAATCCATCGGCGACTATGTGACTGAGATGGTCGGCACGATCGGTGAAAACATGACCGTGCGCCGCACGGCAGCGCTTTCGGTATCCGACGGTGTGGTTGCAAGCTATCTGCACAATCAGGTCTCGCCCGGTGTTGGTAAGATCGGTGTTCTCGTTGCCATCGAATCCACCGGCAATCAGGATGCGCTGACGGCCTTCGGTAAGCAGGTTGCAATGCATGTCGCGGCAACAAATCCGCTCGCGCTCACTCAACATGACATGGATCCCTCAGTGGTCGATCGCGAGAAGGCGATCTTTGCCGAACAGGCGCGCGAAGAGGGCAAACCGGAGAACCTCATCGAAAAGATAGTGGAAGGCAAGCTGCGCAAATTCTATCAGGAATCTGTTTTGCTTGCTCAGGCATTCGTGCATGATCCTGAGGGGAAGACCTCCGTCGAACAAGCTGCCAAGGCCGCAGAATCCGATGCCGGCGCGCCGGTGAAAATAGCAGGTTATGTCCGCATGCAGCTCGGTGAAGGTATCGAGAAGGCGGAAGAAGATTTCGCTGCAGAGGTTGCAAAGGCGGCCTCCGGCGGGTGACCGGAGCCTGTGAACTGTTGGATTGCCGGCAGTTGGCAATTCACTCAGCGTAAAGAACGCGCCATAATGGGCTCCCGTTTTGGGGGCCCATTATGAGTCGCATTGACCGTTTGTTTCCATTTGTCCCGGGGAAGGGTGTATGAGCCGTATGCCGTCATTGAAGCGGGTGCTTCTCAAAGTATCCGGGGAAGCACTGATGGGTGACCAGCCGTTCGGCATCGACATGACCATGGTCGAACGTGTCTGCAGGGACGTCGTGGAAGCTGCTAGGGCGGGTGTCGAGATTTGCCTGGTCATCGGCGGTGGAAATATTTTCAGAGGCGTTGCCGGCGCGGCAAAGGGTATGGAGCGGGCTGACGCTGACTACATGGGTATGTTGGCGACTGTTATGAATGCGCTTGCCATGCAGGGGGTTCTGCGCTCACTGGGTAATGATGCCAGGGCGATGTCCGCCATCCCGATGCCGACGGTTTGCGAATCCTACGCCCGGCCGGCGGCAATCCGCCATCTGGAAGCGGGACGGATCGTCATATTCGCTGCAGGCACTGGCAATCCGTTTTTTACCACAGATACCGCTGCAGCGTTGCGTGCTGCGGAGATGCAGTGCGATGCGCTGCTAAAGGGCACGAGTGTCGATGGTATTTATTCCGACGATCCCAAGACCCGGCCGGACGCTGAACGCTATGATGCCTTGACCTACGATCATGTGATCGCTCAAAACCTGAAGGTGATGGATACGGCGTCCATCACACTTGCACGGGACAATGCGATTCCGGTAATCGTGTTCTCTATTCGCACGGAAAGCGCGTTTAATCAGGTGTTGGGCGGTCAAGGGCGGTTCACGATTGTAACAGGATAGGCGCCGCCGCCGGTGGCAGCCTGACCGGGAGGAAAAACAATGTCAGACGATAACACTCTCGATATCAAGGACTTGAAACGGCGTATGAACGGCGCCATCGACGTTTTGAGATCGGAATTTTCCGGCTTGCGGACAGGCAGGGCGGCGTCCAGCCTTCTTGAGCCGATTATGGTGTCGGCTTACGGATCTCAAATGCCGATGTCGCAGGTCGGCACAATTTCCGTGCCTGAACCGCGCATGCTATCGGTTCAGATCTGGGACAAGGGGCTGGTGTCGGCTGCTGAAAAGGCGATACGCGAATCGAACCTTGGTTTAAATCCGATCACTGAAGGACAGCTCCTACGCATCCCGGTTCCTGAACTGTCCGAGGAGCGGCGCAAGGAATTGACCAAGGTGGCGCATCAATATGCCGAGCAGGCAAAGGTGGCGGTTAGGAATGTTCGCCGTGATGGTATGGATACACTGAAACGGCTGGAGAAAGACGGTCATATTGGTGAGGACGAGCATCGTCATCAATCCGACGAGGTGCAAAAAATCACTGATGAGATGATAGGTGAAATTGACACGGTTTTGTCCCAAAAGGACGAAGAAATCATGCAAGTCTGATTGCAGATTTGATAGGAAGCCGGATCCGGCCCCGTTGTACGGAGCCAGGCCAAAAGGATTGAAAGCAGACCTTGGGTGAACTGAAGCCCCATAGCGTTACAATTCCTGCGCACGTGGCAATCATCATGGACGGCAACGGGCGTTGGGCGCATGCACGCTCACTGCCGCGTTCTGAGGGGCATCGGCAGGGTGTTGAAGCTGTGCGTAGGGCTGTGCGTTCAGCCTGCGACCTTGGTATCCGCTATCTCACTATTTACAGTTTCAGCTCGGAAAACTGGGCAAGGCCCAAGTCGGAGGTAAACGATCTGCTGGGATTGCTGCGCCGTTTCGTTCGCCAGGACGTCGCGGAACTACATTCCGCAGGTGTCCGGGTCAAGGTCATTGGCGACCGGTCGGAACTGGCGTCTGATATTGTTGATCTGCTGGAGGAGTCTGAAAATCTCACCGCAGGCAATACCGGTCTGACGTTGGTGGTCGCGTTTAACTACGGCGGGCGCCAGGAGCTGGCTTTGGCGTTGCGCAGAGTTGCCAGCGAGGTGGAGGCCGGCATGCTGACGGCCGATCAGGTCAATGTCAATCTGCTGTCGCGCTATCTAGATACATATGGGATTCCGGATCCGGATTTGCTGATCCGTACAAGCGGTGAGCAGCGAATTTCGAATTTCCTGCTTTGGCAGCTGGCTTACACTGAATTTGTGTTCATTGAAGAACACTGGCCGGAATTCGATCATGACATCTTCCTGCGGGCGTTATGTGAGTATTCAGGTCGCGAGCGCAGGTTTGGCGGCCTCACGGCGCAAGCTGTGTGATGGCTGGGCAGGTGTGACGCAACCAACCGTACAATCTCAATCCAACTGGCGCGGGCTCGGTGTACGGATGGCGGCGGCGGCCGTACTCGTTCCTCTTGTGCTGATTGATGTTTGGCTTGGTGGGTGGTGGTTTATTGCGGCCCTCGTTCTCGCCGGCTGCCTGATGGCACGCGAATGGGTGACCATTGTGTATGGTGGTGATCGTGGCCAGATGGCGATTCATGTGCTGTGCGGGGCGCTTGCTGCGCCGGTGACCTTCGAATTGGGCTTGGTGGCAGTTGCAATTCTGACGGTGGCAGGATGGCTCGCTGCGCTGACATTGACTGTTGTGCAACGACAGACATTGTCGCTGTGGAGCCTGCCGGGAATACCTTACCTGGTTGTGCCGCTGGCTGCTTTTGCGGTTTTGCGTCAGGATCCGCAGGCCGGACTGATAGCTGTCGTCTGGCTGCTTGTGGCCGTATGGAGTGCTGATTCTATGGCTTATTTCGCAGGCCGGACAATCGGAGGGCCCAAATTGTGGCCGGCGGTTTCACCAAAGAAAACCTGGGCCGGTGTTTTTGGTGCCATGGCCGGAGCGGCCCTGGCGGGCTGGATCGTGGGCTGGGTGAGTGGCATGGCTGTCTTGTGGCCGCTGATGCTGCTCGGAGCTGTCATCGGTGTTGTGGAACAAGCGGGAGACCTGTTTGAATCTGCCGTGAAACGCGCAAATGACCTTAAGGACAGCGGCACTTTGATACCGGGACATGGCGGAATGCTGGACCGCGTCGACGGCTTGATGGCGGCGGCGGTCGTTGCAGCTGGTATCGGGTTGGTGCGCGGCGGGCAAGACGGCGCGGGTGTTGGATTTTTGGTCTGGTAAGGTTTGTTTTTTAATGGTTTGTGGTTGATTGATGGCCGCATTTGCGCCACTTGAGTGGCTATAAGAAACATCTGAAATGCCATGCGGTCCGCAAGAATGGTGACACCACGAACGGGCTGCCGAAATACCGCCTTGGCGATAAGGCGGGGCAAGGGGACCAGTGCTTCAATCTATTGAGAATGTTGATGTGGCGCAGCGCCGCCTAACGATCCTTGGGTCCACGGGGTCGATCGGCCAATCAACCATTGATATCGTGCGCCATCACCGCGAGCAGTTTCCAGTGGAAGCACTGGTGGCCAATACAAACATCAAACAACTGGCCGCCGACGCCCGGGCACTGGGCGCCAGCATCGCGGTCACGGCGGACGAGTCACGTTATGACGAACTGAAGGATCTTCTGGCCGGTTCTGGCGTGGAAGCTGCTGCCGGACAACAGGCGGTGATCGACGCGGCAAGCCGGCCGGCGGATATGGTCATGGCGGCGATTGTCGGGGCGGGCGGGCTGCAGCCGACACTTGCCGCCGCATCGCAGGGAACGACGATTGCACTGGCCAATAAGGAGTGCCTGGTTTGCGCCGGTGAACTTTTTATCCGTGATGCGAACGGGGCGGGGGCATCGGTCATTCCCGTGGATTCAGAGCACAGCGCGATATTTCAGTGTTTCGAGGCAAGAAATGCGGCGCAGGTCCACAAGGTCACTCTGACCGCATCCGGAGGGCCGTTTCGGGCGCGAAGCCTTTCACAGTTGCAGGAAGTGTCCCCTGAAGAAGCACTCAAACATCCCAACTGGTCAATGGGCCCGAAAGTCACGATCGACTCCGCGACCTTGATGAACAAAGGCCTGGAACTCATTGAAGCATACCACTTATTTCCCGTTTCAGTGGATCAATTGGGTGCCGTCATCCATCCGCAGTCCATCGTGCATAGCATGGTATCCTATGTGGATGGTTCCGTTCTGGCGCAACTGGGGGTGCCGGATATGCGCACGCCTATCGCTTGTGCCATGGCGTGGCCGGGCAGGGTGCATTCACCGGTGGAATCACTTGATCTGGTGGCGGTCGGTCAACTAACGTTTGAGGCAATTGATTCTAAACGGTTTCCTGCGATTGATATGTGTTTGGGCGCGTTGCGGTGTGGCGGAAGTGCAACAGCTATCCTGAATGCGGCAAATGAGATCGCGGTTGCCGAATTCCTGTCGCAAAGTATTGGTTTTGTTGCGATCACGACGCTGGTGGAATGTGCATTGTCGCGTGCGGAGCGTGACAACATGTTGGGTGCGTTGGGAAGTTTGGAAGACGTTTGGGAAGCAGATGCTTACGGCCGCCGCATAGCTGTTGAGCTGGCGCGCGAAATGCGACCTTAGCACTGTTGGGGCAGTCCGCCATTGCGAGCAGGTACGGCGGACTGGAGAGATGGAATAGAAAAGGGCCCGGAAGCGCAATGGATCTGACGGCTATCCTCACTTCGTCATTCGGAACGGTGTTGCTATATGCATTGCCGTTCCTGGCCGTGTTGACGGTTATCGTGTTCATTCACGAGCTTGGCCACTTCCTTGTTGCGCGGTGGTGCCGGGTCAACGTTGAAGTGTTTTCCGTCGGTTTCGGGCGGGCGATCGCCGGTTGGACAGACAAACATGGCACTTATTGGAAAATCGGTTGGGCTCCGCTCGGCGGTTACGTGAAGTTTGAAGGCGATGCTAACGCAACATCATTGCCGGAAGCTGAGGATGCATCGGCGCCGCCGCCGTCTGAGGGGAGCTTTCATCACAAACCGGTCGGTCAGCGCGCGGCAGTGGTTGTAGCCGGCCCAGTAGCCAACTTTTTGCTGGCGATCGTGATTTTCGCCGGATTGTTCACATTTGTCGGCGTGCCTTTTTCCAAGCCGCTCGTACAGGCGATTACCGAAGGCAGTGCCGCCGAGGTCGCCGGCGTGAAGGTTGGAGATGAGATCCGTGCGATTGATGGCCGGCGGACGGAAAGTTTCAACGATGTCCAGAATTATGTGCGCCCTCGTGCAGGTGACGAAATAACGATAGATGTGTTCCGCGATGGGCAAATCATCTCATTGAATGCCATTCCAGAATCGACCGAAGTCACCGTGTCCGGTGGTCGTAAGGTGAGGATCGGGTTGTTGGGCATTAAGGGCGGTCCTGTCAACGCAACGACCTACGTCAAAAAATCACCCGTGGAAGCGCTGGCGCTGGGTGTCGAACGTACCTGGATGGTTGTCGAAACCACTATGCACTACCTGTCCAAGTTGGTGACAGGCCGGGAAAGCTTTGATCAACTGTCAGGTGTGCCGGGCATCGCGCGCATCACAGCGCAGGCATTTCAGCTCGGTATCTACGAATTGTTTCAAATTGGAGCAGTTTTGTCGGTAAGCATCGGATTGCTTAACCTATTTCCCATCCCCATGCTGGATGGCGGGCATTTGTTGTATTACCTTATCGAATCGGTCAGGGGAAAGCCGTTGGGACAGGAAATCCAGGAATTTGGTTTCAAGATCGGCCTTGCTTTGGTGCTGAGCCTGATGGTGTTTGCGACGTGGAATGACATTGTCAACTGGTAACCGGGTGTAGAGTGGTGCTAAGAGTATGAAAAAGATAAAAAATCATGTTCTAATCGGATTTGAATCGTCGTAAGACACCGGTCGGAAAACAGGGGACAGGGCGGCGTTGTTTCACGGGTAGTGTGGCTCATTCATGAGTATCAGGTTGTTTATCATAGGCCGGCTGTTGCTTGCCCTTCTGTTGGGTCTGCCCGTTGCGCAGATGACGGGGCAGGTTGATCCGGCGCGCGCGCAGGTCATCACGGTTGTTCTGGTGGAGGGCAATCAACGCGTTGAGGCGGAAACGGTCCGCTCATATATGCAGTTGTCGCCCGGCGATTCCGTTGATGCCCAGAGCATTGATGAGTCCATCAAGGCGCTGTTCCAGACCGGCTTGTTTTCGGATGTGCAGATCTTCAGGCGCGGCACTGCGCTTGTCGTGCGGGTGGAGGAAAACCCGCTCATCAATCGCGTGTCTTTCGAAGGCAATTCGGAATTGGACGATAAGACACTTGCGAAGGAAATCGAGGTTCGCGAACGCGTTGTGTTCACGCGGGCGCGCGTCCAGGCCGCCGTGCAGAGGATTATCGCACTTTACAGGCGATCGGGATATTTCAGCGCAAGGGTGGAGCCGAAGGTCATCCGGCTGCCTCAGAACCGTGTCAATCTGGTTTTCGAAATATCGGAGGGCACCGAAACAAAGATCGCCAGTATCAAGTTTGTCGGCAATGCGGTGTTCAGCGATGGACAGCTGCGCAGTGTCATTACGACCGCGGAATCCGCCTGGTGGAAGTTTTTCTCCACGACCGATAACTATGATCCAGACCGGTTGAGCTATGACAAAGAATTGTTGCGCCGGTACTATCTCCGGAACGGTTATGCCGACTTCCGGGTTATTTCCGCGACCGCGGAGCTGGCGCGTGATGGCGAGAGCTTTTTCATCACCTTTACGGTGGAGGAAGGCCCGCAATACACGGTTGGCACGGTCGCGGTCAACACCGGCCAGACGACCCTTGATGCTAATGAACTCAATAACGTCGTAACGACCGGCGGTGGCGAAGTTTACGACGCCAGCAAGGTCGACAAGACCGTTGAGAACATGACCATAGAGGCCGGCAAGTCGGGCTACGCCTTTGCAAAGGTCCAGCCGAACATTGAGCGCGATGAGGAAAATCGCGTTTTGAACATTACCTTTGAAGTGGTGGAGGGACCGAGGGTCTATATCGAGCGCATCGATATCATTGGCAATGTGCGCACGCTTGATGAGGTCATCCGCCGCGAATTACGCCTTGTTGAGGGTGATGCCTACAATCGCGTTCTGGTGGATCGCGCGCGCCGCCGGCTGACCGGTCTGGACTTCTTTTCCAAGATCGACATTCGCGAGTTGCAGGGCAGTGCGCCCGACAAAGTGCAGCTTGTGATCTTTGTCGAAGAGAAATCCACCGGTACCATCAACTTCTCGGCTGGTTATTCAACGACCGAGCAGGTGATCGGCAGCATCAATGTCACCGAACGGAATTTCCTCGGTAAGGGTCAGGCCGTGCGGTTGGCGACGTCATTGAGCTTCAAGCGTCAATCCGTCGACTTCAGCTTTACGGAACCGTATTTCCTTGGCCGCAATTTGAGCGCCGGCGTGGATCTGTTCGCGACCCGTACCGACCAGGAAGATGAATCGTCTTTCACGACCGAACAGTTCGGCGGCGGTTTGCGCTGGGGCTTCCCGTTGTCTGAGAACGGCCGGATTTTCGCGCGCTACAAGTTCACGCATCGCACGATCAGAGTGGATAATTCCGACGATGTGTCGCTCGCAATTGCGCGCGCCGAAGGTACGGATATCATTTCGCTGGCCGGCGTGAGCTACACGTGGGACACGATCGATAACCCGTTGCGGCCGACCAACGGTATTCGTATTCAGCTATCCACCGATGTGGCTGGTTTGGGCGGCGACGTTTACTGGGTGAAAGGTGAGGCAAAGGCCTTCTACTTCCGCCCGCTATTTACTGACGGTATCGTCTTGAAGCTGAAAGGTACCGCAGGTCATGTCGAAGGGTTCAACAACGAGGAAGTGCCTATTCTCGACAGGTTCTTCCGCGGCGCTGAGTCTTTCAGGGGCTTTGAGCGTTCCGGCGTTGGGCCCCGGCAGATTGCGCCGGATGGTGACAGTGACTCCATCGGTGGTCAGACCTACGCAATTGGCACGATCGAGGTGACCTTCCCACTTGGCCTGCCAGAGAGTTTCGGCATAACCGGCGCCGTGTTCACGGATTTCGGCACGGTTTTCAATGCTCCGGAGAGTTCCGTGCCGGCAGGTGGGCCCGGATGTACGCTGAACAGCGGTGCGGCCGGCGCGAATTGCACGGTGTTTGACGATGCATCGCTGCGCGGCTCTGTTGGCGCCGGGTTGTTGTGGCAATCACCGTTTGGTCCATTGCGCCTCGATGTGGCCTGGCCGTTCTTGCAGGAAAGCTACGATCGGACCGAACTGGTCCGGTTCAGCGCCGGTACGCGTTTCTGATCCGGGAGCACGCCTGACATGGATGGCACCACAGACGCTTCCACGCTTGAGGCAATTGATATCCAACGGATCATGGAGCTGCTGCCGCACAGGTATCCGTTTCTCCTGGTGGATCGGATTGTTGAGATCAATGGGGATCAGTCAGCGGTCGGCATAAAGAACGTCACGATCAACGAGCCGTTCTTTCCCGGTCACTTTCCACAGCGGCCGATTATGCCGGGCGTTCTGATTGTCGAGGCTCTTGCGCAAACCGCCGGTGCGATGGTGTTGCATCATCTGGGCGATGCGGTATCCGGTAGCCTGGTTTATTTCATGACCATTGAGAAGGCGCGATTCCGCAAACCTGTGGAGCCGGGGCATGTCCTGCGGTTGCATGTCGAGCAGCTGCAGCAGCGCCGCAACATTTCAAAGTTTGCCGGCCGGGCGATGGTCAATGGCAAATTGCATGCCGATGCGGAGTTCTCGGCCATGCTTGTGCCTCCGGACGCGGCCTGAGGCGGGCCAGAAGAAGGCACCGGGCGCGCCGTGCGCCGGCTTGATAGCTCCAGAGCATTTTTTGTGAAACCTGAGTCACTAAAAATGCTCTATCTCTTTGATATTGAGCATGTTCTTATCCGAAAACCGCACACACTTTTCGGGAACATG
>JANQIR010000204.1 GCA_028282065.1 Aestuariivirgaceae bacterium
AAGGTTCAGCGTGCAGGCCTCCTCACACGGCGCCGGGCATATCCGTCCCGTAAACTCAGGAAAGTTGTTCGTGGAGTGAAGGTCCCGCGCCGCCTCTTCCCAATTGCCGGTATAGACAAGGTCGTTCCAGTCAGGGATCTGGTTGTTGACCGGACATCCCGTATGGCAATAGGGCACGCCGCAATCCATACAGCGCGCCGCCTGCCGTTCCAGGTCGCGATCGTCCATCGGCAGGGTGAACTCGCTATAGTGGCGCACCCGGTCGGCTGCCGGGGCATATTTTTGCTCCTGCCGGTCGATTTCGAGGAAGCCTGTGATCTTACCCATTATGCGCTCTTCCTGATGCCGATTTGCATGCCGTCACTTTCCTCCTGCGCCCGTTCGAGTTCCATCAGCGCACGCCGGTACTCAACCGGCATGACCTTGACGAACTTCGGCAGATACGCCTCCCAGTTGTCCAGGATCTCCTGGGCCCGCGTCGAACCCGTGAATTTGTGATGCCGGCCGATCAGTTCCCAGATCCGCTCGCCATCGTGGCGCGTCATATCGGCGGTCACATCCACCAGGCCATGGTGCTCCATGTCGCCGCCGTGATGATGCAATCGCTCCAGGCTTTCTTCTTCCGCCGGCACAGGCGCCAGATCGACCATGGCCAGGTTACAGCGCTGGCTGAAATCGCCTGTTTCATCCAGCACATAGGCAACGCCACCGGACATTCCGGCGGCAAAATTACGGCCTGTCTCGCCGATAACGACCACCACGCCTCCGGTCATATATTCGCACCCGTGGTCGCCAACACCTTCGACAACGGCCACCGCACCCGAATTTCGCACCGCAAAACGCTCGCCCGCAAAGCCGCGGAAATAGCACTCGCCTGAGATCGCCCCGTACAACACGGTATTGCCGACGATAATCGCCTCTTCGGGAACGATACCGGATTGAGGGTCGGGCCGGACGATCAACTTGCCGCCGGAAAGCCCCTTGCCGACATAATCGTTTGCTTCCCCCGTCAACTCCAGCGTCACACCGCTTGCGACGAACGAACCGAAACTCTGTCCGGCAACCCCCTTCAACGAAACATGGATGGTATCTTCCGGCAACCCCTTGTGCCCATACCGACCGGCGACTTCACCGGACAGCATGGCGCCCGTGGTGCGGTCGGTATTGTGAACCGGCAGTTCGATCGTCACGGCCTCGCCGGACTCCAATGCCGGTTTGGCACGCTCGATCAGCTCACGGTCCAGGATCTCCGCGATGGCATGCTGCTGGGTCTCTGCGTGAAAAATCGGCAGATTATCGTCATTTTCCGGTTGCTCGAAGACTTTCGTAAAGTCGAGCCCCTTCGCTTTCCAGTGAGTGATCGCGTCCTGCTTGTCGAGCCAGTCGCTCCGCCCGACCAGATCATCAAATTTGGTCACGCCAAGTTGCGCCATCAACTCACGAACCTCTTCGGCAACGAAGAAGAAGTAGTTGATGACATGCTCCGGCGCGCCCTTGAAACGTTTACGCAGCACCGGGTCCTGTGTCGCAATTCCCACAGGGCAGGTATTGAGATGGCACTTGCGCATCATGATGCAGCCTGCCGCGATCAGCGGTGCCGTCGAAAAGCCCATCTCGTCCGCGCCGAGCAGTCCGGCAATCACCACGTCACGACCCGTACGCAATCCGCCGTCCACCTGTAGCGCCACCCGCCCGCGCAGCTGGTTCGCCACCAGCGTCTGCTGGGTTTCCGCAATACCGATTTCCCACGGGCTGCCGGCATGCTTGATCGACGTCAGCGGCGAGGCACCGGTCCCGCCTTCAAATCCGGAAATGGTAATGTGATCGGCCCGTGCCTTGGTAACACCGGCAGCGACCGTGCCCACACCGACTTCGGAGACAAGCTTGACCGAAATATCCGCCCTCGGGTTGACGTTCTTCAGGTCGAAAATCAGCTGCGCCAGATCCTCAATCGAGTAGATGTCATGGTGCGGCGGCGGCGAGATCAGGCCGACGCCCGGTGTCGAGTAGCGCACACGCGCAATGGTGGCATCGACCTTGTGGCCTGGAAGCTGCCCTCCTTCGCCGGGCTTGGCGCCCTGCGCCATCTTAATCTGGATCTGATCGGAATTGACCAGATATTCCGCAGTCACGCCGAATCGCCCGGACGCCACCTGCTTGATGGCAGATCGCATGCTCTCGCCATTTTGCTTCGGCACGAAACGATCCGGTTCTTCACCGCCCTCGCCGGTATTGGACTTGCCGCCGATCCGGTTCATGGCAATCGCCAAGGTCGTATGCGCCTCGCGGCTGATCGATCCGAACGACATCGCGCCGGTTGAAAATCGCTTGACGATCTCTTCTGCCGGTTCGACATCTTCCAGCGGCACCGGTTTCAGCCCCGTCTCTTCTCCGTTACGGATGCGGAACAGTCCCCGCAATGTCATGAAATGCTCGTTTTGCCGGTTCACCATCTCGGCGAACTCCCGGTACTTGTCTTGGGCGTTGCCGCGCACCGCATGCTGCAGGTTGGCAACCGCATCCGGCTCCCAGACATGCGCCTCACCCCGCACCCGGTAGAGATATTCGCCACCGACAGCCAGCACCCCGCGATAGACCGGATTGTCGCCGAAGGCATCGCCATGACGCCGGAACACTTCCCTCGCAATTTCCTCCAGGCCGATACCCTCAATCTGCGTTGCAGTACCGGTGAAGTACTTCTCGATAAAGGAACTGTTCAGCCCGACCGCATCGAAGATCTGTGCGCCGCAATAGGATTGATAGGTCGATATGCCCATCTTGGACATGACTTTCAGCAAGCCCTTGTCGACGGCCTTGATGTAGCGCTTGAAGGCCTTTTCCGTATCGAGATCCTCGCGCAGTTGCGGCAGCATGTCCTCCAGCGTTTCGAACGCCAGGTAGGGATTGATCGCCTCCGCGCCATAACCCGCCAGGGTGCAGAACTGGTGCACCTCGCGCGGTTCACCGGACTCCACCACAAGACCGACGGACGTGCGCAAGCCCTTGCGGATCAGATGATGATGCGTGGCGGACGTCGCCAGCAGGGCCGGTACGGGCACCTGGTCGGCACTGACGCTTCTGTCCGACAGAATGATGATGTTGTAGCCGTCATGCACGGCCCGTTCCGCAGCCGTACAGATCGCCTCGATGGCCGCCTCCATGAACTGCGGACCGTTCGCCACATCATAGGTAATATCCAGCGTGACCGACCGGAACGGATTGTTCTCGACCAGAGCAATGGACCTGATACGCTCCAGGGCCTCGTTGCTCAGGATCGGCTGGGCGATCTTCAGCCGGCGATGCCGTGAGGTGCCCTTCAGATCGAGCAAATTCGGCCGCGGTCCGACAAACGACACCAGCGACATGACGATCTCTTCACGGATCGGATCGATCGGCGGATTCGTCACCTGTGCGAAGTTCTGCATGAAATAGGTATCAAGCAGCTTCGGCTTGTCCGACAGGGCGGCAATCGGCGTGTCCGAACCCATGGAGCCGATCGCCTCCTGACCGGTCTGGGCCATTGGCGCCATCAGAAGCTTCTGATCTTCCTGGGTGTAGCCAAAGGCCTGTTGCCGGTCGAGCAGGGAAACCTGGCTCTGCCGCTTGCGCTTGGCTTCCGGCAGATCCCGCAACTCGATCTGCGTACGTTCCAGCCAGTCGTCGTAAGGGTGTCTTGTGGCCAGCGAATGCTTCAGTTCGCCATCCGAAACGATACGCTTCTGTTCCAGATCGATCAGGAGCATCTTACCTGGCTGCAGCCGCCACTTGCTGACGATCTTCTCCTCGGGAATGTCGAGTACACCCATTTCCGACGCCAGCAGGACGAACCCGTCATCGGTAATCAGATAACGGGCCGGCCTCAGGCCGTTGCGGTCCAGCGTGGCGCCTATCAGGCGCCCGTCGGTAAACGCGATGGCCGCCGGACCATCCCAGGGTTCCATCAAGGCAGCGTGATACTCGTAAAACGTCCGGCGTTCTTCGTCCATCAGGGGATTGCCGGCCCACGCCTCGGGGATCAGCATCATCATGGCATGCGGCATCGAGTAGCCGCCACGCATCAACAGCTCCAACGCATTGTCGAAACATGCCGAATCCGATTGCCCTTCGTAGGAGATCGGCCACAGCTTCTCCAGGTCCTCGCCAAGGATCTCCGACGACATGTTCGCCTGGCGCGCTGCCATCCAGTTATAATTGCCACGCAGCGTGTTGATCTCGCCATTGTGGCAGATAAACCGGTAAGGATGTGCCAGAGGCCAACTCGGGAAGGTATTGGTTGAAAAGCGCTGATGGACCAGTGCAAACGCCGACTGGAAACGCTCGTCCTTCAGGTCGGTGTAGTAGGAGCTCAGCTGATCGGCCAGCACCAGCCCCTTGTAGACGATCGTGCGCGTGGACACGGACACAGGGTAGAACGGGTCGGCCGGTTTGCCGATTGCCTCCTTGACCCGGTTCGATACCACCTTGCGGCACACAAAGAGTTTGCGCTCGAAGTGCCACTGGTCCTTGATCGTCGGCCCGCGCCCGATGAACACCTGACGCGAAAACGGCTCGCTGCGCAGAACCGACTTGCCCAGTACCGAATTGTCAGCCGGCACATCACGCCAACCGAGAACCTTCAGCCCTTCCTCACGCGCCGTTTCCCACCAGATTTGCTCGATTTCCTGGCGCACCAGGGCCGGTTCGCGCGGCATGAACAGGAACCCGACGCCGTATTCACCCGGCGCCGGCAGCTCGAAACCGAGCTTTGCCGCTTCACCAGCGAAGAACTCGTGCGGAATCTGCAGCATGATCCCGCACCCGTCACCGGCCTTCGGGTCGGCGCCGACCGCGCCACGGTGTTCCAGGTTGCACAGAATGCGCAAACCGTCGGACACAACCTTGTGGCTCGGCTCATTGTTGATGTTGGCCAGAAGTCCGATACCACAGGCATCGTGCTCGCGGTCGGGATGATAGAGGCCGAACGGCCCCGGCAGGCCATTGGCGGTGTCTCGCACCACTTTGCCGCACTTGCTTGCACAACCAGAGCTCATTGCAATTGCCTTCCCTCTATTCGGCAACGCCGAAGGCCTGAAATCCGGGCCATCCTGAATGAAAACGCCGGCGGTGTTCCGCCATCCCGCCCAACCTTGCGGGAGCACGCCTTCACATGTTCTTCTTTTGGAGATGATTTGGCTTGATGGTGAGCTTGACGCCCCTAAGCGGGCACACCGCGGATCATCCCCATTTTTGGGCTGAGCCGTGGTTAATATCGTTTCGGTTTGCCACCCTCATCCGCATAGGCAAGGCAGAACGGCACGGCGAACTTGGCCCATCGAGATGCTATCACATTGCATGGCTGACTGTCAGTCATCCGCGGTTGCCCTCTGCCAGATAGGACAGCACAGCTGTCCTAATGGTGGGCTGTATGCCAGAAAACCCACCTTGTGGCAAGTTGAAATGCCGGTCATAAAGTCCGCCGATGTGCCGGCAGGCAGTAGATTTGAATGGCGAGTGACACAGATACGCTGAAACGTGCAAAAACGCGGACCGGCCGGTTGAAAGTGGCCGAAGCCACCGGCCTGCGCCTTGCCGTCCTGTGCCGCACCGTGGCCGTCATCGCGTGTGCTGTCTGGTTCTTCAGTTCTTACCAGACGATCGACCAGACACCCAGACTGGCAGGCGCCGCCGCATTGGCCATCTTTGTCGCGATCGGGTTTGTCTACTACCCCCTGATCGGCACACGATGGGATCATCCGGCAGCGAAATACGCTCTCTATGCATTCGACATCCTGCTTCTATGTGCGCTGTTTGTGGTGATCCCCGTCAGCCGTGCAGACGATGTGCCGCAGATTATCGCATTTCGCGGATACGGCATTTACTATCTGCTGCCATTCATCGCGCTGGCCTGTCTGTCTCTATCCTGGGGACTGGTCGCCTGGTCAGGAATTGTCACAGCCATCGGCTGGTGGCTCGCCTTTGCATATGTCGTCTCGCAAATGGACGAAACCCTGAGTTGGGGCGACCTTCCGGCATCTGCGAACGTCGAGGACTACGAACGGGTATTCCTGTCGATCAACTTTATCGGCATCGGCAGCAGGGTCGAGGAAACCGGTTTTGTGCTGATCCTGTCCACAATTCTCGCGGTCGCCGTCTACCGGGCAAGGAGCGTTTTCTTTGCTCAGATCCAGGCCGAAGACGATCGCGAACACGAGCGAGCAGCACGGGAACGCGTGACACGAATGCTCGGCCAATATGTACCCGAGAGTATCGCCGAGCGCCTTCTGCAGGACCAGTCATCTCTGGAACCATCCGTAAGGGACGGTACCGCGCTGATCATGGACATAGAGAACTTCTCGTCCTTTGCATCCGCCCGCCAGGCGCAGGAGGTCATTGAGATACTGAACGAGTATCTTGCCCAGTGCGCCGACGAGATCAGCGGCGCCGGCGGTGTGGTGATCAGTTATCTTGGAGACGGGCTGCTGGCCACATTCAACACACCGCTGCCATCCGACAACCCGGCGGATGCCGCACTCGATGCTGCACACGCCCTCTTGCAAACCACACAAACCCGCACCTTTCGCGGACACAGGTTCAAGCTGCGCATCGGAATTGCTACCGGCCATATAGCGTCCGGTATCGTGGGATCCTCCGACCGTCAGGCCTTCACTGTCTACGGCAAAACGGTGAACAGGGCCGCCAGGCTCGAACAACTCAACAAAACGGTGGGTACGCGCATCTTGATAGATCAGGCGACCAGGGATATGGCTTGCGAAAACGACCATCTCGACTTTCAGGGTGACCATGTTGTCCGCGGCACACCGGAACCGGTTCCGGTTTGGAGTCCTGGATTCAGGGGAAAAACATGAATTTTGCCAGTGACAATGCCTATGGCGTCGACCCGCGCATCATGGATGCCATCCTTGCCGCAAACACCGGCCCGGTCGCGTCATATGGCGGTGACAGCTGGACGCAGGAGACGGTTCTATCGCTGCGCGATGTATTCGGATGCCCGCTCACCGCCTATCTTGTACCGTCGGGAACCGCAGCCAACGCCCTTGCCTTGTCCACCATGGTGCCGGCACACGGCGCCGTTCTGTGCCACGAAAACGCGCATATCCTGGTGGACGAGTGTGGCGCAACCACCCAGTTCTCCGGCGGTGCAGCCATGATCGGCGTTGCATCTCCCGCAGCCAAGCTGACGCCGCAGGCCCTGAAA
This sequence comes from Aestuariivirgaceae bacterium, assembly GCA_028282065.1. Classification (GTDB taxonomy): domain Bacteria; phylum Pseudomonadota; class Alphaproteobacteria; order Rhizobiales; family Aestuariivirgaceae; genus JANQIR01. The sequence goes on from JANQIR010000204.1 coordinate 7,196, forward strand.
GAGCAACTCAAGCGATTTCAGCGCGGCCATCACGACCCGAAACCGGCAGCACTGTCCCTGACGCAGGCAAGCGAACTTGGCACGGTGTATACGCCGGATGAGCTTATTGCGCTGTCTTCGATTGCCCGTGAAAACGGTATGTACGTCCATATGGACGGTGCCCGGTTTGCCAATGCGCTGGCACACCTGCGGTGCACGCCGGCAGACATTTCCTGGAAGGCCGGCGTCGACGTTCTGTGCTTTGGGGCGACCAAGAACGGTGCCATGGCCGCCGAGGCGATCGTCTTCTTCAACGAACAGCTTGCCGATGATTTCGACCGTCAACTGCTGCGCGGCGGCCAGTCTTTATCCAAGGGCCGGTTCCTCGGCGCTCAGATGTCAGCCTATCTGAAGGACGGCCTGTGGCTCGAAAACGCACTGCGCGCAAACGGTATGGCCGCACGGCTGGCGGAAGGACTGAGCAGTGTGAAGGGCGTACGTCTACCACTGCCGGTCGAGGCCAATCTGGTATTTCCGTTTGTGAGCGAGACCCTGCACGCGCATTTGCAGAAACAAGGTGCAATCTATCACCCCTGGCCACCGCACGGCCTGGGTGTTCCCCCGGCACAAACAGGCGAAAGGCTCATCCGGCTCGTAACATCGTTCCAGACAAGCAAGACGGATGTGGATCACTTCGTGGAAACGGCAAAGGCGCTCCCTGCCTGAGGGAGCGCCCCTTGGATCAACGCTTCACAATGAAAGGTCAGGCAGCCTTCTTGCCTTCGATGGCCTTCGGCTTGGACGCGCCGCCATTGATGGTGATCGTGCGCGGCTTCATGGCTTCCGGCAACTCGCGCTTCAAGGATACATGAAGCAGGCCGTTCTGCAGGTCAGCGCCTGAGACTTCAACATGGTCGGCCAGTTTGAACCGGCGCTCGAAACTGCGTGCGGCAATGCCCTGATGCAGGAACTGCCCCTGCATCTCAGCCTTCTCGGCCTTCTTGCCAGCGATGGTCAGCGTGCCTTCCTTAACCTCGACATTGAGGTCCTCCGGACTGAAACCGGCGACAGCCATGGTGATGCGATATTCGTTTTCACCAATAAGTTCAATGTTGTAGGGCGGATAGGACGGCGCTTCTGCGTTGGAAAGTTCGCCCAGCATGTGAGCGAGACGGTCGAAGCCAACGGTTGAGCGATAAAGGGGGCTAAGATCATACATGTCGTACATTCTCCTTAAGCAATGTAGGTTTTGCTGCCCGCCGCAAGGCCGGGCAAATTCACAGATGGCGGACCCGTTTTGGCATCCGCATTATCTAGATGGGCATCCCGCGACGGCTCTTCAAGCCCGCACGCGTCTACATGAAAGAACCGCTGCAAAGCCGCCTTATCGCCAAATTTGCAGCTTTTACTGACTATTGAGCACGAACGGGCACCAAAGGCGCCTGTCCGGGTGGGAAACTGCCTCTTTGCGAGGCGCTATGAGGGATTTGGTCTATGTTGGGACGGACGTCACTCGCCGCAACGGTTGGCTTTGCCATTTTCGCAACCATGTCACAGCCGGCTGACGCGCAACCCCATTGGTTTTTCGACCGATATGGAACGTATGATGCCTGGGCGCATCATGGGCCTTACGGCTATGACGGCCCGCCTCGCGCCTATAGGCCGCATGCCGGCCGCCGCGCCCATGCCCGCAGGCAATACCGCCAGGCACGCCGCCAAGCACGCCGCCAAGCACGCCGTCAGGCCAGGCGCTATCACCGCCAGCGCTGGCAACGGCCGCCACCTGCCTGGTGGGCTCCGCAGTTTGAGTACGACGAGTTCGCCTATGGCCCGGTCCCTCCGCACCGGCATGGCTACCGCACCGGCCCGGATGTAGAGGAGCTTGTTGGCGATCCGCTGGCGAACGAGCCACGGCGGAAGACAACGACACGAACGACGAGGCAGCGATCGGCTTTGGTTCCGACACCGAAACCCAAACCGGTCAGGAAGAAGCGTGAAAACGCGACCCTGGAGCACTCCACCGCCACCAAAACACGCATGGCCGCCGCCCCCCTTAAGACCGCCGAACCGCCCTTGGCCAAACCGTCGAGCAAACCGGGCAAACGCATCAGCTGCCAGAAAGCCCGGTCGATCGTCGGTGATTTCGGCTTTTCTGACATCAAGACCGCGACCTGTTCCGGTAGCATCTATGACTTTACCGCAAAACGGGACGGCAAGAGCTTCAGGGTCAAGGTTTCCGCGGTGAATGGCGAACTGAAGCAGGTTTCCCGGCAGTAGAAGCCTTGCAATTTGCAACCCATGGCAGGCAGGCCACCATGGCAACCAGCCACGGCCTGCGCAGAAACAGGCATGGGCCCAAGCGTTGAAGACACTTACGCTCGCGGCAATCATGCCCTAAAAGTCGGCGCTGAACGGGCAGGCACCCTGCCCGGTTACGAGATCGCCGGACTGCCCTATGGACCTTTACCCCGTTCCCGGAAATGAAATACCCGCTGGCCTGCGACCCGGCGGCCTGACTACGCCGGACGGTGTCAGTCTTCGATATGCGGTTTGCACGTCGGGAACGTCACTCCGTGGCACGGTTTGCATCTTCCCCGGTCGCGCGGAATTTATAGAACGGTATTTCGAAACGATCCGGGACCTGAAACGGCGCGGATATGCCGTGGCAATCCTGGACTGGCGGGGCCAGGGCGGATCGCAACGCCCAAGACACCATCCCTTGCGCTCTCAAATCGGTAGCTTCAAGGAATTCGACACGGATTTGGCAGAATTTATGACCGGCGTGGTCCTGCCTGATTGCCCCCCGCCTTATTTTGGCATGGCCCACTCCACCGGTGGCAACATTCTGTTGCGTGCGCTACGGACACGCACATGGTTTGACAGTGTCGTCATTTCCGCGCCGCTGATCCGCATCGTGCCGCGATACATTCCCGAACCGCTGGCCCGCATGATCGTGCGCGCAGGTGTCGGCCTTGGGCTGGGACGGGTTTTCCTTCCCGGCGAGCGCCGGCGGCCTCTGGCAGCAGCAGACTTCCCCGGGAACCCACTCACATCTGACAAGCACCGCTATATGCGCGATGCCAGGACACTCGAACACAACCCCCATCTGGGTTTGGGCGGCGCCACATTCAGCTGGTTGAACGCCGCCATGGCCTCAATGGACGACATCGCCACCATGCCTTCAAGCGGCGCACCAAGATGTCCGGTTCTGCTGGTCGCTTCAGGCCTCGACAGGATCGTATCGAGCGAGGCCACCCGGCAGTTTGCCCGGCGTGTGCCCAATGTCGCGGCGGTGGTCATCGAACGTGCCCGTCACGAGATTCTGCATGAGCGCGATGAGCTTCGCGAACAGTTCTGGGCGGCCTTCGACAGTTTCATCGAACAGCCGCAAGTCACCCGGTCCATAGGCACCGGGCGCCGCTAAACCAGTGCATAGTGCTCCAGGGCCAGGACCCTAGCTTAGTTGGATACGGCGCAAGACGTTGAGTGCTTCGGAATGCAATTCGGCACTGGCAGTGGCAATCACATGGCCGCCACCTACCGCTGAATCGCCCTGCCAGGTCGTCACAATACCACCGGCAGCCTCGATAATCGGGATCAGCGCGACAATGTCATAGGGCTGCAGATAGGCATCCATTGCCAGGTCCATCTCCCCGGCCGCCATGAGACTGTAAAAATATGCATCGCCATCAAACCGCATGGTTCGCAATGTCCGCCGGATCTGTTCGACATATGCCTTTTCCTCGTCCGTTCGATAGTGCGCAAGCGAGGTGGATCCACCAAGCGCATCGCCAAGCCGGGCGCTCGGGCGCACCGACAGCCGTCGTGTTGTGCCGCGGTGCCTGCAGAATGCGCCTTCCTGCGACCCATAGAAAACTTCCCCGACATAGGGCTGATTCATCACCCCCACAACCGCCGTCCCGCGATATGTCAATCCGATGAGAGAGGTCCAGGTCGGCAGGCCGCAAATAAACGCCCGGGTACCGTCTACCGGATCAAGCACCCAGGTAAAGTCGGATCCGGTATCCTTATGGCCGAACTCCTCGCCCAGTATGCCGTGATCGGGGTAGGTCCGCTCGATGAGCTGCCGCATGACCCGCTCAGCTTCGCGGTCTGCATCGGTCACCGGATCAAACCCGGTTGAGAGCTTATTGTCGACGGCAGCTCCGCAACGAAACCGCGAAAGCAGTTCCGGTTCGGCCGCCTCGGCCAACGACAATGCGAATTTCAAAAGAGCCGCCGTTTCGGCTTGCGGCAAAGCTGTCATAGCCTGTTTCCACCCCTCAAATCACAGTCACGAAACCTGTCAACCGGCTCTATTGCATTGCACAATTATATATCGCACGTAGCAACTGCGCACGGACCGCCGCCCAAGTTGTACCGCCCTTCGCCAGACAGTCGCGGTAATTCATAATTACAGCGATTGTGGCTAAATACTGTTTATAAAACAACATCATGAAGGTGCATGTTGCGTATAGGGCACACCTCTTCGTCAATTTGTCGCAGCGCACCGATTAGGGCTTGAATTTTTCGTGGTGCGGCGCAATATTTGCGGTGCGACATGAGAACATGTTTCTCATCTTCGCAAATGCCCTTCTTGGGCGTTTCCTCCCTAGACTTGGACCGTTCCGCTTATGCGCGAACGGTCTCTTTTTTTAAACCGCACCACCCTATTCTGCGGCAATAGCCTGCGGCTTTAGCAGGTCTTGCATATAGGGCAACGCGCCGGCCATCACACGGGAGATCATATCCTGCACCCGCGCAAAGCCCGTATCTCTTTCCAGCCTTTCCTCGTCCATATATAGGCCCCGGTTGATCTCGATCTGCACGGCATGAAAGCCCTCGTTCGGATTGCCGTAGCTTTGCGTAATATACCCGCCAGCATAGGGTTTGTTACGGGTAACGCAGAAGCCGGCCGCAGCGAACAGGTCCTCCAAAACGTCGGTCACTGAACTCTGGCAGCTGGATCCGTAGCGATCGCCCAAAATGACATCGGGCCGGCGCGAACCGCCTGCCGGTGAACTTACGGCTGCGGTTGATGGCATCGAATGACAGTCGATCAGCAGCGCGGCGCCAAAATAGTCTCTGGTTGCGTCCATGACGGACCGCAAAGCGCTGTGATACGGAAAATACAATGTTTCGATACGTTGCCGCGCTTCGCTCCACTCAAGTGGATCGCAGTAGATATTTTCGTGTTCGCTGACGATCTTCGGAATTGTCCCAAGGCCACCTGTAACGCGCGCCGATGTCGAATTGACATGCTTTGGCAAAGCATCGGCAAACATCTCCGGGTCAAGTTCAAATGGCTCCCGGTTGACGTCCAGATAGGCCCGGGGAAACCTGGCCGCAAGCAGCGGACAGCCCAGCGCAACACCACATGAAAACAACTCGTCCGTAAAACAGTCCTCCGAACGCCGCAGGGTCAGCGCGTCTAGCTGCGAGCTTTGCAGGAACGCGTCCGGATACACGCTACCACTGTGCGGTGAGTTGAACACCACGGGAGCGGTTCTTTGTTGCGGCAGGTACAGGTCGAAGGGAGGCGAGAACTGGCTGCTCGGCATAGTTTGCGGTATCCGGTTGGCTGTCGTTCTGTTACGGGCGTCATTTGGCCACGCCAGCTACGCACTGGTCAATCGCTTATCGCATTTGCCCCGTCAACAATTGATGATCGGTTCAAGTGCGAGCCCGCCACCCGTGCGCATGCACAAATCCGCTTTCCGCCGTCCGGAAGATGCACTATGGATCGAAGCGTTCCCGGTGGCATATTTTCATACGCGGTTTACTGTTTGCCCTTATGGTGGATGAACCTTGGGGTGACGCAGATGTTTGGGAGGCCGCACGGCGTGGGTAGCCGCCTTCCGCGACCAGCAGGCTGAACAGACATGGCCAATATTCTTCTAGCCGAAGACGATGACGATATGCGCCGCTTTCTTGAGCGTGCGCTGGAAAAGGCCGGGCATTCTGTGACATCATTTGCAGAAGGTGTAAGTGCATTTGAAGAACTCAAGGCAGCTGAGGTCGACCTGCTGCTGACCGACATCGTCATGCCCGAGATGGACGGAATAGAGTTGGCCCGTCGCGCCGCCGAGCTGGACCCGGCACTGAAGATCATGTTCATAACCGGCTTTGCGGCCGTGGCCTTGCACCCTGACAGCAAGGCGCCAAAGGAAGCAAAAGTCCTGTCAAAGCCGTTTCACCTGCGCGATCTCGTTGCTGAAGTCGAACGCATGATGGCCGCCTGACCCCGGCAACCGGCAGGCTGGCGCAAAATACCGATTTCATACGGTCGTCACAAAGCTTCTCTCTTGCACCCTTGCACCGATCCCGATATATCCACTGCGGTCTGTCCCGCCGTAACACGGCCTGGCCTGACCCGAATGGGCGGTTAGCTCAGTGGTAGAGCACTACGTTGACATCGTAGGGGTCACTAGTTCGAACCTAGTACCGCCCACCATTCGCCTTCCCTCACCAATCCTGCTGTTGTGTTCCCGCTTGCCGGGACAAATCCGGGCAGGCATTGCCTTAGGCTGAGCCAGCCCACTCCCCCTGCCAACCACCCCAAGGCTACCGTGCCGGGCAGCCGGGAGGGGGCGGGCTGGCACCGTTTCAACAAATTCGTGAATCGCTCTGGCACTGAACCGCTTGGCTGAAATCCGCAGCAGCCGTGCTACGGTTGTGGAGATCGAAGCTTGTTACGTTACACAATATGCATAATTACACATTATACGTAACATTTCCCTTGCCGCAAATCGGCAGGGTCTGTATAAATAACCGAATGGTCGGTCATTTAATTGTGCCAGGAGACCCGATCGATGGATGCCTTCATTTGCGATGCGACCCGCACCCCCATCGGGCGCTACGGCGGTTCACTGTCGTCCGTGCGCACTGACGACCTCGCTGCAATACCAATCGCAGCGCTCAAGACTCGAAACCGGGACGTCGACTGGTCGAGCCTGGACGACATTGTCTATGGCTGCGCCAATCAGGCCGGTGAAGACAATCGCAACGTGGCGCGCATGGCCGGGCTGTTGGCCGGCCTGCCCATTGATGTTCCAGGCAGCACGATCAACCGGTTGTGCGCTTCCGGGATGGATGCGGTTGGGACCGTGGCACGGGCCATTCGCGCCGGCGACTACGATATGGCCATTGCCGGCGGTGTCGAGAGCATGAGCCGGGCACCCTTCGTCATGCCTAAGGCGGCCACCGCCTTCAGCCGGGCCAACGCGGTTTATGACACAACCATCGGCTGGCGCTTCATCAATCCGAAGATGAAGGAACTGTACGGCGTCGAGTCCATGCCGGAAACCGCCGACAATGTGGCGGAAGACTTCCAGGTGTCGCGAGAAGATCAGGATGCCTTCGCGGCGCGCAGCCAGGCAAAATGGGCGGCCGCTCAGGAAGCCGGTGTCTTTGCGCAAGAAATTGCGCCGGTGACCATTCCCCAACGCAAGGGAGAACCGATCATCGTCGATACTGACGAACATCCAAGGCCCGGTACAAAGCCTGAGAAACTCGCGCAGCTTCGCGGCATCAACGGCCCCGAATTGTCGGTCACGGCAGGCAATGCATCAGGCGTCAACGACGGTGCCGCCGCCCTTCTTATTGCCAATGAAACTGCTGCACAAAAGAACGGCCTCACACCCATGGCGCGGGTCGTGGCCATGTCGGCAGCCGGTGTGGCACCGCGTGTCATGGGCATTGGTCCGGTGCCGGCCAGCCAAAAGGTTCTTGAGCGCGCCGGTCTGACCGTCAAGGACATGGATGTGATAGAGTTGAACGAGGCCTTTGCATCGCAGGGCCTTGCCACCTTGCGCCAGCTTGGCGTGCCGGACGATGCACCCCATGTCAATCCGAACGGCGGGGCGATCGCCATCGGCCATCCGCTCGGAATGTCGGGCGCGCGGCTGGTGCTCACGGCGGCCTATCAGCTCAAGCGCACCGGCGGCCATTATGCGCTCTGCACCATGTGCGTTGGCGTCGGCCAGGGTGCCGCGATCATTATCGAACGGGTCTAACGGGAGAGATTTCGAGATGTATGCACAGATGATTAAGACCGCCGGCACCAGCGTCAAATCCCGCGAAGAGATGACCGAGGACGAGCGGAAATTCCAGGACCGCATCGATGCCGACGAAAAGATCGAGCCGAAGGACTGGATGCCGGACGACTACCGCGCCACCCTGATCCGCCAGATCGGCCAGCATGCCCATTCGGAGATCGTCGGCCAGCTGCCGGAGGGCAATTGGATCACCCGTGCGCCAACGCTGCAGCGCAAGGCGATCCTGCTCGCCAAGGTGCAGGATGAGGCAGGCCATGGGCTCTATCTGTACTGCGCCGCGGAGACACTCGGAATCAGTCGCGATGAACTGACCGAAGACCTTTTGTCCGGCAAGATGAAGTACTCCTCTATCTTCAACTATCCCACGCTGACATGGGCGGATATCGGCGCCGTCGGCTGGCTTGTGGATGGTGCCGCGATCATGAATCAGGTGCCGCTGCAACGCACATCCTACGGTCCCTATAGCCGCGCCATGATCCGCATCTGCAAAGAGGAATCCTTCCACCAGCGCCAGGGCTACGACCTGATACGCGCCTGCGCCGAAGGAACGCCGGCGCAGAGGAAAATGGCCCAGGATGCGTTGAACCGCTTCTGGTATCCCTCGCTCATGATGTTCGGGCCGTCGGACAAGGATTCGGTCCATTCGGCCCAGTCCATGGCCTGGAAGATCAAGATCAACACCAATGACGAACTCCGGCAGAAGTTCGTCGACCAGACTGTGCCGCAGGCCGAATATCTCGGTCTGACCGTCCCCGACCCTGACCTCAAATGGAATGAGGAACGTGGACATTACGACTTCAGCCAGCCGGACTGGAAAGAGTTCTTCAACGTCATCAAGGGCAATGGCCCGTGCAATGTCGACCGCATGACGGCCCGCAGGAAGGCCTGGGATGACGGCAAATGGGTGCGCGACGGGTTGCTGGCACACGCACGCAAGAAAGCAGCCGCCAAGGCGGCAGCAGCCGCATAAGCCGGACCGCAACAGGAGATCAGGACAGATGAAAAACGAATGGCCCCTGTGGGAAGTGTTTATCCGCGGCCAACACGGCATGAGCCACCGCCACGTCGGCTCGCTGCACGCCCCCGATGCCGAAATGGCCATAAAGAACGCCCGCGACGTCTACACGAGACGCAATGAGGGTGTGTCCATCTGGGTGGTCGAAGCAAAGAACGTGGTCGCCAGTTCGCCCAGCGACAAGGGACCGCTCTACGAGCCGTCGCAGTCGAAGGTCTATCGCCATCCGACCTTCTACGACATCCCTGATGATGTGGGAGCAATGTGATGACCCGCGATGAGGCCCTGTTCCAGTTTCTGCTCAGGATGGGTGACAACACGCTGGTGCTGGGACACCGCATATCGGAATGGTGCGGCCATGCACCGGTGCTGGAAGAAGACATCGCCCTTGCCAACACCGCGTTGGATCTGATCGGCCAGACACAGCTCTGGCTCGGCCTTGCCGGGGAGGTCGAGGGCAAGGACCGCGACGCCGACCGTTTGGCATTTCACCGCGATGTCTGGGACTTCCACAATGTCCTGCTGGTCGAGATGCCCAATGGCGACTTCGGCCAGACCCTGATGCGGCAATTCCTGTTCGATGCCTGGCACTCGATTATGCTCGGCAGGCTGCAAAAGAGCGCAGACCACCGCGTTGCCGAAATCGCCGAAAAGACCGGCAAGGAAGTCGCCTATCACCTGGAGCGTTCCGCCGACACGGTTGTCGGACTTGGCGACGGGACACCGGAAAGCCACCAGCGCATGCAGGCGGCTCTCGACTACCTTTGGCCCTATATCGGCGAGATGTTCGCGAGTGACGATATCGATGCCGAGATGGCATCGGCGGGCATAGCGCCGGATCCGGCCTCGCTGCGCGAGGAGTATGACGCACTGGTCACCAAGGTCCTGAGCGATGCAACGCTGGCCATTCCGCAGAGCACGTTCAGCCATAAGGGCGGCAAGGCCGGTACGCATCACTCCGAGCATCTCGGCCATCTGCTGACACAGATGCAATGGCTGCAGCGGGCCTATCCGGACGCAACTTGGTAACGGACAATGACGCATCCTTCGGCAGAACAGGTGTGGGAATGGCTCGACCAGGTTCCCGACCCCGAGATACCTGTGATTTCCGTCGTCGATCTGGGTATTGTGCGCAACGTCCAATGGGAGGACGACAAGCTGGTTATCACGGTCACGCCGACCTACTCGGGCTGCCCGGCCACCTCGATCATCAATCTCGACATCGAAACCGCGCTTCGCGGCCATGGGATCGAGAAGATCGAACTCAAACGCCAACTATCGCCGGCCTGGACCACGGATTGGTTGTCCACGAAGGGCGCTTCAAAGCTGGAGAAATTCGGCATCGCTCCGCCGCAGCCGGCAGGTGGTCCAAGCCGTTGTCCGCGTTGCGGTAGCCCAAAGGTCGAAAAGGTCAGCCAGTTCGGTTCAACGCCTTGCAAGGCGCACTGGCGCTGCCTGGAGTGCCTGGAACCGTTCGACTACTTCAAGTGCATTTAGGGTCAGGACCCAAGGAGCCGAATATGGCACGCTTTCATGAACTGACGGTCACAGATGTACGCAAGACCATCCGCGACGCGGTCGTCGTGACGCTCAAGCCTGCCAACGGCAGCGCCGGCGCGTTCGAGTTTACGCAAGGCCAGTACCTCACCTTCCGGCGGGACTTCAATGGCGAGGAACTCAGACGGTCTTACTCGATCTGCGCGGGCAAGGATGAAGGGATCCTGCAAATCGGCGTCAAGCGCATCGACGGTGGCGCATTCTCGACCTGGGCAAACGAGGAACTGAAGGCCGGCGACACGCTTGAAGCCATGCCGCCCATGGGTGCGTTCTTCACCCCGCTCAGCGCCGACGCCCACAAGCAGTACCTGGCCTTCGCCGGCGGATCGGGCATCACGCCCGTTCTGTCAATCCTCAAGACGACGCTGAAGGCCGAACCCCACTCCCGTTTCACACTGGTCTACGCCAACAAGGGCGTGAACACGATCATGTTCCGCGAAGAACTGGAAGACCTGAAGAACCAGTACATGGACCGGCTGAACATCATCCATATTCTCCAGACCGACGCACAGGAAATGGAGATTTTCACCGGTCTGGTCGATCAGGAAAAATGCAAGCAGCTCTTTGCCCACTGGATCGATATCGAGAATGTCGACACCGCCTTCATCTGCGGACCCGAGCCGATGATGCTGGCAATCGCCGCCGCGCTGCGCCAGCACGGACTGGACGATACGCAGATCAAGTTCGAACTGTTCGCCTCCGCACAGCCGGGCAGGCTAAAGCGCAAGGCGAAGGAGAGCGACAGCACCAGCAGTGCCAACCAGACATCCGCCTCCATCACACTGGATGGTGCAACCCAGACGATAACGATCCCCAAGGACCGGACCATCCTGGATGCGGCGTTGGAAAACGCCATGGACGCGCCTTATGCCTGCCGCGCCGGGGTGTGCTCCACCTGCCGCTGCCGGGTGTTGGAAGGCGAAGTCGAAATGGCGGCCAATCATGCACTGGAAGACTACGAGGTCGAGAAGGGCTACGTGCTGTCCTGCCAGTCCTTTCCGCTCACCGACAAAGTCGTTGTCGACTACGATCAGTAGGGAAGAGGAAGAAGACCATGGCTGAAGAGATGACCATTGAGGCCTATCTGGCCGCAGGCGGCGTCCTGACTTCGCCAATCAACGTGCCACCGCGCTATCGCGCCGAACTGATGAAACTGATGACCATGTTTGTCGACAGCGAGCTGGCCGGAGCGGCCGGTTTTGCGGATATCATCAATCAGGGCCCCGGCATAAAGGAACGCATCGCGGCGGCCAAGATCGTGCTGGAAAAAACCGATAACGCCTACCGGGTGCTGAGGATCATGGGCGAGTTCGGCGTCAACACCGACAAGTATGCCAATCACCATCCCTGGACCGCCAGACTTGCGCGCGATGCCGACATCGGCGCAACGCGTACCGAACATGACATGCGGCTGGCGGTTTTCAACTACCCGCTTAGCGGTTGGGCCGATGCGGTCACCATGAACCTGATCATGGGCCGCGCTGTCGCGGTACAGATGAGCGAACTGTCGATGGTGTCCTATCAACCGCTGGCAGAACAGTTCCGCGCTATCGCACCGATCGAGGCACGCCATGCCGAACTCGCCGAGGAAGGCCTTGCGAAGCTACTGGAGGACGATGCCAATCGGGCCGGCATCCAGGCCTCGGTGGACTACTGGTGGCCGCGCGTTGCAGCAAGCTTCGGGTCAGCCACATCCAGGAAGGCCGATGCGTTGAAGGCGTCCGGGCTTCGCCGGTTGACCAATGCCGAACTGAAGGCACGCTGGCAGAGCGAGGCAAAAGCGGTGCTGGAACGGCTTGGTCTAAAGGCGGGGTGAGTCTCTCAGGCACGCCAACCTATTGTCATTCCGGCTGGCCAAGAGGCGAGGAAGGCCGTAGGCCTGACAGGGACCAAAGTTGCCGAAATCCAGATGTGAGTCAGTGATTTGGCGCAACCGCTGAACTGGATACCGAACCAAGTCCGGGATGACGAGCCAGGTAATTCAGCATGCACGATTAAGTAGGTGCATTACCTACACCCCCCTGATCCCGCTTAGCGTCAGGTTTGAGACCAACGTGGCATAGTCTTCGCGGGCCTCGGACCCGGCCCCTGAGTTCCACATGTAGTACCAGTTCAGCATGCCGAACACCGACATGGTGGTAGCGCGAAGCTTGACCGTGTCGTCGCCGAACACGTCGGGCGCAATTGACAGGATGATATCGGACAGATAGCGCACCATGTCGCGCTGATAACCGCGCAAAAGCTCCTGTTCGGATGCGGGAAGCGTCGGCAGTGCAGTAAGCTGAACCTGGTGCAGGTCATCCGCACCCTGATAAGCCTTGAGAATGACAGAGACCGTTTTGCGCAGGCGGTCGTCCGGCTGCATGTCACTGTCGTCTTGGCAGACATTGTCGCGCAGATCCCTCAGATAATTGTCGAGCAGATCGAACAGCAGGGCGTCCTTGCTGTTGTAGTAGTGATAGATATTCGCCTTGGAGATTCCGCACGCCTGGGCGAGCTGGGACATCGATGCGCGGTCAAAGCCCTCTGCGGCAAAGACGCTGGCGGCGTTCTTCAGGATCTGGGCACGCTTCTCGTCGTGATCCTTGGCAATTGTCCGGGCCAAGACCTACTCCTTATGATTAACGCGGAATGCGAGCGCGAAAGTGAGAACACTTTCGCTCATTACGCTTTGGATCTGTTGTCGACGACCCGCTTGGCCTTACCTTCGGAACGAGCCACCCCTCCCGGGTCAGCGATCATGATTTCGGTAGACACCCCGACGATGTCCTTGATGCGCTTGGAAAGCATCCGGGCCGCCGCATCACGGCTGGCATCGTCGGCTGCCTCGGGCGTTGCCTCGACATGCACGCGCATGGCATCCATGCGGCCGGCCTTGTAAAGCTCGATCTGGAAGTGCGGGGCGATCCCACCGGTAGCCATGACCTGCTCCTCAATCTGGGTCGGGAACACATTGACCCCACGCAGGATGATCATGTCGTCGGACCGCCCGGTGATTTTCTCCATACGCCGCATGGAGCGCGCTGACCCCGGCATCAGCCGTGTCAGATCTCGCGTCCGGTAGCGGATCATCGGCAGGCCTTCCTTGGTAAGCGTCGTGAACACCAGCTCACCCATTTCGCCATCCTCAAGGACCGCACCGCTCTCAGGATCGATAATCTCCGGATAGAAATGGTCCTCCCAGATGTGCAGGCCATCCTTGGTCTCCACACACTCGTTGGCCACACCCGGCCCCATGATCTCCGACAGGCCGTAGATGTCGACGGCATGCATGTCGAAGGCTTCCTCGACCTCGGCACGCATGGCGTTGGTCCAAGGCTCCGCGCCGAAAATACCCACCTGCAACGAACAAGTCCTGGGATCCAGACCGGCTTTGTGAAACTGTTCCAGGACGTTGAGCATATAGGACGGCGTCACCATGATGGCGTCCGGCCTGAAATCGTTGATCAGATTGACCTGCCGTTCGGTCTGGCCGCCTGAGATCGGGATAACCGTGCAACCGAGCCGCTCTATGCCGTAATGGGCGCCGAGCCCACCGGTAAACAACCCATAGCCATAGGCATTGTGCACCAGATCGCCCGGCCGCACGCCCGATGCCCTCAGGCTGCGGGCCATCAGATCGGCCCAGGTGCTAACGTCCCGCGCCGTGTAACCGACCACCGTAGGCTTTCCCGTCGTGCCGGAGGATGCATGGATACGCATGATCTGCTGCCGGGATACGGCAAACAGCCCGAAGGGATAGTTGGCCCGCAAATCATCCTTGTAGGTGAAAGGGAACTTCGCCAGATCCTTCAGGGATTTCAGGTCGTCAGGATGAACGCCCGCCGCGTCGAACCGGTCCTTGAACATCGCCACATTGTCGTAGGCGTGCCGCAACGACCATTGCAGACGTGTCAGCTGCAAGCTCTCAATTTCATCACGCGTGGCGATTTCGATCGGGTCGAGATCGGACTTGTCCGGTGTCAGATCCTTCATGTGCGGCGTCCTCCTGTCCCGGTCATTCCTCGTATAGCTGTCCGTTTATCGCCCGCGACAGCCCGCGGAACTCCGCAATCACCGTCCCGTCCTGATTGGTCACCGTGACATCGTAGATACCGCTACGTCCCTTTAGGGACACTTCCCGCGCACGCGCCGTGAGCCGGTCCCCGACCTTTCCGGGCGCGACATAGACAATGGAGTTGTGCTGGGCGACCGTTGAGACATTGCGGCTGTTACAAGCAAAGGCAAACGCGCTGTCGGCAAGGGAGAAAGTCACACCACCATGGCAAATGCCATGACCGTTGGCGTGATGCGGTTGTACGGTCAATGCCAGCTCCGCACAGCCTTCGTCCACCGAGATCTGTTCAAAGCCCATCCACGCAGAGGCATGATCGGTTTCCCACATGACTTGCGCGCACTTCTCGGCGCGCTGTTTGGGCGTCACAGCCATGACGGACGGCTCCCTTCTTCGGTCCCGGAGAAATGTCTTGCATAGACCGTCCGGTTGGTCAATTAATTAGTTGAGATACCGAATGCACAAGGATCAGCCAGATGGCATTACGCCAAGTCAGTAGCTACGCAGCCGGCAAATGGGTCCTGCCGGGCGCGGGAAAACGCGAAATCGCCAGCGCGGTGACCGGAGAGGTGTTTGCCACTGCCGGCAACAGCACCCTCGACATACACGGTATGCTGACTTGCGCCCGTAATGAGGGCGGGCCGGCGCTACGGAAACTCACCTTTCACCAACGCGCCCGCATGCTCAAGGCACTTGCCACACATCTGTCGCAGCACAAGCAGGCGCTCTACGACCTGTCCTTCAACACCGGCGCGACCCAATCCGACAACGTGATCGACATCGACGGTGGTATCGGAACCATGTTCGTCTTCGCCTCAAAAGGCAGGCGCGAAATGCCGGATGGCCATGTCTATCTGGATGGCGAAGTCGAGCAACTGTCGCGCGGTGGAAGCTTCCTCGGCCAACACATCTGCATGCCGCTTCAGGGCGTTGCCATCCACATCAACGCCTTCAACTTCCCGGTCTGGGGCATGTTGGAAAAACTGGCACCGACATTGCTGGCCGGCATGCCCGCAATCGTCAAGCCGGCCACCGCGTCATGCTACGTCACCGAACTCTGCATGAGGCTGATGATTGACAGCGGCATTCTGCCGGCAGGTAGCGTTCAACTTGTCACCGGTGGCCTTGGAGACATGCTCGACCATCTGACATGCCAGGACGTGGTGAGTTTCACCGGATCTGCCGATACTGCACTCAAGTTGCGCTCGGCGCCGCACATCCTCAAGAACTCGGTCCGTTTCATTGCCGAGCAGGACAGCCTGAACGCATCGATTCTCGGGCCGGATGCCAAGAAAGGCACACCGGAATTCGACCTGTTCATCAAGGAGGCCTGCCGCGAAATGACCGCCAAGGCGGGCCAGAAATGCACCGCAATCCGCCGGATCATCGCGCCGGAAGGTGAAGTGCAGGCCGTGATCGAAGCGGTGAGCGACCGGCTGGCGAAAACTGTCATTGGCGATCCGAGATTGGAAACCACACGCATGGGGGCGCTGGTGTCTGCCAGCCAGAAGTTCGATGTCCTGGCAAAGGCGTCGATCATCGGCAACGAAGCCCGGCGGGTCTTCGGCGATCCGGAGCACTTCCAGGTTCACGGAGCCGATGCCGCAAGAGGCGCTTTCGTCCCGCCGATGTTGTTTCACTGCGAAGCGCCAGATGCGGCAGAGCGCGTGCACGATACCGAGGCCTTCGGCCCGGTGAGCACCGTCATGGGGTACCGTGACCTGGAGCATGCCGTTGAGCTGGCCAACAAGGGCCAGGGCAGCCTGGTTGCCTCCGTCATCACCCACGATCCGGACGTGGCGCGGCAGGTGGCCATGGGGGCGGGCGCCTACCATGGACGGCTCTATTTCAACAACCGCGACTCGATGAAGGAGTCCACCGGCCACGGGTCGCCACTGCCGCACATGGTGCATGGTGGACCGGGACGTGCCGGCGGTGGCGAGGAACTGGGCGGTGTGCGCGGCGTCATGCACTACATGCAGCGCACAGCTATACAGGCAAGCCCGGAAATTCTCTCGGCTCTGGGCAACACATGGGTGCCCGGCTCACGGGAGATCGAAGGCCCGTCCCATCCGTTCACCCGCAAGTTCGGCGAGCTTGAAATCGGCGAAACGCTCCATACGGATCCACGCACCATCACGATGGATGACATTGAACACTTCGCCCGGTTCACAGGTGATACGTTCTACGCCCACATGGACGAGGAAGCTGCAAAGCGCAATCCGTTCTTCCCCGGCCGCGTGGCCCATGGATACCTGCTTCTTTCATTCGCGGCGGGCCTGTTCGTCGAACCGGACGAAGGCCCGGTGCTGGCCAATACCGGGCTTAACAACCTGGTGTTCATGAAACCGGTTCAGGCCGGCGACAGCATAAAGGTACGGCTTACTGTGAAGAAGAAGACCAGACGCACGGAAACCTATGGCGAAGTGTGCTGGCACGTTACCTTGACCAATCAGGACGATGAAAAGGTAGCCGAATACGAACTCCTGACGATGAATGCCTATTAATGGTGCAGCCCATCCCCACCAGCGTTGCCCGCCGAATACCGGGCGCTGTATAACCTCCACATGGCACCGCAAGACGACAGCGTATTCCAGGCCTATGTGGACGCATTGATCCGGGACGATCCACCTAGGGTCTGGTCGTTCATCGTCACCATCTTCGGAGATCTCGCCCAGGCGCCCGGCAGCCAGATCAGCGGGTCCGTCCTGACACGCATAACCGAACTGGCCGGCATCAAGCCCGAAGCGATGCGCGTGGCCATCCACCGGCTGCGTAAGGATGGCTGGATCGACAGCCGAAAATACGGGCGGACCAGCACCTACTCCCTGACGGAATACGGCCGCACGCTGAGCGCCGAAGCTTCTCCCCGGATCTATGGTGCAGCCGCCGAGACACCAGCTCTTTGGCATCTGCTGATTGCCGGAAATTCGCAAGACTCAGCCGACAAGCTGCTTGAGCTTCAGGCATTGTCCGGCAGCTACATCGAACTTGGCGGCAATACGGTCTTGGGACCTGGGCCCCTGCCCGATAACACCGCCGGATTTTTCGCTCTCCAGGGCACAAGCCTCTCGGTTCCGGACTGGCTCAGGTCACAAATCTGTCCGCCGGAACTCGGCACAGCCTGCCACCAACTGTACACGGCCCTGACGCAGATCACAGCACACCTGTCGGACACGCCCGCAAATTCGAAATTGGAGGCCGCCACCTTACGCGCGCTGATCGTTCACAGCTGGCGGCGCGTCGTGCTGCGGCACCCGGCCCTGCCCGATTTCTTCTTTCCACCCGGCTGGCCTGGCA
>JANQIR010000256.1 GCA_028282065.1 Aestuariivirgaceae bacterium
TTAAAGGCCAATGCGGCCGTCCACTGGCGGCTTTCCAACTCCCCGATCGCCAGAGAGTTTTGTCCAGGCGGCAGGCTTTCCGGCGGTCATTTCACTTTAAAACGGCAATGATCCGGGGAGAAAACCGCAATGCCACGTAAACCGTCATTCGCTGAGGAACAATGGATCGGTGTCGATCCGGTTAAGGCGGCGCAAGGCCTGCTGATTGATTTTGGGCCGGAGGCTGCAGCCGAAAGCCTGCTGCGCGCCTACCTTGCCGAGCACTGGGGCGCACCGGACGGCGCCGACTTCTGGGTTGAGGTGCGCCGGCTTATCCGTCTTGGCGCAATCGCCCAGTTGGATACCGGAAGATCCTAAGTCCCTGTCGCGGCTTCGCCGCTCCGCGCCTTTTGTTGCCGGTATGACGGTTCAGGAGCGGACAGGGATATAACCAAGAGGCGCGGAAGGCCGAAGGCCTGACAGGCACACACAGCCGTCACCCCGGCGCAGGCCGGGGTCCAGATGTGAGTCAGCGATTTGATGCGACCGCTGCTCTGGATACCGGGCCAAGCCCGGCATGACGGTTCAGGAGCCGACCGGGAAACCAACAAAGAGGCGTGGAAGGCCGCAGGCCTGACCGGGAAGATAACAAAGAGGCGTGGAAGGCTCCGAGCGCAGCGAGGCAAGCGCGACTGCGCGCCGGCCAGCAAGTGGCGTGGAGCGGCGTAAGCCGCGACGGGGACTTAAGAAGGGGCGTGGAGCGGCTGAGGCCGCGACAGGGCGCTTAGATTGGCCGCCCCCGCGGAGCCGTCCGGCGCACGCCGGACTGGCGCGAGCGAAAAGGGTCCGCCCGACCGGGAAGTCAACAAAAAACCTCAGAAGGATTTGGTCAGCGTTACGTTTGCACCGTGGGTCTCGAACTTGTCGAACGGCGAATTCGAGAAATTGCGGATGTATGTATAAAGAAGCTGAGGTGCGAAACCGTACCAGTCGAAATCACGCTTTGTGAGAGACATGTTGACTTCCACGCGCGTGTCCTTGCGGGTGAATCCGAGCCCGAGATATTCCTCGTCGTGAAGCTGTCTGCCGACCTTGGTTTCCGAGTAGAGCGTTATCCCGTAGGGCGCCTCGTGGTAGACGCCGATCCCGCCATAGAGCCCCCAATAGTCGAGATAGTCGCGCTGTGTGTTACCCCGGATAAGGCCGCCGATGAGATAACCGATCGTGCCGTCGCGAAGCGAGTAGCTGAGCCGGTTGTCCATATTGAAGAGCCAACCTTCGCGGTACTCGGCCACATCATAGTTGATGAAATTGTGCCGCAGCTTTGTGCGGATGGCTGTTTTGGGTGCAATCTGATGCACGATGCGGATTTCTGGTCCGATGCTCCAGGACTTTTCGTACCGGCCGGACCAGCGCTGGTTGGCCCGTCCGCCGACATAGATCGCACCGCGTCCATATTGGCGACGCATGAAGATGCTTTGCGACACGATGATGTCGTCGAAGTCCTTGCCTTCGTACTCGACGAAGTTCACGCCTGCTGCAACGATGAAGTCGAGATCCTTGCCCGCTCGAAGCGTGTACCCGGCATTGGCGCCTCCGCGGATGCCGACACCGCTCTTCTCGCGCGAGTTGCCTGTGATGCGGAACGGCAAGCCATTGACGATGATGATCTCTTCGCTTGTGCCGTTGTTGAAGTTCGTACTGGGCGCCATGGAAATATAGGCATCGAACGTCCATGGCCGGCGCGCGTCGATCGCGTCGATGAAGTTGTCGAACTGCCGTGCCACGACAGCGTTTGGCGCAGACGACTTGAGCAGGTTGAGATGATGGCGGGCACCGTCGTCTTCCTCGAGCAGGTAGAGTGTGTGCGCCAGTTCGGCCCGAACCAAAGACAGGTTGGGATCGATCGCAAGCGCGGAGCGGAACTTCTTCGATGCCAGCCGGTAGTCGTTCCGGCCCTTGGCAATCATGCCCTCCAGAAAGAGCGTGCGGGGTTGGGCAAATTTGCCTTGTAGGGGGTATTTGCGAAGCAATTGCCCGGCGATGTCGTGATTGCCCGACTTGACGAGCCGAAGCATCACCCGAAACCTGTTGCGGTCATCGAGCGATGCAAAATCCTGTTCGCTCTTGACGATGATCTTGCTGTGTTGCAGGGCAGGGGCCTGGCTTGCGTGCGACAAGGCGGGGGCGAACACTGCCGCCAACAGGGCGGCGAGCATGAGCGGGAAAACATTCAGGCCAAGACATCGCGCTCGCCCGTAACCTGAAATCGCGTTAATCACGTGCCCCTTGTTCTGTCTATCTGCTGCCGTTGAACATACCGCGCATGTTCAGGAAGCCGCGCCGGTTGTCCTCGTACGGGCTTTCTCCATCTCGTGGCGAGGGTGATACGGCGCTGCTTGAAAACACACCGGTAATCTCGTTCGCCGCCGGGCCGTAGAAGCTGCCGAGCACGCTGCTGGAACCGTTGACATATGCGCCTCCAGCGGAAATCGTGCCCGTAATGTCGTTGCCGTTGATGGTGCCTGTGATTTGGTAATTGTCGGGGAAGGGATCGTTGTTCTCGTTGGTGGGAATCGTAATGTACCCTTGAAGGTCAGAGGTTCCGGTCGTCAGATCCGGCCGGTAGGTGCGCCACGTGATATTTGAAAGCGCACCGGTGACGGCGCCCGATCCAAAATTGGCCGTCAGGGTCGTTGTCCCGGTCACCCGCCATTCGCCGTTCGGATCGACGATCATCGCCTGACCCGAGACCGGGTTGAATGTCGCAAGCGGCACGATGGCATTCGTGTCCTGAACCGTGCGGACGAATGACTCGAAATTCCACACCGTCGCAGTGGAGCCGAACTGCCCGTTGTAGACGGCTGACCCTGCCGTCGGCATGGCGGTTTCATCGGTCTTGTTGCCACCGTGGAACACCGCAATGTTCTTTTCAGCGCTCGTGTTGCCGCCCGCCCAGACACGGTATTGGCCGGCATAACTGTTCGCAAAGTTCCAGAGCTGAAGCTCTGCGTCGGTCGTATCGTTGATAAGCCGATACTCGCGGTACGCGCCACCCAGGCTGGCGCCCACGTTGTAGATCGGAAGCTCCAGAGGTTCGGGCCAGTCGAGGGACGCCGTCGCCATCGGGTCCACCGCCAGGGAGGCTGTTTCGTTTGCCGTGCCGCCGTTGTCTCTTGTCAGAACAGCAAAACCACCGCTGGCACTCGATGTACCATTTGTGTTGAAGGCCAGTGCGGTGTCACCGTTCGTCAGTGTCGTCGGGTTTGGGGTGCCGCCTGATGCTGGGAAAACATCACCGACCACACCACCACCGGACCCCGGGTTCGTAGTCGTGCCGCCGCCCAGATTGCCGCCTGTGGTTGTCGTGCCAGTGGTTGTGGTCGTACCGGTGGTTGTCGTCGTGCCAGTGGTTGTGGTCGTCGTGGCACCGGAATCATCGTCTAAAGAACCTGTACTCAGGCAACCGCTCACGGACGCGGCGGTGATCGCAAGCACTGCGATCAAAGAGCCTTTACGCATAACTGTTGCCTCGCTTCACTGACGCACCAATACGAAGCTGAAAAATGGCTTGTTAAGGTTAATATTGGCTAAAGCCGTAGTCCCATTTGCGAAAAAACGCACGGGCACTCACGTCTGCGGTGGCGCGAGTGCCAGCGGATTGGATCGGGTGAGGGGTGGAAGAGGAACGGCCTGTCAGCCGATCACTTCAAAATGCGCCTCGACCGGCTTTTGGCTGTTGATGTCGAGAATGTCCTGCGGGCAGGCGGACATGACCGCGATGCAATCAAGCTGCGCGCGCAGCACCACGTAGTCTCCGGGCTTTGATAAAGCAGCATCGAATGAAAGGCTGCCGTCCTGCTGCCAGGGAATGTTCATGAAGAGATTGAGCGAGTCAGGCGTGAAAGGCACTGTTATGCCCAGTTCCGCCAGGCCAGCATGCATATTATCCTTGCAGTTGTCGTGATACTCGGTGCAGCCAAGCAGGCCGTATCTTTCGTTGTCGCATGGTGCCATCAAGGTGTCATGCCGGCCGGGTGAGGTATCTTCCTCGAGCGTCATGATCGCCCGGCGCCGGTTGGAGTACAAGTGATCACCGGTCTCTGGATAGAGCCGTTTCCAGGTCGCACGGCAATGCTCCATGCCCGTGTACTCTGTCAAATGACCCGCCACGAAAGCCCAGAAATCAACAACCTGCGTGCCATGCGTGTTGATGATCTTGATCGCCCCGCCTGCCGGCACCGGTACGGCCTTGCCGCGGCGCGCGGGCAGTGTCTGCAATTCACCCATCTGGTCCCCGCCTGTATTTGTTCTTAGAGTATCTGCCAATATTGGAGTGTGTACGGATGGTAGCGAGGTGGCAGGAACATGAAAAGCGGCATTTCCAGCGAGGCACATCGCGCCGGGCTCAAGGTTGATCAGGATCGGCTTTGGAATTCCCTGTTGGACATGGCTCAGATAGGCGCGCGCGACGACGGCGGCGTATGCCGGCATGCCTTGTCCAGCGAGGACATCGAGGCACGGGCGCTGCTGATCGGCTGGGCTAAGCAACGCGGTTATCAGGTCTCTGTGGATGCCGCCGCCAATCTTTGGGTCCGCAGGTCCGGCAAGAATGACGATCTGGAACCGGTCGTCGCGGGCAGCCATATGGACAGCCAGCCCGCCGGAGGCAAGTTTGATGGCGCTTATGGTGTCCTGGCTGCATTCGAGGCCCTTGTTGCTATGGACGATGCCGGTGTCAACACAAGGCGTCCGGTCGATCTGGTGGCTTGGACGAACGAGGAAGGCGGCCGGTTCGACCGGGGATGCACCGGCTCGTCTGTATGGTCGGGTGCTATGGCCGTGGCGGACTACCTCGATGACGTGGGAATCGATGGCGTGCGTCTTGGTGATGCTCTGCTCTCGACGCTTGCGGCCACGCCGGACTTGCCCATGCGGCCCGACACCTGGACGGCGCACGCCTACGTCGAACCACATATTGAACAAGGTCCGGTGTTGGAGGCGAAGAGCATTCCGATTGCGGCGGTCACGTCTATCCAGGGCGTACGCTGGATGAATGTCATGATCCGCGGAAAGGGCAGTCACGCGGGCACGACGCCGTTTGCCGTGCGAAAGGATGCCTTTCAGGCGGCCGTGCGTTCGATCGATGCCCTCAACCGGCTCATGGACGATCCTGACGACGTCACCCGATTCACCGTCGGCCGCGTCGTGCTCGACCCGAACTCTCCGAACACGGTCCCCGACAGCGCCATGTTCACGATTGATTTCCGGCATCCGGACAAACAGGTGCTGGAGGATAAGGCGGCCCAGATCGAACCGCTCATACGGCAAGCGGCTTCGCCTTGTACCGTAGAGATTGTACCGACCACCACAATGGATCCGACACCGTTTCCCGAACAGATCGTTGGCGGCATAGAGCGCGCGGCCGAAAGGCTGGGACTGCAGAGCATAAGACTGCCCTCGGGTGCGTTTCACGACGCCCTTTATGCGGCGATGGCCTGTCCGTCCGGCATGATCTTCATTCCATGCCGAGATGGCCTGTCGCATCACCCGGACGAATGGGCGGAACCGGCAGACTGCGCTGCGGGCGCACGGGTTCTCACCGCAACGCTGGTGGATCTGGCAAATAGCTGAAAAGGCAAAAGTCAGTTTTGGTCGGCCAACAGGGTCTTTCCGCGTTCATGGATGATCTGCTTGGCCTTGCGGATGGTCACGTCGATTGCATCGTCCTTCGTCATGTAGACGTCCGCACGAATGAACTGATGCGCCGCGCCGTCCGGATCGTTCTCCGACACGATGATACCGGCAACCCGCCACTGATCACCCTCGCGCTGCGGCTCAGGATGAATGAGATAACCTCCATGCGCCACGGCCTTGGCCCAGTCGCGTGGCTGAGATTCGCTCAGCGAAGCGCTGTGCGACCCGCCGAACAGCTTTTTCAGGAACCCTACCATGCGGCCAGCATATCACGGGATTGGGCATATGCCATGGATTCCGTGGAGCTGTCCGAGAGCCTGTGACAGCGACCTAACCTCGCGCGATCGCATAGTCGCGCAGGACGTTGGCTTCCAGTTCCATCTCATCAAGCCGGTGCTTGACAACGTCGCCGATGCTGACCACACCGACCAGCAGGAACCTGTCGCGCACTGGAACATGCCGCACGCGGCGGGTTGTCATCGTCCGCGCCACTTCGGACACATCGTCGTCCGGACCGCAGGTGACGACGGCGGTGGTCATGATGTCGGAAACATGCATGTCCATGAGGCGCGTGCCGAACTCGGCCAAACCTCGTGTCACGTCGCGTTCGGATACGATGCCATCGACGGAATTGCCTTTCTCGCTGACGACCATGGCGCCGACGCGTTCCAGCGTCAGCCTGTGAACCAGCATGCCGATGGCCTCCTGCGGCCGCACGGTCATGACCGTGTTGCCCTTGGTTCTCAGAATATCAGCAACTTTCATTACATCCCTCCCAGGTTGAATGACCGTTCGCCCCTGGGAGACCTGCAATTGACCACGTCAGGTTCTGTGCCTGAAGATTTCGGGAGCCAATCGCGTCTCCCTGCAGGCATTGGCCCGAAGATAGCACAACAGGCGGCAATCTGCCGAATCACATGGGGGGCGGGCGACCCGAGTGCCGGAAGAGGGGGACTTGATTGTTAACCTGGACGTGCTATCTAACCGCCCATGTTTTCAAGCCATGTACATTCTATTGCCGTGTTTCCGGCACGCGCCGCCGGCATTCGAATTATCCCCGCCGCGTAGACGCGCGGCGCCTTGGGGACGCTTCAGCACCCCGCATCTTTATTCCTGATCCATTCACTGTTAGAAGCGGGCGCACTTTGCGAAAGCGTTTGGCTTCACCGGAAATACCTGAAGACGAAAACCCATGAGCGACAACGGATCGGGCCGCGATTATCGCGAGACCCTGTTTCTGCCTAAAACCGATTTTCCCATGAAGGCCGGCCTGCCTAAGAAAGAGCCGGAAATCCTGGCGAAATGGCACGAGATGAACCTCTACCGCCGCTTGCGCGAGGATGCTGCCGGCCGCGACAGGTTCATCCTGCATGACGGCCCGCCTTACGCCAACGGCCATCTGCACATAGGCCACGCGCTTAACAAGATCCTCAAGGATGTCGTGACCCGTTCGCGCCAGATGATGGGATACGACTCAAACTACGTACCGGGCTGGGATTGTCACGGCCTGCCGATCGAATGGAAGATCGAGGAACAGTACCGCGCCAAGGGCAAGGACAAGGACCAAGTGCCGGTCAACGAGTTCCGGGCTGAGTGCCGTGAATTTGCCGAACACTGGATCAAGGTCCAAACCGAAGAGTTCGAACGCCTTGGTGTGGTTGGTGATTTCAAGGACCCGTACACCACCATGGCCTACGAGGCCGAGGCGGTGATCGCCCAGGAACTCATGAAATTCGCCATGTCCGGCCAGCTTTATCGCGGGTCCAAACCGGTTATGTGGTCGGTTGTCGAGCGCACGGCCTTGGCGGAGGCCGAAATCGAGTATCATGATTACGAGAGCGATACGGTCTGGGTGAAATTTCCCGTCAATGGCGGTGCGTATGATGGGGCCTGCGTTCTCATCTGGACGACGACGCCTTGGACAATCCCGGGCAACCGGGCCGTTTCGTATTCATCGCGGATCAAATACGGCTTGTACGAAGTCACCGCCGCACCTGATGAAAACTGGGCGAAGACCGGCGACAAACTGATCATCGCGGATGCCCTGGCAGACGGCGTTATGCAACAGGCGCGGGTGGACGAGTATTCTCGCCTCGGCGATGTAGACCCATCGCAGATCCCTGCTTGCATGCATCCTTTGCGACATGCCGTAAAGGATGGATACGCTTTCGATATCCCGATGCTCGAAGGCGACCACGTCACCGACGAGGAAGGCACCGGCTTCGTTCACACCGCACCCGGCCATGGCCGCGAGGACTTTGAGATCTGGATGGACAACGCCCGCGATCTGGACGCGCGCGGCATAGATTCGACGATTCCCTTCACCGTCGGTGCAGACGGCGCGTTCACCGATGAGGCTCCCGGCTTCACCGGCAAACGCGTTATCGACGACAAGGGAAAGAAGGGCGATGCCAACAAGGCGGTCATAGACGCGCTGGTCGGGGCCGGAATGCTGCTCGCCCGCGGCCGCCTGAAACATCAGTACCCGCACTCCTGGCGCTCGAAGAAACCGGT
The DNA here is from genome assembly GCA_028282065.1 of Aestuariivirgaceae bacterium. GTDB lineage: Bacteria > Pseudomonadota > Alphaproteobacteria > Rhizobiales > Aestuariivirgaceae > JANQIR01. The sequence continues at coordinate 8,191 of JANQIR010000256.1, forward strand.
CATTTTCCGCAATACGCCGCAATGGTTCGTCTATATGGACCGCGATATAGACGGCGCTGGCGATACATTGCGGGCACGCGCTCTCAAAGCCATCGACGACACGGTTTTTGTGCCGAAATCCGGCCAGATCCGTTTGCGGTCCATGATCGAAGATCGCCCTGACTGGGTATTGTCGCGCCAGCGCGCCTGGGGCGTGCCCATCGCCGTGTTCGCCAACGCAGATGGTGAGGTTCTCAAGGATGAAGCCGTGAATGCGCGCATCTACGATGCATTTACGGAAGAAGGCGCCGACGCCTGGTTTGCCGAGGGCGCCAAAGAGCGGTTCTTGGGCAACGATCACGACCCGTCGCACTGGGAGCAGGTCACCGACATTCTCGATGTCTGGTTCGATTCCGGTTCGACCCACGCATTCTGCCTCGAACGGCGCGATGACCTTGCCACCAACCGCAGGATCGATGGCGGGCCCGACTGGGTGATGTACCTGGAAGGTTCGGACCAACACCGTGGCTGGTTCCATTCATCCTTGCTCGAAAGCTGCGGAACTCGGGGCAGGGCGCCGTACGATGTCGTCCTCACACACGGATTCGTCATGGCAGAAGACGGCCGTAAAATGTCAAAATCGCTGGGTAATATTGTTTCTCCGCAAGACGTCATCCGGCAGTCCGGAGCCGACATCCTGCGCCTGTGGGTGATGACGTCGGACTATGCCGACGATCTGCGGATCGGGCCGGAAATCCTCAAGGTGAATGCCGATGCGTACCGCAAGCTGCGCAATACCCTGCGCTACATGCTTGGTGCTTTGAACGGCTTTTCCGATGCTGAACGTGTCGCTGTTTCGGATATGCCGGAACTGGAGCGCTACATTTTGCACCGCCTGCACGAGACCGGCAAAACCGTCATGGCGGCCTATGAGAGTTATGACTACAAGCGCGGTGCGTCGGCGCTGATGAATTTCATGACGGTCGATCTGTCTGCATTCTACTTCGATATCCGCAAGGACGCCCTGTACTGCGATCCGCTGAGTTCGAACACGCGCAAGTCGTGCCGCACGGTCATGGATCAACTGTTCCATTGCCTGACGACCTGGCTTGCCCCGATGCTGTGCTTCACGGCTGAGGAGGTCTGGCAGACACGCTTCCCCGATGCTGGAACATCGGTGCATCTGCAGCAGTTCGTGGGCACCGATCCGGCCTGGATCGACGACGAACTGGCTGCAAAGTGGGCCAAAATCCGCAAGGTTCGCTCTGTCGTTACGGGTGCTTTGGAGGTCGAGCGGCGCGAGAAACGCATTGGCTCGTCTCTGGAGGCGGCGCCTGACGTTCATATCGACGATGACTTGCTGGCCGCGGCACTGGACGGTATCGACCTGGCAGAGATTGCCATCACATCCGGCGCACAGATCCTGCGCGAGGCCGGCCCCGCCGATGCCTTCCGGCTGGAGGAGGTGGCAGGTGTCGCGGTCGTTCCCTCGCCGGCGAAAGGCCGAAAATGCGCTCGCTCCTGGAAGGTGACGCCGGACGTCGGCGCCGATCCGGAGTTTCCGGACATCACACCACGCGATGCCCAGGCTGTGCGCGAGTGGGATGCGGTTCACGCTGCGTGATGAGCTTGCGTCTGAAATTTTGGGGACCGTTATCTGCGCTGGGGTTTGTCCTGGCGGTCCTGTCGTTCGCCATCGATCAGGCCCACAAATGGTGGATGCTCGGCCCTTACGATATAACCGGCAAGGGGCGGGTGACGGTCACGCCGTTTCTTGATCTGGTGATCGGATGGAACCGTGGCATCAGCTATGGTTTGTTTGCTGGAACAGGTCGTTGGCTGCTTATCCTGCTAGCCGTGGCAGTATCTGCGGCCCTTTGGGTCTGGCTGGCGCGAACGGACCGGCCGTTGACAGCCGCCGGGTTAGGTCTGGTGATCGGGGGGGCTTTGGCAAATGCCATGGACCGGGTGATCCACGGTGCGGTAGCCGATTTCTTCCTGTTTCATGCCTATGGCTTCAGCTGGTACGTGTTTAACCTTGCCGATGTCGCCATAGTTGCCGGTGTCGCCGCGCTGTTGTATGAGTCATTTGCCGAAGGACGCGTTTCCCAATGAGGCCGATTGTGCACTGCGGGAGGTGAAGTCATGCTTTCGCCCAAAAGAAATGGCACATGACGAAGCGAATTATGGGCGGGGATCAGCTGAAAGCAGACAAGATCCCAGGGGATTTTAGAGTGATCAGAATAACCGGCAGAACTGTGATTCTCTTGGCGATGGCAGCTGCGATGGCTGGCTGTAGCGAGACCGGGTTCCGTAATGTCATGGGTTCCGGCAAGTATGCGCCTGACGAAACGCAGGTGAAGACGAATCAAGCGTTGACCATGCCGCCCGACCTGCAGCTCAAACCGCCATCTGCCGCCAACGCACCTGCGCCGCAACCTGCTCCTGCGGTGCCATCCAGTCAAACCGCTGCTGTAACCACCCAGCCGCCGCAATATGGCCAGCCGGTCACCACCGAGCCACCGCAATACAGCCAACAGGCTCCAGTGACGCAGTCCAACCCGTCGCTGGTCTATCAGCCGGCGCCTCAGCAACCGGCGCAGCAGCCATCTTCACAGGTCGCCTACCAGCCGCCTGCGACCACAAACCAGCCGCCGGCGCCTTCGGCGCCTGCAGCTTTGGCCAGCACACCGCCGTCATCCACAACCGCGCAGGATCCGTATGCCAAATACGGCATATCCAAGACCCATCCGGACGGCACGCCCAAGACCAAGGGCGAGTTGGCGGAAGAATGGCGGAAAAAGAAGCTTGAGATCGAACGGAAACAGAACCCGAGCTACGGCACGATCTTCAATTGGGGCAATATCTGGGGCGAGTAGCCAAACGCGCGTCCCAACGCTCTCAGCCATCCGGCATTACGAAAAGTTTAGTGGAATTCTTGCACCTTTCGCGCCACTTTGCGCGGCGGGTCAAGGATTGAGCAGATCGTGACAACAGGAACACAGATGCACCAAATTACTCTCGCAGGACGACTTCATCACCGGGCCGCACTCCTGTGTGCCGCCATTGTGTTTGCCGTGGCGTTTTCTGTCGCCGCCACGACATCCCCGGTTCGGGCGTTGAACGTAAATGTGACGCATTATACGCTCGATAACGGGATGCAGGTCGTTGTTGTTCCCGATCACCGCTCGCCGACTGTCACCCACATGGTGTGGTACAAGGTCGGCTCTGCCGATGAACCCCAGGGCAAGGCGGGCATTGCGCACTTCCTGGAACATTTGATGTTCAAGGGGACGCAGAAGATCGGGCGCAATGAGTTCTCCCGCATCGTCAAGCGAAACGGCGGGCAGGACAACGCCTTCACGAGCAGAGACTTCACCGCCTACTTCCAGCGTATTGCCAAGGACCGGCTGGATCTGGTCATGGGAATGGAAGCAGATCGCATGGCGAACCTGCAGTTGACCGACGAGGATGTGATCCCTGAGCGCGCCGTGGTGCAGGAAGAGCGCAGATCGCGCACTGACAACAATCCTTCAAGCCTTCTTTCCGAGCAACTCACTGCCCAGCTCTACATGGTGCATCCGTACCGCAAACCAGTTATCGGCTGGATGTCGGAGGTGCACCAGCTGACCCGCGAGGACGCGCTGAACTTCTACCGGCAGTTCTATACACCCCAGAACGCCATTCTGGTTGTCGCCGGAGATGTGACCGCCGATGAGGTTCGCAAGCTCGCCGACAAGCACTTTGCGCCTTTGAAAAACACTGCAAATCCCGGTCCTCGCGCGCGCACCCAGGAGCCTAAACAGATCGCCGCCCGACGTGTGGAGATGAAGGACCCGCGTGTCGGCTCACCGTCCTTCCGGCGGTTCTATCTCGCACCGAGCTTTGCAAAGCGTGAGGGCATTAATCCGCATGCTCTGGATGTTCTTGCAGAAGCGCTTGGCGCCGGCTCCGTCAGCCGGCTGTATCGCGAGCTCGTCGTTAAGCGCAAATTGGCTGCTTATGCCGGATCATGGTACTCTGGGGATGCGCTGGACAACGGTTCATTCGGTGTCGTGGCAGCCCCGGTTGGAGGTCGTTCGCTGGCCGATGTCGAGGCTGCGGTAGATGAAGTTCTGAAGGACGTCATCGAAAATGGCCTGACCAGGGAAGAACTGGACCGCGCCAAGAACAAGCTGATGGCCGATGCGGTTTACGCGCTCGATAGTCAGTTCCGGCTGGCATATAATTTCGGTGTGGCGTTGACCACTGGCCAGAAAGTTTCCGATGTAACAGGCTGGGCAAAGAACATCGAACAGGTCACCGGTGAAGACGTGCTGAAAGCGGCCCGGTTCGTCTTGCGCAAAAAGCGTTCGGTGACCGGCCTGCTGACCAGGGCAGAGCCGGTTCAAAACTGAGACGTGAAGCTGACACGGGATTATTGACAAGATGTTTTCCAACGCACTCAATCGCATTTGCTCTACGTTCGTCGTTGTCGTTGTCGTTGTCGTTGCGGCAACCTGCTTCACGGTTCAGGCGCACGCCATTGAAATCAAGAAGATCATCACCCCGGGCGGGATCACGACCTGGTTCGTGAAGGACCACACCATTCCGCTGATCACCGTCAATTTTTCATTCAAAGGTGGCGCGGCGGCCGATCCCCAAGATCGTCCCGGCCTGGCGCACGTCTTGGCGGGAATGATCGACGAAGGTGCCGGAGACATGAAATCGGCGGCATTTCAGGCGCGCATGAACGAATTGGCGATGCGCCTGTCTTTCACCGCCGAGCATGACGAGTTTACCGGGTCCTTCCGGACCTTGACGCGCAACCGCGATGCGGCGTTCGCGTTGTTAAAGCTGGCGTTGTCGAAACCGCGTTTCGATGAAGACCCGGTGAACCGGATAAAGGGGCAGGTGGCGCTGTCACTGACACGCGAGGCGGAAGACCCTTCGAAGATTGCATCTCGCCTGATGATGAAAACTATGTTCGGCGATCATCCCTACGGCCGGCGTGTGAAGGGAACCGTGCAGGGTGTGAAGGCGGTGACCCCGGATGATTTACGGTCCCTGCATGGCAAGCTGTTCTCCCGCGAAGGTCTGATGATCTCGGTCGTTGGGGACATTAAGGAAGACAAGGTCAAGGAATTGCTGGACGATGTGTTTGGCAGCCTGCCGGAGAAGTCCGGCATGCCGGATACGCCAGACGTCACGGTTACGGACGGCCCCATGGTCAAGATCGTCGACCGGGACATTCCGCAAAGCATCATCCGGTTTGGCCACTCCGGTATGCTTCGTAAAGATCCGGACTTCATTGCAGCCTATGTGATGAACAATATTCTTGGCGGCGGCGGTCTCGGGTCAAGGCTGAACGAGCAGGTCCGCGAAAAGCGCGGCCTGAGTTATTCCGTCTATTCCGCGCTGTACCCGCTGGAACGTGCCGGCGTGTTTTTCGGTGGTGCGGCAACGGTGAACGACCGGGCCAGTGAGACCATAGATGTGATCCGTGCTGAACTCGCCCGCATGGCCAAGGACGGCCCGACCGAGGACGAGCTTGAAGCGGCAAAGACCTATTTGACCGGGTCATATCCATTGCGGTTTGACAATAGCCGCAAGATTGCCGGACAGCTTCTGGCCATTCAGCGCCAGCGTCTGGGCATCGACTATGTCGTCAACCGAAATGACAAGATCAAGGCGGTGACCATAGAAGATGTCCGCAAAGTGGCCGCCAGGCTTATAAGAGCGGATGATTTGATCTTCACGATTGTCGGACGTCCCAAGGGTGTGAAGCCAAGCGGCTCTTGAGGCAGAAACTCGGCGAATCGGCTATTGCTCTTACATGATCTGGATCATGCCGCATCGAGTTGAACGTTGTTGCGTGGTGGCGGACCGTAAAGCCGAAAAGCCCTTTGCTGAGACAGCTGCATGCCTTACGCGCAAGATGTATCACGCTGCTTGAGCGCCTCCATTGGTGCGAATGGATTGAACGAAGGCGAAGTTGCATCGGCACTGCAACGTGCCGAAGCTGCGCTGGCCAGGTTGCGCCAGTGCCATGCTGCTGGTGATCTGCCACTTTTGCACCTGCCGGCTGCACGTGCAGATCTTGAGGCTTGCCGCGCGGTGGCCGATATGCTGACACGTGGCGCCGACGACATCGTCTTTTTCGGAACCGGCGGATCGAGTTTGGGGGCCCAGGCACTTGGTCAACTCGCCGGCTACCGTGTGCCCGGTCCGCCCTTCTACAACGACACCGCGCCCGGCACGCGCTTTCACTTCTTCGACAATCTGGATGCCTGGACGCTGGCACGGGCTTTTCGGCAATTTGATCTCAAGACCACCCGGTTCCTTGTTACATCGAAGTCGGGCGGTACGCCGGAAACCCTGTTGCAACTGGTGAGCCTGCTCGAGGCATTGAAGGCGGCGGAACTGGACTGGAACGCCAAGGCGCACGTTGTCCTGGTGACCGAGCCGGGCGACACACAAAGCAATGCCTTGCGTGCCGTGGCCGAAGCGCACGACCTTGTGGTCCTCGACCACGACCCGAATGTCGGCGGCCGGTTCTCCGTCTTATCCGTAGTCGGCATGCTGCCCGCCATGACGATGGGCCTGGATGCGGCAGCTGTGAGGGAAGGTGCAGCCGAAGTTATCGATACCCTGCTGGAGGACGTACCGGCGCAGCAGTTCGCCCCCGCACTGGGTGCGGTGGTCAACGTGGCCCTCCAGGAGCAAAGAGGGCATACCGCAACGATCATGATGCCCTATAGTGACCGGCTGCGGTTATTTTCCGTTTGGTTCCAACAGCTATGGGCCGAGAGTCTCGGCAAGGACGGAAAGGGTACACAGCCGGTCGCAGCTGCCGGTCCCGTCGATCAACACTCGCAGATGCAGTTGTTCTTGGATGGACCGGCCGACAAGCTCCTCAACGTCATTATGACCGAAACGGCTGGTTCCGGACCGCTGGTGCCGGAGGGCTACCGCAGCGATTCGTTGTTTGGATACCTGGCCGGGCGAACCGTCGGAGACCTGGTCGATTGTCAGCAGCGGGCCACCGTTGAGACCTTTGCCCGCAATGGCCGGCCCGTGAGAACGTTTATTGTGGGCAAACCCGATGAACGGTCCCTCGGCGGGCTTATGATGCACTTCATGCTGGAAACAATCATTGCTGGAGATATGTTGGGGGTGGATCCGTTCGACCAGCCGGCAGTGGAACAGTCCAAAGTGCTCACCCGTGAATATCTGGCACAGCTCTAGGTGACATTTCAAAGCACAATGCAGCCGACAGTCGAAACACACTCAGACCAATCATCGACACGACAGTTGCGGCGCCTGCCGGAAGGTACGGTCAATCGCATCGCCGCTGGTGAGGTGATCGAACGGCCCTCCAGTGTCGTGAAGGAACTGGTGGAAAATGCCGTCGATGCAGGTGCTGGCGCCATAGATGTGGTGTTTCAGGACGGTGGCCGGACGCTGGTTCAGGTATCGGATAATGGCTGCGGCATGACGGCGGACGAGCTGATGCTTGCTATCGAACGCCATGCCACGTCCAAGCTGCCGGACGACGATCTGGTGCATATCTCCACGCTTGGCTTCCGCGGTGAGGCGCTCCCGTCCATCGGATCGGTCGCCCGTTTGCGGATTGTCTCCAGACCGCAAAGCGGTGGCGACGCGCATGAAGTCAGCGTTGAGGCCGGACGCACGCAGGCGGCAAAGCCGGCTGGCCGGGGGCGCGGCACAATGGTTGAGGTGCGCGACATTTTCTATGCGGTGCCGGCGCGGCTGAAGTTTCTGAAAAGCGAGCGTTCGGAGAATGCAGAAACGGCCGATATTGTGCGCCGCCTCGCGCTCGCGCACCCCGAAGTGGCGTTCTCGCTGACCGCCGGCGAACGGCGCATGATCGATGTCGCGGCCGGTGAACGCAGAACCCGCGTCGGTCAGATTATGGGCGCAGAGTTTCTCGACAACTGTGTGGAGATCAATGCGCAGCGCGAAGATGTCTCCCTGACGGGCTACGCCGGTCTTCCGACGCTAAATCGTGGTCAGGCGAACATGCAGTTCATGTTCGTCAATGGCCGTCCGGTTCGCGACAAACAGCTGACCGGCGCGCTGAGAGGTGCCTATGCGGACGTGCTCATGCGTGCGCGCCACGCCATGGCCGTGCTCTATCTCACGTGTCCGCCAGAATTTGTCGACGTCAACGTCCATCCCGCCAAGGCGGAAGTGCGCTTCCGTGATCCGGGCCTGGTGCGTGGCTTGATCGTCGGTTCCATCCGCGAGGCTTTGGGCGTGTCGGCGCAGCGTACATCGACCACCCTGGCGTCACAGACGATGCGGGCCTTCTCGCCGTTGCGGCCGTCACCAGCTGCACGCGCCCAGGCCTTCGACATGCAGGCGCCACCTGCGTTCCAGGGCTTCTCCGAAGATCAGGCGGCATTTGCCGGCGTGGATCAGCCTGCCGGTGAGCCTTTTGTGGCCGCAGAGCCGCAGACGGAAGACACAACGGACTATCCATTGGGCGCGGCGCGGGCGCAGGTTCACGAGAACTATATCCTCGCGCAAACGAGCGATGGCCTTGTCATCGTCGACCAGCATGCGGCACACGAACGGCTCGTCTATGAGCGTATGAAGGCCGAGCGGCAGGCTGCGGGCATTGAGCGCCAGCCGCTGCTGGTGCCTGACGTGATTGAATTGGAACCGGCCTCCGTCGAACGGCTTGGAGGAGCCGCGGAGGCGCTCGCCGGGCTTGGTCTGGTTCTGGAACCATTTGGTCCTGGCGCCGTTGCCGTGCGCGAGGTTCCCGCACTCATCGCCGGCAGCGATATCTCCGCCCTGGTCAAGGACATCGCAGACGATCTGGCTGAGGCGGACAGTGTCGATGCGCTTGGTGAACGCATCGACCATGTGCTGGCCACCATGGCCTGTTACGGTTCTGTGCGCTCAGGCCGCCGCCTCAAGGCCGAAGAGATGAATGCGCTGCTGCGGGAAATGGAACGCACGCCGAACTCCGCCCAGTGCAATCATGGCCGCCCGACCTTTGTCGAACTCAAATTGAACGATATCGAGAAGCTGTTCGGCCGGAAGTAGGCTTCAGCTCTTGTCCCGCAAGAACAGAATTTGAGTTCCGCCATAGACCCGGCGGTCTAGCAATTCCAGTTCACCGGGCACCGCGATCTCGCTGGTTTCATCCTCTTCGAGCACAATTACGGCACCCGGGTTGAGCCAGCCATGCGTAATCAGGGCTTCGAGCGCCTTACTGCCAAACCCTTTGCCGTAGGGCGGGTCGGCGAAGACCAGATCGAATGCGGGCATCGGCGCGCACCTGCCAAGCCGCGTGGCATCGCGCCGCCAGATCTTGCACTTTCCGATCACACCCAGCGCGTCGGTGTTTGACCGCACGAGGCCGCGTGCCGCAGCCGAGTCTTCGACAAACAGGACGAACTTCGCACCCCTGGAGAGCGCTTCGAGCCCAAGCGCGCCGCTGCCCGCGAAAAGGTCCATAACCCTGCAGTCTGAGATTGCGAAGCCGTCAATGCCATGCACGAGGATGTTGAACACCGCCTCGCGCGTTCTGTCGGTCGTCGGACGAACTGCCCGATTGCCGGGAGCGCTCAGCACCCGCCCTTTGTATGTACCGCCAACGATCCTCACCGGCCGCGCCGTTTGTGGCGGGGCTTTGCCTGCTGGCCGAGTTGATCGCGCAACACGTCGGCCGGCACTTCCTCCACAGCCCCGCGCTTCAGGTTGCCCAGCTGAAAAGGTCCGAAGGACGTGCGGATCAGCCGGTTGACCTTCAGCCCCATGTGCTCGCACACCCGCTTGATTTCGCGGTTCTTGCCCTCCTTGAGGGAAAACGTGAACCATGTGTTGCCGGCCTGTTGCCGGTCGACTTCGGCATGAATGGACCCGTAGTGGATGCCATCGATGGTGATACCGTCGCGCAAGGTGGCCAGTTGCTCTGCGCTGGCAGTTCCGAAGGCCCTGACGCGGTAGCGCCGCACCCAGCCCGTCGCCGGCATCTCCAACTGGCGCGCCAGCCCGCCGTCGGTGGTCAAAAGCAGCAATCCTTCCGTGTTCAGGTCCAACCGACCGACGG
>JANQIR010000224.1 GCA_028282065.1 Aestuariivirgaceae bacterium
GGCCGGGTGCCGGCAATCGGCCTCACCGTGACCTTGCCGTCGCGAACCCGCACGAGGATCTCCGGACTTGAGCCGATGATCGAGAACTGATCGAAATCGAGGAAGTACAGAAATGGCGATGGATTGACCCGGCGTAACGCACGGTAGAGTGCAAAGCTCGGCAGCGGAAATTCGCATTCGAAGCGTTGCGACAATACGGCCTGAAAGATATCGCCGGCCGCGATGTAGTTCTTGGCGCGGCGGACCATTTCCATATACCCTTCGGGTGACGTGTTGGAGACGGCCTGCGGAATTGGAATGTCGTCGGCGCGGTCATAGGCCTGTTGGTGAAGAGGGCGGTCCAGAGCGTCGAGGACGTCAGTCAGCCGCTCGCAGGCCCTGGCGTAGGCAGCCTTTGCACTGATCTGCGGATCGGGAAACACCGGTGTGACAGCGGTGACCTCGTCCCTCACAGAATCGAAAATCGCCATGACCGTGGGCCGGATCAGCAGACCGTCGGGCACGCCGAGCTGATCTGGATTTTCATCAGGCAGATCTTCCATCTGCCGCACCATGTCGTAACCCATGTAACCGAACAGTCCGGCTGCCATGGGCGGCAGGTGATCGGGCAATTCGATGAAGGAGTCCTTCAGCAATGTCCTGAGCGATTCCAACGGGGCCCGGTTGTCCCGCTCAAAAGGGCCATCCGGATCGAGCAGGGCGCGCGTGTTGATGGCCGCCTCGCCGTTGCTGACCCGCCAGATCAGGTCTGGCTTCATACCGATCATCGAGTAACGGCCGCGCACGGCTCCACCCTCAACGGACTCAAGCAGAAAACTGTATTGAACGTTACGGGCCAGCTTCAGCATGGCTGACACCGGTGTTTCGAGATCGGCGACGAGCCGGGTGGAAACCACCTGTGGCCTGCCTGCATCGTATGCGGCCTGGAAGGGCTCTATGGCCGGATCGATCTGCATGGTAAGAACCTGGCGCGGTAGACGTGAATTCGGCCGGTGGCCCCGGCATCTGCTAGTTGTATTGGCCTGTCTGGCCGCCTCGCAACCGATGCATGACCTGTTCGTTTATGGTCACGCCCAACTCGCGCTGCAGGTCAGCCAGAAATTCCGAATTCAGGTTGCCCGAAATACCCTGATCAAGAACGGTTTTGATCGCTTTGGCGTCTGCGGAGTTTGCGTCGAATGGCTGTGCCAGCACCGGGATCGACTGTATGACCTTGGCAGCCTTGCCGTCACTATCGGCGGAAATAGCGAAACCGTCACGCGGGGCCCGGAACAGTGCCTGCACGGCCGCCACGTCGAACTCGGTTGAGGCTTCGTTGCGCTGCAAACCGCTTGCGGTCTGGACGGTTGTGCCGGCCTCTTCGGCCAGCTTGTCCAGTTTTTCGCCGGCCTCCAGGCGCTTGCGCATTTCACGCGCAGCATCAAGCACCGCGGTGCGGCCTTTGCGGGCTTTCCAGAGCCTTACGGCATCGTCGCGTGCCTCGGACAATTGACGGGTGCCGGCAGGTTCGATCTTCTCGACGTCCACCCAGACGAAGCCGTCGTCCTGTGTTGCGATCACATCGTTTTCGACACCGACGTCGCTTTCAAAGGCCGCACGGAGGGTCTCGTCCATTGCCACCATGCCTGATGGCTGATTGCCTTGCGCGTCACGTCCGTCACGGTCAAGCGGCGGTGTCGTTATGACGTCTAGCTTCAGGGTTTTTGCGATATCGGTGAAGGACTGACCGCCGGCCCTGGCATCTTCGACTTTGTCGTGGAAATCCAGGACCAGATCCCGCGCCTTGTCGAGCCGAAGTTTGCTGTCGACATCGCCGCGAACGTCCTCGAACGATTTTTGCGTTCCTTCGGTCAATTTGGTCGTGCGTACCAGCATGGTCGACAGACGTCCGGCGAGCGGTTCACTTACCTGTCCTTCCGGTAATGAGAAGACTTGCTCTGCGATCGTTCCATCCGGAAACGTACCCTTGGTGAACGTACCCAGATTGATATCATTCTCAGACCGGCCCAATGCCTTGGCGACGGCAACGAAGTCTTCGCCATTCTTTATGCGCGCCAGGGCCGCTTCGGCATCCGCTTTGGCCGCAAATGCAATCTGCTGGATGGTTCTGCTTTCCGGTGTGCCGTATTCCGACTTGCGCCGGTCATAGGCATCCTTCAATTCGTCGTCCGTTACGGTCACCAGGCTTGCCAGCGTCTGCGGGGTCACCTGAATGAGCTGCAGGGCGCGGCGCTCGGGAATTGCGAACAGGTTTTTGTTCTCGCTGTGGAATGTCTTCAGATCGCTGTCAGACGGCTCGGCGATTTTGCTGGGATCGGACTTGATCACGAAGTATCTGACGTCGCGTTGCTCGTTGCGGTGCTCATAGGCAATCTTCAGCAGAGTGTCGGGTGTCGCGGTGCCGCGCAATGTGGCCGCCTGGATGGACTGGCGCAGCATTGCCTGTCCTTCCGAGGCCAGGAACTGCTGTTCCGACAGACCATTTGCAACCAGCAACTGCCGGAACTGGTTTGCATCGAATTCTCCGCGGGAGTTCTGAAATTGCGGCGTATCGGCAATACGCTGGGCAACCAGTTTCGGCGAGATGGCAATCTGCATCTTGTCCGCCTGCGCGCCCAGCGCGGCTTCCTGCAGCATTTCGGCGAGCACGCGCCGGTCCAGCCCGAGTTCGCGTGCCTGTGCCGGTGTTAGGGAACGGCCGATTTGACGTGAGAACGAGCGTACCCGGCGCTCAAAGGCCAGCCGGAAGCTCTCAGCCGAAATGGTCCGGTTGCCGACTTCCGCAAGCGTGTCTGTGCGAGAGCCGCGAAAGACATCCGAAATGCCCCACACGGCAAAACTCGCCGCCAGCAAGCCTATGAATGCCTTGGCAACCCAACCACCGGCCTTGCTGCGCATTGTTGTGAGCATCTGGTTCTCGTCCCGTTCGTTTTGTTCGCCGCGATCGTGCTGTAGCGGACCGTTTTCGCGGTCTTTGTCAGTGAGTCCAAAGCCCAAGTAGCACAAGCGCCGGGTTTCGTTCAATGTGGGGCAAAGAGTTCTCTTCGCAAGGCTTAAACGCTCTGCTAAGCAGATGGCGCCAGAAATCAAAGTCACAGAAGGCTGTAACCATGCCCAAGCCCACGAGAGCGCTGGTCGCCGGTAACTGGAAAATGAACGGACTGAGGGGCTCGCTTAAGGAAGTTCGGTTGCTTGCCGGCATGCTCAATGGCGTGAGTTTGAATTGCGATATATTGGTGTGTCCTCCGGCAACCTTGCTCCCATCCATGGCCTCGCTCGTGCGCGGAACCAGGATAGTGCTCGGTGGCCAGGACTGTCATAGCGCACAAGCGGGCGCGCATACCGGGGACATTTCCGCAGCCATGCTGAAGGACGCTGGGGCAAAGGCCTGTATCGTCGGGCATTCCGAACGGCGGAGCGATCATGGCGAGGGGGACGACCTGGTGCAGGCCAAGGCGTCTTGCGCACATGACAGCGGTCTCACGGCCATCATCTGCGTTGGCGAAAACCTGCAGCAGCGCGAGAGTGGCGAAACGCTGGATGTCGTCACGCGCCAGCTTATCGGCTCAATTCCGGCATCGGCGACATCCGGGAACACGGTTATTGCCTATGAACCGGTTTGGGCAATCGGCACCGGATTGACCGCCATGCCGCAACAGGTCGCGGAAGTGCACGCCGGCATCCGGGCAAAGCTGTGCGAAATACTGGGTGATGAAGAGGGGGACAGCGTTCGCATTCTCTATGGGGGATCGGTGAAACCATCAAACGCTGTCGAGCTGATGGGCACCGACGAAGTCAACGGTGCGCTGGTTGGCGGCGCAAGCCTCAAAGCCGCCGATTTTATCGGTATCATCAAGGCATATGCCTGACGCATATCGTTTTCGGGTCCAGCGAGCATTGAAACCGCAATGGATTCGCGCTACATGCCGCTGCACATCTTCAAGAAACCACTGCTGACGCCATGACTGAAATCGTACTTGTCATTCATCTCCTGATCGCGATCGCCATGATTGCCGTTGTCCTGCTGCAAAAGTCGGAGGGCGGCGCGCTGGGAATCGGCGGTGGCGGTGGTGGTGGCGGAAACCTGTTTTCCAGCCGCGGCACGGCTAATCTGCTGACGCGGACGACAGCGATGCTGGCTGTGGCGTTTTTCGCGACGTCGTTTACGCTGACATTCCTGTCAAAAGGCGCCAGTACGCCCGATTCTGTCCTGGATACGGTTCAGCCGCAGCAGCAGGGCGACCAGCCAAAGAGCAATTTGCCGGTTCTGCCGGGGGCAAATACGCCAACTACGCCACAGGTGCCGGCCGAGTAGAACGGCTGCCGGGCAGGTTAGTTCATAGCTTTAGATTGTAAAACTGGTGCCGCATCCGCATGAAGCGGTTGCGTTGGGGTTTTTGACGGCGAACTGTGCGCCTATCAACTCGTCCACGAAATCAATCTCAGATCCCAGCACGTAAACCAGGGAGACCTGGTCGATCAGCATCGTTGCGCCGTTCTTTTCGATGGCGATGTCGTCGTCGCCACGCTGGCTTTCAAGCTCGAACTCGTACTGGAAACCGGAACAGCCGCCGCCGTTCACAGCCAGCCGAAGCGCGGTTTTGTCCGGCTCCCCAGCGAGAATTTCGTTGATCCGCTCGGCGGCCCGGTCCGTCAAGGTGATATCAGAAGGCATTTGGCTCATACTTCCAGTGGCAGTCGCTCTTGAAACTATACACTATGTTGGAAAGGGTGCGCAAAATGTCAACCGAATCAATCGTCTGTTTGCCGCAACCATATGCTGGTGATCGTGGCGACTCACCGTGCCGCTGGCATATGTTGGCGCGATGACAGAACGTGCTCCATATGCAAGCGATCCGGACGAATCCCGCGGCCGTTTCACACCGGAACCGGAAAGTCCGCCGCGCACGCCGTTTCAGCGGGATCGGGACCGGATTATCCATAGCGCGGCGTTCAGGCGCCTGAAACACAAGACGCAGGTATTCGTGTTTCACGAAGGAGATCACTACCGCACAAGGCTTACCCATACGCTTGAAGTCGCGCAGGTGGCGCGATCCATCGCCAGCGCGCTGGGTCTGGATCAAGAACTGACGGAGGCGCTGTCGCTGGCCCATGACCTGGGCCACACACCCTTTGGTCATGCCGGTGAACGCGAGCTTGACGCACTCATGGCGTCCTTCGGAGGGTTTGATCACAACGCCCAGGCTTTGCGCATCGTGACGCGGCTGGAGTGCCGCTATGCTGCGTTTGACGGGTTAAACCTCACCTGGGAAACGCTTGAGGGCGTTGCGAAACACAACGGTCCGCTCGTTGATGGTGATGGCAAAGTCAGCGGGCGATATCTCGAAAGGGGATTACCCGCGGCAATTACCGAATTTGCTGCAGCATATGATTTGTCGCTCGACACCTTTGCTTCGGCGGAAGCTCAAGCCGCTGCGATTGCAGATGATATTGCCTACAATGCGCATGACATAGATGACGGGCTGCGTGCCGGCCTGTTCGATATTATCGATCTTGGCGATGTTCCTCTGGCCGGTGAGGCGCTGAGTGATGTGGTCAAGAACTGGCCTAATCTCGAACGGACAAGACTGATTCATGAAACGGTCCGGCGTGTTATTTCCTGGATGATTGCCGACGTGGTTGAGCAGACGCAAAAGACGGCCAGCCGGCGTAAACTGACATCGGCTGAGGATGTGCGCTGTCTTGGTGCACCGCTCGTTGTTTTCTCTCCACAGATGGCGGAGAAGAATCGTGTTCTGCAGTCGTTTCTGGCCCGCAAGATGTACCGCCATGCCCGTGTCGCTGAAATTATGTCCCGCGCGCAAAGGGTGGTGCGGGATCTGTTCGAAGCCTACACGGGCGATCCTGGTTTACTGCCGGTTGGGTGGCTTGACCAGCCTGCCAACGGTGATGACGTTAAATTCGCCCGTCAGGTCTGTGATTTCATCGCCGGCATGACCGACCGCTACGCCCTCGACCAACACAAACGGCTGTTTGACCTTGACCCGCTTTTCCGTTAAGCCGCGCGCAACTTTCCACAATATCCGGTCGTGCGGTGAGAGGCAGATGAACCTGTTTACACATTTTGGCGCCGTCGTGCGCGAGGCGTTGGCCGCACTGGCTGCCAGGGGTGTCCTGCCTGCCGACTCCGATTTTTCGAAGGTTGTCGTTGAAAGCCCGCGTGACCCTTCTCACGGCGACATCACGACGAATGCCGGCATGGTTCTGGCGAAATCCGCCAAAATGCCGCCGCGAGAGATTGCCGAAGCGCTGGCCGGTGAGCTTGTGACTTATGCCGATATCGCCGGCGCGGAGGTTGCTGGCCCCGGCTTCCTCAATCTGCGACTTGAGCTGTCATTTTGGCCAAAGGTCCTGAGCTCCGCCTTGGAGTTGGGGGACGGGTATGGACGATCAGATTACGGCGCGGGTCGCAAGGTGAACGTGGAGTTTGTCTCGGCAAATCCGACCGGACCGCTGCATGTCGGCCACTGCCGCGGTGCGGTGTTCGGCGACGCGTTGGCCAATCTGCTGGAAGAGACCGGCCATGCGGTTACACGCGAATACTACATCAATGATGCCGGGTCGCAGGTCGATACGCTGGCCCGTTCCGCCTATCTGCGATACCGTGAGGCGCTTGGGGAAGATATCGGTGAAATTCCGTCCGGATTGTATCCAGGCGACTATCTCAAGCCTGTTGGTCAGGCCCTGGTGGCAAGCCATGGCGACAGCCTGCTTGAACAAAGCGAACAAGACTGGCTTCCTGTCGTCAAGAATGTGGCAATCTCCATGATGATGGACCTGATTCGCAGCGATCTGGCGGCATTGAACATTCATCAGGAGGTGTTTTTCTCCGAAAAAAGTCTTCACGCCAATGGACTGATTCCCGAAACGGTCGAAGCGTTAAGGGCTCGGGATGTTGTCTATGAGGGCAGGGTGCCCCCGCCAAAGGGGCAGGTTCCCGAGGATTGGGAAGATCGCGAACAAACCTTGTTCCGGGCGACGGATTTCGGCGATGACATTGACCGCCCATTGATGAAATCGAACGGGGACTACACATATTTTGCCGCTGATGTGGCTTATGCCCGAAACAAGATCGAACGTGGTTTTGAGGAATTGATCTACGTTTTGGGAGCAGATCACGGCGGCTACGTGAAGCGGCTCAAGGCTGTGGCTGCTGCGCTGTCGGCCGGCCGCGTCGAATTGATCGTGCGGTTGTGCCAGCTTGTGAAGCTTTTTCGTGGCGGCGAGCCGGTTCGGATGTCGAAACGTGCGGGAGATTTCGTCACATTGCGCGACGTTGTGGATGAAGTTGGCGGCGATGTCGTGCGCTTCATGATGCTTTATCGTAAGAATGACGCACCTTTGGACTTCGATTTTCAGAAAGTAACTGAACAATCCCGTGAAAACCCCGTATTTTACGTACAATATGCCCATGCGCGCATTTGTTCAGTGTTCAGAAACGCGGCATCTGAGCTCGGAGATACGTTCGTATCACCGGAAAATCTTGCAACCGCAGACTTTGGATTGCTGGAAGATTCTGCAGAATTAGTGCTGGTTCGACGTATTTCTGAATATCCGAAGATCGTTGAAGCGGCTGCCCAGGCGCATGAACCTCACCGGCTATCCTTTTATCTATATGATTTAGCAAGTGAATTTCATACGTTATGGAATCGTGGCAAAGAATCACCGCAATTAAGATTTATTTTGAATGATCGGATGCATGTTACCCTTGCGCGTCTCGCATTGTTGTGTGTGATTCGCTATGTATTGGGGAATGGATTGCGTGTCCTCGGCGTGAGGCCGGTCGAGGAGATGTAACAAACCGGAAAGCCAGTGAATGGATCAGGATTCGAGACGAGGCTCTGGCGGCGATAAACGAAATTGGCGCGAGAGGCTGGGGATAAATAAGGACCTGCCGAAGATTTCGCAGGATTTCGATGGCGGTCAAAGACCGCGTGGTGGTGAACCGCGGCTGGATGCCGGCTCGCCTGCGCCAGCAAGGGCGCCGAGCTCCGGGGCGGCCCGGGATGCAGGTCAGGTGACGTCCAGACCTCCTGCCGGTGCGAAGCCCGTTCAGCGCCCGGCGCCGATGGCGCCGCGCAGACCTTCCGGTGCCGGTTCACCCGGACAAAGCGCCGCGCCACAACGCAGTGCAACGCCGCCACGTCCTACGCCGCCGCCGGTCCGCTCCCAGACGCGGCCGGCACAACCGCCAGCGTCGCCGGCACAGCCGCCGGCACCAACTGGCGATGATGATTTCGGGCAACGTCTTCGTGCCCAGCGCGAAGCTGCCGAGCGGCTGGCGCAACAACGCGCATCAGTTCCCCGGCAAGCAGCAGAACAACCTATGCAGTCATCGGTCGATGCGCAACAGCAGCACCGGCGGCCAGCTGGTCAGACACGGCCTGTGAGACCGCCACAGGCGCCTCAGCCCGCTGCGCCCCGACCAACCCAGGCCGTGGCGCCGCCAGATGGCGGTCCAAAGTTCACATTTGCCGATGAAGAGCTGTCGACTGCCGTTCCTGAACAGCCGCAGCGTGCATCGCAGGCTAGGCCGGATCCTGCGCCGCATCCCCCGGCGATGCCTGATGCGCCGCCTGCCCGCCGTGTTTGGCAGGCGCCGCCGCCTCCACCTCAGATGCAACCGCGAACGCCGGCAGGACCGGTTCCCGGGCACGAGGCTGCATACGGATATGCTGACGCGGGCCAGCCGCCCGCTGGTTACGCGCCCGATCCGAGAGCCCGGCCACCTGCACGTTATGCCGACCAACAGGTGCCACAAGGATACGGCGATCCTCATCCGCAACCTCCCGCTGGGGGGCGTCATGCGCCTGCTGAATATGACCCGCGATCTATACGGCCGCCGGCGCAGCCGGAGGAAGGCGGAGCGTATCAGCGTGCGCCGATGCCTGGCCCCAATGCCCGCCGGCCGGCTCGTGGCCGTAACTATGATTACCTTGAAGACGATCTGGACGATGTCTTTGAAGAGGAGGCACCGCGCAAACGGGAAAGAAAACGGGCGACTGCGGCTGACTACAATGAAGTCTATCGCGATTATGACGACATTTTCGATGATGAGGACACTGAGAGCCGAGGCAGCGGTCCTTTGTTGCTTATTCTCGCACTGGTGGTTATTGCGCTGGTGGCCGGCGCTCTGATCTATTTTTACAATGTGACAAGTCAATCGTCATCGACAAGCGGTGGCGGAAACGTGCCGGTAGTGATTCCGCCCGAGCAACCCGCTAAGGTTCAGCCGCAGCAGCCTTCTGCGTCTCAGCCTGCCAGGCAGCCGGCTGGTCGCAAGCAGATTTACGATCGCATTCTTGGTGAAGACGCACCAGAGAACAATCAACTGGTGCCCACTGAGGAGACGCCGTCGCAACCGGCCGCGCCGCAGCCAGGTGCCACACAGCCGCCGGCAAGCAACGCGCCATCTTCCGGCGGGGTTGAGCCGTTGCCGATTCCTCTGCCTCCACCACCGGTTCCGGGCACGTCCGGTCAATCGAGCGCGACACCAAAGCAAAACAGCGCGGCTTTGAGCGCACCGCCAGTTCCTGCTCTGCCGGGTCAGACAACCAGTCCTGCGGCAAGCGGTCAAACGGCCACCGCCCAACTGCCGGTGCCAGGGGAGGCAACTGCCGGTTCCACACAGACACAGGCGCCTGTACCGGCCGCTCCCGGTCAGACCGAAACGCTGGCCGCCAGCAATTCCAGTCAGACCGGCCCGCCGACGCCTCGTCCCAAACCGCCGGAGACACCAAGTATCGCGGGAATTTCCCCGCAACCTGGAACGTCTCCCCCGGAGAGTGCGGGCACGGGTGCTGATCAGGGGGCCGGACCCATCTCGATCACTCCGAGCGTTCCTGCGCCGCAGGATCAAGCCTCTGTGACCCCACAACAACCCCTTATCAATACGTTGCCTCCGGCAACACAGGCTCCGGGCGTTCAGTTGCCCACGCCTCAAGAAGCCCAACCCACGCAACCTCGGCGACGCGTCGGGGGCCGGGCTGCAGATGACGATTTCGGTTCCACGAGCCGGCCGATTAACACCCAGCCATCGCAACCATCGCAACCGACGCAAGTGGCGATCGCCCCGGCAGTGCCGACGCAGCCACAGCCCGCGCCGACGCAACCTGCACAACAACAGCAGGCGTCGACCGGTGGTTACATGATTCAGTTAGCGTCGTTCCGGTCGTTACAGGAGGCGCAGGCTGAGTACCAGCGTCTGCGCACCCGGCACAGTAATCTCATTGGCAATCTCCAGTCACAGATTCAGCAGTCGGACCTCGGGGCGAGCGGCAAGTTTTACCGTTTGAGGGTCGGCCCTATGCAATCCAAGACCACAGCAACGCGGTTATGCAACTCCTTGATCTCTGCCGGTGAGAAAGACTGTATTGTCCGAAGGAACTGACCGGTGTGCGGTTTTGAATTCGATGGATACCGCCTGCTGTGACGAACGCGTTCATCTGCGGTTGCGAAGGGACATCGTTTAGCGCGAGTGAGTTGGCGTTCTTTCGCGAAGCGCAACCCTGGGGCCTCATTCTTTTCAAGAGAAACGTTTGCTCGCCGAACCAAATTAAGGCGTTGACCAGCGAATTCCGAAGTGTTGTCGGCAGAGCGGATGCGCCGGTATTTATCGACCAAGAAGGTGGCCGCGTACAGAGGATGGGGCCGCCAACGTGGCGGAAGTACCCTCCTGCCGCAGCATTTGCGCGACATTATCGGAACGATTTCGAAGCGGCCAAACGTGCCGCCTGGCTGGTCACCCGATTGATGGCAGAAGACTTGCTGGACGTGGGGATAGATGCAGACTGCCTGCCGGTATTGGACCTTCCGCAGCGTGGTAGTCACCAGATCATTGGAGACAGGGCATATTCGGCAGATCCAGCGGAAGCGGCCACGCTCGCCCGGGCTGCCACCGATGGCTTGATGGCAGGTGGGGTGTTGCCGGTTATAAAACACATTCCAGGTCACGGGCGGGCCAAGAGCGACAGTCACGAGGAACTTCCGGTTGTCGATGTGGCGCGGGAGGACCTGCAGGCTTGGGACTTCCGGCCATTTTCCGATCTGTCCGCGATGCCGATGGCGATGACGGCGCATGTTGTGTATTCGGCCGTCGATGCGGAGCGGCCGGCCACATTGTCTGAACGAGTCATTTCGCAGATTATTCGCAACGAGATTGGGTTTGACGGTCTCTTGATGACCGATGATCTGAGTATGAAGGCGCTTGACGGCTCCATGACGAGCCGGGTGGCCGACGCGCTGTCTGCGGGCTGTGATATGATGCTGCATTGCAACGGCAATCTAGCGGAGATGCATGACGTTGCTGCGGCAGCCGGGCGGCTTGAAGGCAAAGCACTGGCGCGCGCCGATGCCGCGCTGGCCTCGCGTAAGAATCCGGCAGATTTCGATCGGGAGGATGCAATCAGCACGGTGCGGCATATTACCGGCGAATCAAGATAGTATACTGCGGATAACTGCGCGAAACCGCGAGCGAATCACCGCAATGGCGGGCATCCTCCACTGTCGGTGTTCAGATAAGGTATCGCATGGATACGGACGAAACAGACAAACCGGAACAGCCGGGCCTGTGGCCTGATGGCGGCGGTCCCTTGCGTGCGCCGGACGTCAAAGAGAAGGGCCAGGCGTTGATTGTTGACGTCCAGGGTTTTGAAGGTCCGCTGGATTTGCTTCTGGAGCTTGCACGTCATCAGAAAGTGGACTTGCGGCACATCTCTATTCTGGCATTGGCCGAGCAGTATCTGCTCTTTATCGACCAGGCTCGCAGGCTGCATCTGGAGTTGGCAGCCGACTACCTGATAATGGCGGCCTGGCTCGCCTATTTGAAGTCCAGGCTGTTGGTGCCGCAACCCGAAAGTGATGAAGAAACGCCTCCAGAGGAACTGGCCGCCAGGCTTGCTTTTCGTTTGCAGCGCCTGCAGGCGATGCGTGAGGCGGCTGCACAGCTCATGGCGCGTAACCAGCTCGGGCGCGATGTCTTCGCGCGTGGAATGCCGGAACCTCTCATTGTCGAGACGACAACGGAGTATGCCGACAACCTCGTCGACCTTTTGAAGGCCTATGCCGAGCGCCGGCAAAGGGAGGCGAGCCACAGCAATTACCATATCAAGAAGCTGCCAACGCTGTCTGTGAAGGATGCCCGGCAGATTCTTGAGACGCTGTTGGGGGAGATGGCGGACTGGGGCCGGTTCGATACATGGCTGAGCGACTACCTAATGGAACCGGAGCGCCGGCGTACCGTGGTTGCCTCCAGTTTCACCGCTTCGCTTGAACTGGTCAGGGAAGGGCATCTGGAAATACGGCAGGATCGGGCCTTTGAACCGATTTACATGCGCAAAGCGATGCAGCGCACGACGAACATCAGCCCGCAGGGACGGTAAAAGACAATGGCAGTGACGGACTATCCTGAAAGAGTGCGGCAACTCCCGGCGGATCGGGAGACTGATGCCGGCTTGGCCGTGTCCCACACCCCCGGCAGTGACAAGGCGCACAGCCTGCGCGTTGTGGAAGCTTTGCTTTTTGCCGCGTCTGAACCATTGAGCATTGACGAGATCGCGAGCGCGCTTCCTGACGGCGCGGACGTGGATCAGCTATTGCAAGAGCTGGCCGGGCAGTATGGCGAACGTGGTGTGAACGTCGTGAACGTGGCGGGAAAATGGACGTTCCGGACGGCGGAGGACCTGAGTTTTCTGTTGCGCCGGGAGGCGGTTGAGCAAAAACGCCTGTCCAAGGCCGCGTTGGAAACCCTGTCTATCATCGCCTACCACCAGCCGGTTACGCGTGCTGAGATTGAAGATGTTCGTGGCGTGTCAACGTCAAAGGGCACTCTCGACATATTGCTTGATATCGGCTGGATCAAATTGCGCGGCCGCAGGCGCAGTCCGGGCCGGCCTGTGACATATGGGACGACGCAGGAGTTTCTTTGCCATTTTGGCCTCGATGGTGTGCGCGACCTCCCCGGGATGCGCGAACTCAAAGGGGCCGGTCTGCTGGATGCAAATCTACCGCCGGACTTTGATGTGCCGCTGCCCATGGACGGTGAGGGGCTGACCGACGACGAAGACCCGCTGGAGGATTGTGAGATCGAACCGGTGCTTGACATGCATCTGCCGGAAACGGTCGCACGTGAGCGGGCCGATTGACGTCACGAGCATTTGCGTTCAATCGTGCATTAGCGCTTTTACCGATCATACCGGACCGGCATGATGCAGTGAATTCGTCGCCAGGGTCAGCATACGCACGATAGGAGGTGACGTTGCGCCCATGGTTGGTGTAACCAGTTCGCCATGGACGATGCGCGCGACACCGAGCAAACAGAACAGACGGCGGAATGGGGGCCACGTGGTACCGCGGCGGCAACCTTTGCCGCGCGTTTATCCTTTCAGGATGTTTCGCTGTCCTTTGGAACCGTGCCGGCTGTGCGTGACGTATCGTTCGAGTTGCAGCAGGGGGAAATCGTCTGCCTGCTGGGGCCGTCCGGTTGCGGCAAAACCACTTTGCTCCGGCTTGCGGCCGGTGTGGAACTTCCGCAACGTGGCCGGGTGCTCATGGACGGTAAGGAGATAGCCGGGCCATCAGTTTTCGTGCCGCCGGAAAAACGCAATGTCGGACTTATGTACCAGGATTTTGCGTTGTTTCCGCACTTGACGATACTTGAGAACGTGGCTTTTGGCCTGCGAGGCCTGAAGCGTGATCTGGCACATGCAGAAGCGCGGAACGCGCTGCGCCGTGTTGGCCTCGATGCTCTGGAGGGTATGTATCCACATGCGCTGTCAGGCGGCGAGCAGCAGCGTGTGGCGCTGGCCAGGGCGATTGTGCCACGACCGGCGGTTATGTTGATGGATGAACCATTTTCCGGTCTCGATCAAAGATTGCGAGACCGGGTGCGCCATGAAACCCTTGCCGTTTTGAAGGAAACCCGTGCGACATCCATTTTGGTAACGCATGACCCGGTGGAAGCCATGGGTATGGCCGATCGCATCTTATTGATGCGGCAGGGGCGGCTGATTCAGGAAGGCACGCCAGAACAACTCTACCGAGAGCCAATCGATATTGAAGCCGCCCGGTTCTTTTGTGACTTCAATGAATTGTCCGCCAGGGTTTCGGACGGCATTGCCGAATTTGCGGTCGGCTCGGTGCCGGCACCGGGCTTTGCGGACAACACTGATGTGAAGGTGTTGATCCGACCGGAAGGCATTCGCCCGGTCCGGCAAAACAATCCGGCATATGAGGGGCACGTATCGGAAGTCCGGTTCCTGGGCAATTCCTATGAGGTGCAGATCGTGTCACACGCGTTGGACAAACCTCTCTTGGCGCGGGCCTCGCTGCGGCGAGCGCCGGTTTGTGGAGAGCTGGCGCGGTTTTCCATTGATCCCGATCATGTGTTGGTATTTGCAAGTTGACCGTCCGGATCCCATTTATTGAAATGTAAGTGTTGCAGCCAGGCAAGCGCTTGGGGGATTGTTGCGGTGCAAGGGCCTTTCTGCGATAGTGCGGCAAAATTTAAGACGGCGTTGTAGCGCTGGACGGTTTCAAGGAGTGGATAATGGGTGCTTTTTCAATCTGGCACTGGCTGATCGTTCTTGTCGTTGTGTTGGTGCTGTTTGGTGGCAGCGGTAAGATTTCCAGTCTGATGGGCGACGTCGCCAAAGGCATCAAGAGCTTCAAGCGCGGATTGCAGGATGATGCCGATGCGCCGGACGAGGCGGTCAAGACGATCGATCATAACAAGGAAGATGGCGTATCGGCCGTGAAGTCAGAGCAAAAGAGCAAGGCAGAAGGTTGACCGGCCGGATCTGGCCGGGCCGGCATAAATAAAGCAAAGCTGGCCGAACTAGCCGCAGGCGTTTTCAAATGTTTGATTTTGGTCTTGGTGCGACGGAATTGCTGCTGATCGCAGTGGTGGCGATTATCGTGGTCGGGCCGAAAGACCTGCCGCGCCTGCTACGTACGATCGGGCAGATGACGTCGAAAGTCCGGGCTATGGCACGGGAGTTTCAAGGCCACCTTGAGGACGCCGCCAAGGAAACGGGGCTGGATGAGGTTCGTTCGGATATCTCCAAGATGACGGATCTGAACGTTACCGATCTTGACGATCCGGTCAGTGATCTCAAGTCAGCCATTGAAGATGCAGCGCCTGCGTCGGACAAGGACATGGAACAGGCTTCCCAAAAAGAACCGCATGTTGGTGGCGCCGCCACGGATGCAACTGCAGCACCGACTGAAAAAGACAAAAAGAAATCTGAAACGAAAAGTGCCACCAGCAGCCGGGGAAAGCCGAAATCCAAAAAAGCCGCCAAACCGAAGGACAAGGCCGCAAAGGCAGCGGCAGGGCAGGGCGGTGAAGCCAGTGTTGCAGACGGTTAAGCTACGATGAGCCAGGATGATATCGATGCCTCGCAGGCGCCATTGATCGATCACCTGGTTGAATTGCGCGGTCGGCTGATCAAGGCGTTAATCGGGTTTTTCATTGCCTTTGTGGTTTGTTTCGCTTTTGCGACGGATATCTTTAATCTGCTGCTGTTTCCCTACCGTTGGGCGATTGGCGACGATACGGAGATTAGGTTGATCTATACCGCGCCGCAGGAGTACTTTTTTACGCAACTCAAGATAGGAATGTTCGGAGGCGTGTTTCTGGCGTTTCCGGTGATTGCGTCGCAAATCTACATGTTCGTGGCGCCCGGGCTCTACAAAAATGAAAAAGAAGCGTTTGTGCCATATCTCATGGCAACGCCGGTTTTGTTCCTGGTGGGGGCGGGATTGGTGTTCTTCTTTATCATGCCCGTCGCATTGAAATTTTTTGCAAGCTTCCAGCAGGAGGGCACCGGTGGTGAGGCTGCCATCGAGTTACTTCCCAAGGTCAGCGAATATCTAAGCTTGACCATGACGCTGATTCTGGCATTCGGCATATGCTTCCAACTGCCGGTTATATTGACGCTTCTCGGCCGGATTGGTGTCGTGACGTCGGAAGGTCTGCGTTCGAAGCGCAAATATGCAATTGTTGGAGTGGTCGTCCTGGCTGCCATTTTCACACCACCCGATCCGTTTTCTCAGCTCGGGCTGGCGATTCCCTTGTGCGGCTTGTATGAACTGGCGATCTGGGCGGTGAAGATGACAGAACGCAGGCGGGCGGCAGAGGAAGCTGCACGGG
>JANQIR010000280.1 GCA_028282065.1 Aestuariivirgaceae bacterium
GGCCGGATTGGCCCATGCAATCCGGCGGCGCGCGCCATCCCAAAGCCAGCACGGTTCGCCTGACGTCTTCAGAGTGTCGAAATTCGGTACAACCGGCGATGTCAAAAACGGCCTCCCCGATGCCGCCCGCCTCACCGGCACGGCGTGCAGGTGATGAAAGGCGCCAGCAAGTATCCCACGGCGGCCCCTGCCGGACTGTCCGGACGGGCCGCTGTCCCTGTGCCAAAAATAGACAAAAGTAGGGGAATTCGTCCATAATTTTATCGACTTGCCGGGCCCCACCGCCCGGCAAGCGACAAATTTGCCGGATTCATGTGATGAACATGCTTGAAAACGCCGTGGACTGGGCATAGTTTGCCGGAATCCAAGACGCACCTTGTGCAGCTGTAGCTCAGTTGGTTAGAGCACTAGATTGTGGATCTAGGGGTCGGTGGTTCGAATCCACCCAGCTGTACCACCCACCGTAGGGTCCATAGCGCCTTCATCCTTCACGACAACAGCCAGCCGCCATCGACATCGATCGTCGTTCCGGTGACGAAATCGTTCTGGACCATGAAGATGATGCCCATGGCGACTTCTTCT
The DNA here is from genome assembly GCA_028282065.1 of Aestuariivirgaceae bacterium. GTDB lineage: Bacteria > Pseudomonadota > Alphaproteobacteria > Rhizobiales > Aestuariivirgaceae > JANQIR01. Next base: position 583 of record JANQIR010000280.1, read on the forward strand.
GCCGTGCCGGGGCGCGGAATGATGTTGCCCTCCGTAGTCTTGCGGTAAAACGCCTTGCGCTCATCACCCTGTAGCGCCACCATCGGCGTGTCGATCTGACCCGGCGACACAAGGTTGATGCGCCGCGGCGCAAGTTCCCCGGCAATTGCCCTGACCAGAGCCTCGACGGCGCCGCCGACCGAACCGATGGCGACCTGGCCCGGCCTGGTCTTGCGGGCCGGGGCTCCGCTCACCAGCACGATGGTGCCGTCATCGGGCAAATGACCAGCGCCGTAGCGCACCACATTGGCATAGCCCCATAGCTTGGCGAAGGACGCCTGATAGCCGTCCATATCCATGTCGAGGAACGGACCGATGGCGCGCGCACCGCCGGTCGCCGCGCTGATCAGAATGTCGTAGGGCGCGCACTCCTCGAACAGATTTTGCAGGGCTTCGCGGTCGAGAACGTCGCAGGCCTTCAACTCAATGCCGTCCGGAATGTCACCGGCCTTGCCCGGGTCGCGGCTGATCGCAATCACATGTGCGCCGAGGTCCTTGAGCTGTTTGGCCGCCGCCAACCCAATGCCGGACGTGCCCCCAAAAACCAATGCCTTCTTTCCTGCCACGTTCATGTTCGTGTTCCTTCCTGCCAATATGTCCGTCAATCCCAGCCAAAAACCGAAGCCGTAGCTTAAGGACAGCCAGAACCATTGCAACAGTCCTTCGGCATACGGTTTTGCATCACGGTGGTTTTCACGCGCACACCAGCGCCATCTTATGATCGGATTTGTTACGCACGGGTGCGGCTTCACCGGTGGTGCCTTTCAAGGGTGTTGCCTGGTTGCCGGTTCCCGATATCGTGGTCTCGGCAATCATTTTGACGGTTGCCGGAGTTTTCCTGTTCATTCCCGCATCAGCAAAGCGAGGCCATATGAGCCATCTTGATTTCCTGTCATCCCAGTTGGATGTTTCCGGCCGGACCGTCGCCGACATCGGAGCCGGCACGGGCGCGTTCGCAGCAAAACTGCACGAGCACGGCGCCGTCGTCACCGGCATCGAGATCGACGAGGTCAAGGTGGAAGCAGCGCGGTCCACGATGCCCGGCGCGGTGACAATGCTCCAGGGCCGCGCCGAAGACCTGCCGCTGCCGTCAGCCAGCCAGGATCTCGTGTGCTTCATGTTCTCTTTCCATCACGTTCCGGAGGTCTTGCACGACCGGGCTCTGGCGGAAGCTGCGCGTGTGCTGAAACCGGGCGGACGGCTACATGTGGCCGAACCCAGGCCATGCGGCACCATGTTCGATGTGGTCAGGCTGGTGGACGACGAAATGCATGTGCGTACGGTGTCCCACCGGCGGATGGAAAGCCTGGACGGTGAGGGCCCCTTCAGCCTGCTGGCGCGCAAGGACTACGGCCTGACCCGCCGGTTCCGCTCTGTCGACGATTTTATCGATCGGATTGTGTTCGTCGACCCGGCGAGGGCCGAGAGACTGCCCGGCATACGCGAAGAGCTTGAAACACGATTCTTAGATGGCGCAGAGCAGATAGACGGGCAATTCACCCTGTCTCAGCCTTGCAGCGCCTATCACTTCGCCAGGACGTGTTAGCCAGGACGCGTTAGATTGAATCGCCACAGGCTGCTGGTTTAACGGTGCGAATTCGGTATCGAGATGTACGGTTTGCCATCAAATTGCCCTGAAGTCTGTTCAATAGACGAAGCAGTTACAGCGCCGGCTTGCGCATTCAACGGCAACTTGGGGCCCTGGGCGAAGCCGGACCGGTTCAGAAAATATTAGAGGAATGCCTGCATATGCTTCGGCGGCAATCTGCTGACGGACATGCATGATCGGAAAATACTCTACCAGGTGATATGCAATGACGTATTACACTCAGGCTCTTGACAGAGCCGTTGAGGTCTTTGGCACGCGCGAACGCGCCGAGATCTGGCTGGAAAAGATGAGCGCCGAACTGGGTGCCGCGCCAAACCAGCTCCTTGAGGACAAGGCCGGATTCGAACGCGTCCTGCGCCACATCCACTCGGTGGATTTGGCCATGCATCTGGACTGAGACCAGCCGGACGACCCGTCCGGCCTGTTTATCAGGGTCAGCTCTTGAGTTCGCGGAACAAGGCGTTGATATCGCCGCCCGACTTGCTCATGACCGCATCGTAGTGCGTCCGCAACAACTGGCCGAGCCAGGCATTTTGGATGTTCACATCGCTGATCCGCTTTCCCTTCATGCGCCAGATGACCTTCTGGGCCGGCTTGGCGCCCAGGAATTCAAGGCGGCTGTGAATCATTTTGCCGCGGCAATCCATAATCCGCAGCGAGTCAGCCCGGAATTTCAGCCGGTAATCCTTGAATGTCTCAGCGACAAACTGGGTCGTCTGCTCGACGAACTCACCCTGACGTGCCGCCGGAAGTTTCTTGCGATGCTTGCCAAGCGCGAACAGAGCGATTGCACGCATGTCGGCGTAGGTCTTCATTGCATTGGCGAATTTGGCCGATGAACCGGCGCGCGCCGCAGCGATGAGGGCGTTGGCGGCCCTTTCGACGACCGCCGCTTCCGGACATGAGCCGGCCCGTGCCGGCTGGGGGGCCCACAACCAAGCAACAAGCGCTATCGCCAGTGCATTAAGAGACAAAAGCTTGAGGTTGAAGTTGCCGTTTTTACGTTGTGAGTTCATGCCTTTTTGCCCGGAATGTTTGTTACCTGTTCACTCAGGGCAGTATTGGTGTCAGGACTTGCGCCTCATGTCCAGTACCTATTGGCTTTCAACTGCATCGAGCAGCAAGATCAGGACGCCTGAATGACGAAGATCTTATGACATTATCGGACCATGGGCGGCCGACAACGTGATTACGAAATGGCTTTTCGTTTAACAGGTCCGGAAAACATGTTAAAGAATCTCGATTTTTTTAACATGAAAACCGCCCTACATTCTCGGCCGTTCACTCATCGGATCATAGACCGGTTCAGCCAGCACTTTCGCCGGGCAGCGCTCGCCCATGATCATCACATCAAGCTGCGTCCCCGGTTCCGAAAAGGACGGGTCGACATAGGCAAAGCCAAGCGCCTTTTTGACGTGATGACCGTAGCCGCCGGAACTGATTGCGCCGATACATCTGCCGTTGGCGAAGACAGCTTCGGAGCCATGCGGTTCTGAGTCCTTCGTTTCGATCTCAAGATAGGCACAAATCCAGGGAAGATCGCCTGCCGCGCTGGTTTCGGTCGCTTCCTTGCCAATAAATCCGTCCTTGCCGAGCTTGGCAAAACGCATGACATCGGCTTCCGGCAAGGTCACTTCGTTGGTCAGTTCGCTGGCGCCCTTGAAACCCTTTTCCAGCCTCAGCGCGTTCAACGTCAGAGAGCCGAAATTGTCCAGACCGTGCGCTTTACCGGCCTCCCAAAGCGCATCATAGACGGGGAGCATATGCTCCATGGGAATATGCAGCTCCCAACCCAGTTCGCCGACATAGGACATGCGAAGCGCACGGACGGGCGCACCGGCGATCTCGATTTCGCGGGCCTTCAGCCAGGGGAAGTTCTCGTTGTCGAGCGGCGCCTGCGTCACCTGCCGCAGGATCTCGCGCGATTGCGGACCGGACAGGACCACACAGCCATAGCCGGATGACTGATTGGTGACCGTGACATCCTCCCCATCGCGCAGGTGCTGGTTGAGCCAGTCCACAATACGCAGCTCATGGAACGCGGCATACATAATGTAGAATCGGTCTTCGCCGAGCCGTGCAATCGTCACCTCCGCCTCGATGGTGCCCTTGTGGTTGAGCATGTGGGTCAGCACGATGCCACCTGGCTTCGCCGGGACACGATTGGCAACCATGCGGTCCAGGAAGGCTGCCGCATCCACTCCCGACACATCGACCTTAGCAAAACCGGTCAGGTCCATGATGCCGGCGCTCTCGCGCACCGCCTTACACTCGGCGGCGACCATGTCGAACACTTCGGTGCGGCGAAAGCTCTCGTGGTGTTCCTGGGCCACGCCGTTACGGGCGAACCATTGCGGGCGCTCCCAGCCGAAGATCTGCTCACAGACGGCGCCATGTTCCTTGAGGCGCTCGAACAGCGGGCTGGTCTTGACCGGGCGTTCGGCCGGCCGGTCGCGGTGCGGGAACGGTGTTTCGTGGCGCAACACGTAGTCTTCTTCGACCTTCCTGACCGCATAGTCGAAGCCGGTCCACGGGCCATAACGGCGCGGGTCGAAGTTGCGCATATTGACGTCGGCACTGCCGTGCACCATCCACTGGGCGAGGTACTTGCCGGCACCGGGACCCCAGGCGATGCCGACGGGAATGCCGCAGGCGAGCCAGAAATCGCGCAAACCTTCCGCCGGTCCAAGCAGCATGCCACCATCGGGCGGATGGGCGATTGCGCCGTTGACGACCCGTTTGATCCCCACCTCGGCAAAAATCGGCACGGCATCGAGCGCCGCCTCGAGCCACGGCATGATGCCGTCATAGTTGGCATCGAACAGCTCATGCTCGGCTTCCCACGGGCAGCCCTCGGTCCACACGATGGGCGGGGCCTGTTTCTCGTAAATGCCGATCAGGCCGGACTTCTGTTCCTGGCGGACATAGCCGGAGACCTTGTGGTCATCGCGCACGACAGGAAGCTCGATACTGCGTTCCACCAGTTCCGGCACCTGGTCAGTGACGAGATATTGATGCAGGGCCGACACAACCGGCAGGTCGAGCCCGACCCACGCGCCGATCTGACGGGCATAGGCGCCACCGGCATTGACGACCTTTTCACACAGCCAGTCGCCCTGTTCGGTGACGACGCGCCATTCGCCTGAAGCCTCGCGCTTGATATCCATCACCCGGTTGTTGCGAATGACCCTTGCGCCGCGCTGGCGTGCCCCCTTGGCCAGCGCAAAGGCGGCCCCTGCCGGATCGACATGGCCGTCATCGGGCGTGTGCAGCGCGGCCTTGATGCCGTCAAGCTTGTAGAACGGGTGGATGTCGGCAATGCGGGCCGGCGTCAGATACTCCATGGGATGGCCCAGCACCGCACCGACGCTCATGATCTGGTGAATATAGTCGACCTCGCCGTCGGTATAGGCCATGCGCAGCGAACCGCATTTATGAAAGGTCACCGACTGACCGGTTTCCTCTTCAAGGCTCTGGTAAAGCTCGATGCCGTAGCCGGCCATCCTGGCAATGACATAATTGCCAAGCGAGTGGGTGATCTGCCCGGCCGCGTGCCAGGTCGAACCGGAGGTGAGTTCCGCCTTCTCGATCAGGACGCTGTCGTTCCAGCCCTCCCTGACCAGATGGTAGAGCAGACTACATCCCATGATTCCGCCGCCAACGATGACAACCCGTGCATGCTGTGTGGTCATGTACCCGTCTCCCGGCCACAGATCTTCGCTCAACGCCCCTTGACCACATTTATGGTACAAAAATACAATCGTCAAATATTTTTGAGACAATTGTACCAATCACGCTGCCCGCAACAGCACGACCTCGCCGCCCGCAAAGCGGTGTTTACCGATATGCCGGCGTTTGAAGGCGAGCAGGTATATGGGGAGTGCAGAGGTGGTCAGGTGACCGCAACCCGCAGGTTGTTGGTCGATCCGGGCACGCCGAACGGTACGCCGGATACGATGACAACCTGATCGTTGTTCTCCGCAAAGCCGTCGGCGCGGGCATGTTTGACCGCCTCCTCGACCATCTGGTCGTAGTCGGTAACGTCGGCCGAGCGGATTGAGTGTGCACCCCATAACAGAGCAAGCTGACGGGCGATATCGAGATTTGGCGTGATCGAAATGATAGGCACTTCGGGCCGCTCACGCGCGATGCGGTAGGCGGTCGTTCCGCTCGATGTGAAGGCAACGATGGCTTTGGCGTCTATGTTCTTGGCGACCTGAGCTGCGGCCGCCGAGATCGCATGCTGGGCAGACGGTTCGATGACCTGTTCGAGAGCCTTGACGATCGTCTGATAGGAATGATGCCGCTCCGTGGTGGCAATGATCCGGTCCATCATGGCGACCGCCTCAACCGGATAGTCGCCGGATGCTGATTCCGCCGACAGCATGACCGCATCGGCGCCATCATAAATCGCGGTGGCCACATCGGAGGCTTCCGCCCGCGTCGGGGCCGGCGCGGAGACCATGGAATCCAGCATCTGGGTCGCCACAATGACCGGCGTGCCGGACATCCGGCAGGCATGGATCAGTTCCTTTTGCCGGCCTGGCACCTCTTCAGGCGGAATCTCGACGCCGAGATCGCCACGCGCCACCATGACCGCGTCGCTCAGCGAGATGATGTCATTGATGCGGTCAAACGCCAGCGGTTTTTCGATCTTGGTCATCACGCCGGCACGGCCATCGACAAGCCCGCGTCCCTCGATCACATCTGACGGCCGTTGCACGAAGGACAGCGCCACATAGTCGACACCGAGATTGAGTCCAAACTCCAGATCCTCCCTATCCTTTTCCGTGAGTGGCGAGAGTTCCAGCAGCGTATCGGGCAGATTGACACCCTTGCGGTTGCTGATCGTGCCGCCAACCAGCACGCGGGTGGTAATTTCTTCATCGCTTACGCCCGTGACGGACAGCCTGACCCGGCCGTCGTCAATGAACATTGAATGCTTGGGCGCCACTGCGGCAAAGACTTCCCGGTGCGGCAGGGGAATTGCTTCCTTCGTTCCGTCCTTGCCGTCGGGAACAAACCGGACCGTTTCACCGATTTGAACGTTGAAACCCTCGTTTTCCAGTGTCCCGACCCGGATCTTCGGTCCCTGCAGATCCTGGAGAATGCAAATTGGCCGGCCGGTTTCGATTTCAAGGTCGCGCAGGAGTTTGTGCCGGTGGGCATGATCGGATTGCGTACCATGACTGAAATTCAGCCGAAAGACATTGACGCCAGCCGCGAAAAGGGCGCGGATCGTGTCCTTGTCCGAACTTGCCGGTCCCAGCGTTGCGACGATCTTTGCATTGCGGTTCGTGTTCATGCCACCTCAAAGTCAACGGAAAAGAGAATCGTTCTGTCCGCCCTTTGTGGACGCTTCTCGTGACAGCATCAATACCTGTGCCGGTCGTGTGGCTTCGAGCCCGCCGCGCCCGCCTCGCCGCTCGCCCCGCCCCTCACCATGCATTGACGGGAGGGGGTCTGTCGGTGTCCATTGGGCGGCTACGGCAGGTATTACGAGACAGGGTTCCATGAAACTGGCAGAAAACACCTTCAAGCGCGCGATCGCGTCGGACAAGCCGCAAGTGGGCTTGTGGATCTCACTATGCAGCAACTATGCGGCCGAAGCCGTCGCGCCGGCGGGGTTCGACTGGGTGCTGCTCGACATGGAGCATTCGCCGAACGAGATTCCTGTCGTTTTGAGTCAGCTCCAGGCCATGCAACAAGGCTCTTCCGTTGCCATCGTGCGTCCGCCATGGAACGAGCCGGTGATCGTGAAGCGGTTGCTCGATCTGGGCGCGCCCGGCCTGCTGTTTCCGATGGTTCAATCGGTGCAAGAGGCGAAACAGGCGGTCGCGGCGACCCGTTATCCGCCACGCGGCATCCGGGGCGTTTCGGTCGGGCAGCGGGGCAACAAGTTCGGCCGGGTGAGCGATTACTTCGAGCGCGTCGAAGAGGAAACGGCCGTGCTGGTCCAGCTCGAGACGCGCCATGCCCTCACCCAGGCGCGTGAGATTGCCGAGCTTGACGGTGTCGACGGCGTGTTTTTCGGGCCGGCCGACATCGCGGCGGATTTCGGCTATCTCGGCCAGCCGGCACACCCGGAGGTATGGGACGCAATCCGGCAGGCCGCAGACGTTGTTCGCGCAGCCGGCAAACCGGTCGGAACATTGATGTCCGATGCCCAAAAGGCAATCGAGCTGCTCAACGAGGGTTTTGCCTTCGTCGCCTGTGGTTCGGACCTGAACCTTCTGGCGCGAGGCGCCGACAACCTGCTCGCAACGGTCAAAGACGGTGTGAAATGAGTACCGATGGTATCAGGTTGGGCGTCGATATCGGCGGAACCTTTACAGATGTCGTGCTGGAGCGGGCGGGTGCTTATTACACCACCAAGGTGCTGACCACAGCCTCGGCCCCGGAAGAGGCCATCATGGCCGGCATCGCCCAGGTGTGCGGCGAAAGCAATGTCGAACTGTCGCAGATCTCCACCATCATTCACGGCACGACACTGGCAACCAACGCATTGATCGAACGGCGCGGCGCCAAGACGGCACTGATCACCACAAAGGGGTTTCGCGATGTCATCGAGATGCGCACCGAAAGCCGGTTCGAGCAATATGATCTGAACCTGCAGCTGCCGGAAGCCCTGATCGCGCGCAATCATCGCTTCGTGCTGAACGAGCGCATGGATGCCTCGGGCAAGGTGCTGGTGCCTCTGGAGCGTACGGATGTGGAGGCGCTTGCCGATTTCATCAAGCAGGAAGGCTATGACAGTGTCGCCGTCGGTCTGATCCACTCTTATCTGAACGGCGCCCACGAACAGCTCGTGCGCGAGGTGCTCTTAGAGAAAATTCCGGACCTCACCATCTCGCTGTCCTGCGAAGTGTCACCGCAAATGCGCGAGTACGAGCGCTTCAATACGGTTGCCGCCAATGCCTATGTCAAACCGCTGATGAAGAGCTACCTGACGCGGCTGGTCGGGCGGCTCAAGGCCACCGGCATCACATGCCCGGTCTTCCTGATGCATTCGGGCGGTGGGATCATCTCGCTGGAAAGCGCCTCGGAATTTCCCGTGCGGCTGGTTGAATCCGGCCCCGCGGGCGGTGCGATCTTCGCCGCCAATATCGCCGGGCGCTACAACGCGAACCGGGTTCTGTCCTTCGACATGGGCGGGACGACCGCCAAGATCTGCCTGATCCGCGATCAGACACCCAAGACATCGCGTGTGTTCGAGGTGGCCAGGACCTATCGCTTCAGGAAGGGCTCCGGCATGCCGATTTCCATTCCGGTCATCGACATGGTGGAAATCGGAGCAGGCGGTGGCTCATTGGCCCATGTCGATGCCATGCGGCAGATCCGGGTCGGCCCGGAAAGCGCCGGCAGCGAGCCCGGGCCTGCCTGCTATCAGCGCGGCGGAGACCATGCCGCCGTCACCGATGCCGATCTGGTTCTCGGCAGGCTGGACGCGGACAACTTTGCGCGCGGTACGATCCGGCTTTCCACGGACGCATCGCGTGAAGCACTTCAAGGCGATGTCGGCGAAGCGCTCGACATGGCTGCCGACACAGCCGCCTTCGCCATCTCGGAAGTTGTCGACGAGAACATGGCAAACGCCGCCCGGGTTCATGCGGTGGAGAACGGCGAGGATCTGTCCGGCTACACCATGATCGCCTTCGGTGGTGCAGCCCCTCTGCATGCCGGCCGGCTTTGCCAGAAGCTCGGCATCGATCGGATGATCGTGCCGCCGGGCGCCGGCGTTGGCTCGGCCATCGGTTTCCTGATGGCGCCGTTCAGCTTCGAAGCCACGCGCAGCATCTATATGCGCATGACGGAGTTCCGTCCGGCGCCGATCAAGGCGCTGCTTAAGGAACTTGCCGAGGAGGCACGCGCGTTCGTGCGAACCTGCGATGCTGCTGCCGAAATCACCTGCGACTACAAGGTCTTCATGCGTTATGCCGGCCAGGGTTGGGAGATCCCGGTCGAACTGTCGGAGCAGGATGCGTCGAACCCCACTGCCTCGTGCTACCGCGAAAAGTTCGAACAGACCTACACAGCCCTGTTCGGCCGTACGGTACAAGGACTCGACATCGAGATCACAAGCTGGTCGGTGAATGCGGCGACACGCGTCGATCCACCTGCCATCGTCAGCGAAGTGCAGACCGGCCGGCAGGCGGCCCCGGACGGCAGCCGCGAGCTGTTCGATCCGGCGGCAGGCGGCTATGGCAGCGCGGGTACTTTCCAGCGCGATCATCTTTCCCCGGGCAAATCGGTCACCGGGCCAGCCATCATAACCGAAGCCGAAACACCCATCATCGTGCCTTCGGGCTTTACGGCCGTGACGCAGTCGGATGGCTGCATCGAGGTGTTTCGGGATGCCGCACGCAAGAGCGAAGGAGTGGCCGCATGAGCGCCCCATCAATGGAGTCTGTTGCCAATCAGGTCATGTGGAACCGGCTGATCTCCGTCGTCGAAGAACAGGCCCAGGCGCTGGTACGTACGGCGTTTTCCACCTCGGTGCGCGAGGCAGGCGACCTGTCAGCCGGGGTCTATGATCTGGAAGGCCGGATGCTGGCGCAGGCGGTGACCGGCACGCCGGGCCATGTCAACGCCATGGCCGATGCGGTGGCCCATTTCATGCGCGAGATCGGCGTGCAGAACATGTATGACGGCGACGTCTACATCACCAACGATCCGTGGATGGGTACCGGGCATCTGCATGACATCACGGTTGTGACGCCATCCTTCTACAAGGGCGAACTGGTCGGATATTTCGGCTGTACCGCGCATGTGGTCGATATCGGCGGGCGCGGTTTCGGCGCCGATGCCCATTCGGTCTACGAAGAAGGCTTACGCATTCCGGTCATGAAGTTTGCCGAACGCGGCGAGGTGGATCTGAGCCTGGTCAATATCGTGCGCAACAATGTGCGTGAGGCCGATCAGGTGGTTGGCGACATATATGCGCTGGCAGCCTGCAACGAGATCGGCCACCGCCGCCTCGCAGGCATGCTCGACGAATTCGGTCTGGACAACCTGGAGAGCATTTCCGCCTTCATCCTGGAACATTCGCACCGGGCGACCGTGGAGCGGATCGCACAGATGCCGCAGGATGTCGCCGTCAACACGATGGACATCGACGGGTTCGACAAGCCGGTGCATATGCAGGTCCGGCTGGAATTCCATGACGATCATGCCGACATCGATTTCACAGGCACATCCGGCGTCGACAGGAAGGGCATCAACGTTCCCCATGTCTACACCAAGGCCTATGCCTGCTATGCGCTGAAATGCGCCATCGCACCGGAAATTCCCAACAATGCCGCATCGCTGGCACCGTTCCGCGTGTCGGCGCCTGAAGGGTCGATCCTCAATGCACCTCACCCGGCTCCCGTTGCCCTGCGCCATGTCATGGGTCACATGATTCCCGACGTCATTTTCGGCGCATTGCACAAGCTGGTGCCGGACAGTGCGCCGACGGAAGGCGCCAGTTCGCTGTGCAACTTCCAGGTCTCGTTGCGGCCACGCAGCGACGGCAATGCGCCGCCCGATACCACCCGGGCCGAGGTCTTGATGTTCAATTCCGGCGGGACCGGTGCGCGGCCGGCGCTCGACGGGCTCAATGCCACCGCCTTTCCAAGCGGTGTGATGACCATGCCGATCGAAGCGACGGAGCATACCGGGCCGGTGGTGATCTGGCGCAAGGAACTCAGGCCGGATTCGGGCGGCGCCGGCAAGCAGCGCGGCGGGCTTGGCCAGTATATGGAGATCGGTGCGCGCGATGGCCATGAGTTCGACTTTTCCGCCATGTTCGACCGGGTGCACCATCCGGCACGCGGTCGCAACGGCGGCAAGAACGGCGGCGCGACGACAATCGGCCTTGACGATGGCGGGGCAATGCAGGGCAAAGGCCGACAGGCGGTGCCGCCTGGCCGTAAAGTGCTGCTGGCGCTTCCGGGCGGTGCCGGTTATGGCGATCCGATGCAGCGCGACCGCGAACTCGTACTGCGCGACGTCGAGCGCGGTTACATTTCGCGCCGGTCGGCAATGAAGGATTACGGGGTGCCGGAAGACAAACTGCCGCCGGAACGCCCCAAAACCATCTAACGGCAGGAAGACAAGCATGGCAAGCGGTCAATTCAGCTCACAACCGGCGCATGACAGCTATGATGTGGTGATCGTCGGCGGGGCGATCATGGGCTCTTCCGCCGCTTGGTTTCTCACCGACTGTGCCGGTTTCAAGGGACGCATCCTGGTTGTCGAGCGCGACCCGGCCTATCAGTTTGCGTCAACGTCGCACACCAACAGCTGCATCCGCCAGCAGTTTTCAAACGAGATCAACGTGCGGATCTCGCAGTTCGGGGTGGAGTTTCTGAAGAACTTCCGCGAACGGCTGGGCGGCGATCCGGATATCCCGGACATTGTCCTGCAGGATTTCGGCTACATGTACCTGGCCGGCAGCGAAAGCGCGGCTAATGCCTTGCGCGAAAGCTATCAGGTGCAAAAGGCCTGCGGCGCCGGGACACGCCTGATGAACCCGGACGAAATCGCCGCCGAGTATCCCTTCTACAATCTCGACGGCATCGTGCTGGGCAGTCACAATCCGGTCGACGAGGGATATTTCGACGGCGCGACCATGTTCCAGTGGTGGCGGCGCAAAGCGCGGCAGAACGGTGCCGAGTACATCGAGAACGAAGTGACCGGCATCAACCGGGACAGCAACCGGGTGAGTGGTGTGACGCTTGCTTCCGGGGAAACCATATCCGCCGGCACGATCGTCAATGCCAGCGGTCCGCGCGGTGGTGCGACGGCGCGCATGGCCGGGCTGGATATCCCGGTCGAGCCGCGCATGCGTCACACGTTTATCTTCGATGCCGAAACGCCGCTGGAGAGGGACCTGCCGCTGACCATCGATCCATCCGGCGCACATGTGCGCTCCGACGGCCAGTATTACCTGTGCGGATGTCCGCCGTTCGAAGACGGCCCGAAGGCCTTCGACGATTTCGAACCGGACCACTCCATCTGGGAGGAAAAACTGTGGCCGGCGCTCGCCAACCGGATTCCGGCGTTCGAGGCCATCAAAGTGGTCAACTTCTGGACCGGCCACTACGCCTATAACACGCTCGACCAGAACGCCATCATCGGACCGCATCCCGATGTATCCAACTTCATCTTCATGAACGGTTTCTCGGGCCACGGGCTGCAGCAGTCTTCTGCCATGGGCCGGGCTGTGAGCGAGTTGGTGGCCTATGGCGGATACCGCACACTGGATCTCACCGCGCTCGGCTACGAGCGGATTGCACGCAGCGAACCGTTTCTGGAGAAGGCGATTATTTAGCCGTTTGCGGTCGATGGACCGTGGCTTCTCCCCCCTCCCCCGCAAGGGGGAGGGTAGAGCCGCGTCAGCCGGGCTGGGTGGGATGACCCTCCTTCCCCCAGAAAGGGGGAAGGTCGGGATGGGGGTTGATAGCCTGTGCCAAGGCTATCTGAAGCTGAGACCAACTTCACAGCTATCAATCCCCACCTTAATCCTCCCCTTTTCTAGGGGAGGAAACTGACCATGCGGCTTGGCAAGTCTGATACCCGCCCAGCTTAGTCCACGTGCACCAGCAACTTTCCGGTGTTCTTACCCTGATAGAGCATCTCAATGGCACCGCGGGCAGACTCAGCGCCTTCCAGAACATGTTCATTATAGGCAAGCTTGCCGTCGCGCACCCAGTCCGCCAGAACTGCAATCGCTTCAGGGTATCTGTCCTTGTGGTCCAAAACCAGGAAGCCCTGCATGCGGGCACGGGCGACCAGCAATTGCCGGTGGACGCGCGGGCCTTGCGGAATCGGATCCCAATCGGTCAACGCCGCCGTACCGCAAATGGTAATCCGGGCGCCCTTGGCCAGGCAGGTCATGACCCCATCGCTGATCGGCCCGCAGGTGTTGTCAAAATAGCAGTCGACACCATCGGGACATGCGGCCCTGACGGCCGCGGCAACATCTTCCTCCCGGTAGTTGATCACCGCATCGTAGCCAAACGAATCCCGGCACAACGCCATCTTCTCGGCACTGCTGGTAATGCCAACGGTCCGGCAACCCTTGATCTTGGCAATCTGGCCGACCGCAGAACCGACCGCCCCGGCCGCCGTCGATACGACCACCGTTTCGCCGGCCCTGGGTTCACAACATTCAAGAAGTCCGAAATAGGCCGTAACACCATTGAGGCCCAGGACACCCAGCGCGAGCGAGGATGGCAAGTCCGTGTCATCGATCTTGCGGTCAACATCACTGCCGTCGGAAATCGCATAGCGCTGCCAGCCGAACATGCCGGACAGCTTGTCGCCTTCGGCATAGTCCCGATTGCGGCTTGCCACCACTTCGCCGGTTGCAAAGGAGCGCATGACCGCGCCGATCTCAACCGGCGGGAGATAATTCGGTGCATCGTTCACCCAGCCGCGCATTGCCGGATCGACCGACCAGTACTCGGTCTTCACCAGAAACTCGCCTGCCTCCAGATCACGCACGCTCATCTCGTCGACGGCAAAATGATCCGCATCCGGCACGCCCTTGGGACGGTTCACCAGGATTACGCGACGGTTTATCAGATCGCTAAACATAGTCGTCATTCCCCGTCAGTTGGCCCCGTCAGTTGGCCCTGTCAGTTGGCCGCACGTCTGGCTCAATCAATCGGCCCGTTTGGCAGCAGCAGGATCTTGCCTTCGCGCTGCTCCCGGTGGGCATGCGCCAGCGCTTCGGCAAGCTGACCGAACCCGTATTCCGCTTCAACCGGTGCAACCAGCGTTCCGTCGATGAACCAGTTCGAAACCTCGTTATACATGCCGACGATCGTTTCGCGTGCGTTCGAGCGCATATAGTCGACCAGCCAGAATCCGGTGAGCGTCAGGCCGTGCACGATCAGATGCGACGGAGAGATCCGGCAGGGCTCGCCGGACAGGAAGCCGTAATTCGCGATCGTGCCGCCATCGGACATGCAATCAGCCATACGTTCCGTAGCGGCTCCGCCGATCGCATCGATACCAACACGGATCGCAGCATCGCCGCCACACCGGTCGCGCACATCGGACGCAAGGTCGCCGCTGTCCACCACGACAACATCGGCGCCCAATGCCTCCAGCTCCGCAATCAGGGACTTGCGCCGGACGATGTTGACCGTCTTCACGCCCATGCCCCTGGCCAGCCGGATCACGTGACGGCCGACGGCGGAGTTGGCCGCGTTCTGGATCACCCAGTCGCCAGGTTCAAGATCGGCATAGCTGGTCAGCATGAGATGGGCGGATGGCGGGTTGGCCTTGAGTTGGGCCGCATCGCGAAAACTCAAATCCTTCGGCACCTTGATGAAGGTTTGGGCAGCGGCGCACAGCTTTTGTGCCCAGTTGGCCCGGCCGAGAGAGACGACATGGTCGCCCGGGGCAAGATCGGTGACGCCATTACCAACCTCCTCCACAACACCCGCCCCTTCGATCCCGACCGGTGCGGGCAATTTGGCAGGGCCGGGATAGCGGCCCTCGAAAATCAGCAGGTCGGCCGGATTGATGGCCGCCGCACGCATGGAGACCACCACCTCGCCCGGGCCAGGCGCCGCCGGTTCCAGCACCTCCGTCAACTCGCACGCCTGATCGGGACGGTTATGGCGCATCAGTTCCACGCGTTTCATTGCAACCTCCTCCTGCCAGCCCAGCCCCGGTCACGTTCGCTTTGAGCGCAGACCGTTCCTGCAAAAAATCGAATACCCAACATCAAGTGCTCTATCGGATCGGCGGCGGCAATGACAGCCTGTTTCCAGATCGGGAAAAATGCGGGGCACAGGCGACGGCCGCACTGGCCGTCGCAAAACACCAATGACAACGGCCGCCGTGTCCGGGTGGTCCCGCTTCATTGATGCCTGTTGAAACTGTCCGGAATGGATCCTGGTCGGACCGGTATGGACCGGGGGAATTTGGTGGAGCCAGGCGGAATCGAACCGCCGACCTCTTGAATGCCATTCAAGCGCTCTC
>JANQIR010000265.1 GCA_028282065.1 Aestuariivirgaceae bacterium
CGGCCTCAGCCGCTCCACGCCCCTTCTTAAGTCCCCGTCGCGGCTTACGCCGCTCCACGCCACTTGCTGGCCGGCGCACGTATCTGCAGGCATACAATCATTCGCACGGCAAAAATATCTGGGCACATCTGCAATGATGTTCTAGATACCGTCACAGGGTTGAGGGCGTGGAGCATCTTGCCGTGAAGTTCAAAACACCGGAGGAATTTCGTGACTGGGCCGCGAAAGCCGTCACCATTTTTGGCATGTCCGGGGTCGGCAAGACCACGATGGGCACGGTGCTGCGTGATCACGACTGGTTCCTGTATTCCGTCGACTACCGTATCGGCACGCGCTACATGGGCGAGCACATTGTCGACAACTTCAAGCGCGAAGCAATGAAAGTGCCGTTCCTGCGGGAACTGCTGCGGACAGACTCGATTTATATCTCTTCCAACATCACGTTTGAAAATCTAGACCCGCTATCGACCTATCTTGGCAAGCCGGGAAATCCCGATAAGGGCGGTATCAGCTTCGCCGAGTACAAGCGCCGCCAGAACCAACATCGGATGGCCGAAATCGCAGCGCTGCTGGACATCGAACATTTTATCGGAAAATCCCGTAACATATACGGCTACAAGCATTTTATTTGCGATTCCGGCGGCAGCCTGTGCGAGGTGGTCAATTTACACGACTCGACGGATCCGGTCCTGCAGTGCCTCACCGACAACACCGTTCTCCTTTATCTGGAAGGAACGCCCGATCACGCGCGTACACTGGTTGACCGTTTCCGGCTCGCACCGAAACCGATGTATTACCAACCACAATTCCTGGACCGGAAATGGCGGGAATACAAAGAAGAGTTCGGCATCTCACAAGATGAGGATGTAGATCCGGATGGCTTCGCCGTATGGGGGTTTGAGCAACTCGTATATCACCGCATTCCCCTCTATGAGACAATCGCAAGGCGTTACGGATATACCGTGAAAATGGAAGATATACCTTCAGTGCGCGACGAGAAGGATTTCGAAGATTTAATATTGAAAGCAATCGGCGTTTGCCAAGAAGCATAGTGAAGGGCAAAAGTACTTCTTGTCCACATCACAACCTCACATTGCAAATCAGCATTTGACAAAACCTCCAAAGCGATGTTGAAATATCGCTCGACAATGGGAGGGGCATTGTAATGTCGCGTAAATCAGTTCCCGATTTTCCAGTAGAAATCGGCGAGCATAATATCCAGCATCGCGCCCCCGATGGACGCCTTCAGTTCGACATATCGGAAGATCTAGGGGTGATGGCCCATTTGGTCAGCGACATTTACATGCAATTACGACGCGCAAACCGCAAAAAACTTGCGCATCATTTCGGCCTGACCTATCTGGCGATCCTAGAGGAACTCAACAACGATCACTGTCACGACGACTCGTCGCACTGACAGTTTCGCCTCAGGTACCGACCACCCCAGCCTTGCGCTTGCCGCCCACAAGTCCTAGAGCACCTGACAGTTAGATTGAACCATTCTGACGGAGCGATTTTTTGGCTAGGATCAGGACTCTGTCATGCACACATGCATATATATGCTGTGTGTGATCGTATTTCTGGATTATCTGCATGCCCATAAAAATCCCGAATGACCTGCCGGCGCGCGCAACGCTCGACCAGGAAGGCGTGATGGTCATGACGCAAGACGCGGCCATTCGTCAGGATGTCCGGCCACTGCAGATCGGGCTGCTCAATCTCATGCCCAACAAGGTGCGGACAGAAACGCAGTTTGCCCGGCTCATCGGTGCAACACCGCTTCAGGTGGAACTGACACTGGTCAAAATCACCACGCACACACCGAAAAACACGCCGGCAGAGCATATGCTGGCATTTTACCGGGACTGGGAAGATGTGCGCGGCAGAAAGTTCGACGGATTTGTCGTAACCGGCGCGCCGATTGAGTTGCTGGAGTTCGAGGAGGTCAATTACTGGGACGAATTGGTGGCGATCTTCGACTGGACGCAGAGCAATGTTCACTCGACATTCTGCATTTGCTGGGGCGCACAGGCCGCGCTGCACCATTTCTACGATGTGCCGAAATATGCGCTGGCAGAAAAAGCCTTCGGCGTGTTCCGGCACAGCAACCTGGCGCCATCATCTCCGTATTTGCGCGGATTTTCCGACGATTTCTCAATTCCCGTATCGCGCTGGACGGAAGTGCGCCGGGCCGACATACCAACAGACAAAAATTTGCAGATATTGATGGAGTCGGATGAGACCGGGCTTTGTCTCATAGATGACCCTTCCCATCGCTCGCTCTATATGTTCAATCATATCGAGTACGATACATACTCGCTGGGTGAAGAATACGCCCGGGACATCAAGGCGGGCACGCCAATCCAGATCCCCCACAACTATTTTCCGGAGAACGACCCGTCGCAACAGCCGGAAAATCGCTGGCGCAGCCAGGCACACCTGTTATTTGGCAACTGGATAAACCAAGTCTATCAAACGGCGCCGTTTGATGTGAACGACATCGGCGGCTGAACACACGTTGATAGTCACCGCAGCCTTGTGTGCTGAACTATAACCGGCTCCAAGGAACAAAGAGGCATCGCGCAATGCTCACGCTCATGCTCTTCCGGCACGCCAAGTCGAGTTGGGACCATCCCGGTCTCGACGACCATGACCGCCCTCTCAATGAACGCGGCGTCGCAGCGGCGTCACGTATGGGCAGGCACATCCGGCACATTGCGATCACTCCGGACCTGGTTTTGTGCTCCACCGCAGTTCGGGCCCGGCAAACATGGGCCTTGGCGCAGACCGAGACCGGCTGCTCGCCACCTTGTGAACTCAGCCGTGCACTGTATAACTTTGACGATGGGAACAGCTATTTGAACATCGTCAAACAGCTCAATGATGATTGCAAAACCGTCATGCTGGTCGGACACAATCCGACGACCGAAGGGCTGGCAAAGCTGTTGTCGGGCGATGGTGACCCAGCTGCCCTTACCGCCCTGGCACGCAAATATCCCACCGCGGCCTTGTCCGTGATCCGGTTCGACCTCGATCACTGGCGTGATGTCGGGCCCGGGACCGGCACATTGATGCTGTTCGCGCGGCCCAAACAGCTTCCGGACACCGACGGTTGACACTGTGCCGGGCGATCAAATCCCGCGGCTCGCCACCATGACCCGGCTGCCGGATCAAGCTCGCATTGCGCTGGGCGGACTGGCTGATTTTGCCGGCAACCTGCGGTCGGACCGGGTCAGGCTTGGCGTCACCGGCCTGTCTCGATCCGGCAAGACCGTCTTCATTACGGCGCTGGTACACGCTCTTGTGCATGGTGCCAGATTGCCGTTGTTCAACGCCGCGGCGCGAGGCCGGATCCTGCGCTGTTATCTGGAACCGCAACCGGACGATGCCCTGCCGAGGTTCAGCTACGAAAATCACATCGCCAGCCTTACCGGTCCGCAACGCCGGTGGCCGGAAAGCACCCGCCGCATCAGCCAGCTTCGCGTGACCATTGAATATACACCTGAGACCTTCCTGGCCCGCAGGTTCGGCAGTGGCAAGCTGCATTTGGACATCATCGACTATCCCGGCGAGTGGCTCCTGGACCTGCCCATGATGTCGACGAGCTACGCGCAATGGTCGCAAGACACACTTGCCGCGAGCGGCAGGGCGCCCCGCAAGGCGCTGGCAAAGGACTGGCGCGGATATCTTGCATCGCTTGATCCGGCTGCGAAAGCAGAAGAAGGCGATGCGTTGAAGGCCGCAGGCCTGTTTACCACCTACTTGCGTGCCTGCCGCGACAACCGCGTGTCGCTGTCAACGCTGCCGCCCGGCAGATTCCTGATGCCCGGCGATCTTGAAGGGTCTCCACTGCTGACCTTTGCGCCCCTCGACGTTGATCGGGAACAACGCGCGCCAAAGGACAGTTTGTGGGCCATGATGGAACGGCGCTACGATGCGTATGTGGCAAACGTCGTTCGCCCGTTCTTTTTCAATCACTTCGCGCGGCTCGACCGGCAAATCGTTCTTGCAGACACCTTGCGGGCACTGAATGGCGGTCCTGCGGCGATCGAAGATCTCAAGGCGGCGCTGACCAGCGTGCTGTCTTGCTTCCGCCAGGGCACCAACGGCGTTTGGTCCAACATCTTCGGCCGACGTATCGACAAGATCCTGTTTGCGGCGACCAAGGCCGATCAACTCCACCACTCGAGCCATGACCGGCTGGAAAATGTGTTGCGGCTGATCATCGACGATGCTGCGGCGCGCGCCAGGGTATCGGGAGCTGGAATCGACGTTGTGGCCATGGCTGCGCTCAGAGCTACCCGGGAAGCCACTGTCCGAAAAGGCGGAGACGTCTTGCAGTGCATCACGGGAGTACCGGAAACCGGAGAAGCCATCGACGGCCAGAAATTCGACGGCAAGACACAGGCCGCGGTCTTTCCAGGCGATTTGCCGGACAACCCTGCCCTTGCCCTGGACCCTTCGGTTGAAGGCAGTTTGCATTTCGTGCGGTTCAGGCCGCCGGAGATGGACCCCGCCGGCCGCCCTTCAGGTTCACCGTCCTTTCCCCATATCAGATTGGACCGCGCCGTCGAATTTCTGATCGGAGACCATTTCAGGTGACCCGCAAGCCCAGAAAGCCCGCCGCCTTCAAACTTGACGCGCCACACGCCAGGCCGGCTGCCAGCCAACGCGCGACGAAACAAAAGGCGCGCAAGCCGCAGGCAGTGCCGATATCCGAAGCTGA
>JANQIR010000283.1 GCA_028282065.1 Aestuariivirgaceae bacterium
AACGCATCCGCACCGGCCAATGCCAGACGTGCTTGCCCTGAAGCAAGCTTGGCGAGAGGTTCACCTTCGGTCGTCACCTTGACTTCACGCCCGGTGAACGCCCGCCGCGTCGCTCGAAGAGCCGTCGTGGCCAGATCAGAAGCAGCAATCGAGGCCGACGACGCCACCACGAGCGGATCGTCCGTACTGACACTGCCGCCTTTGATCAAACCCATCTCCAGCAGGGCGGCCCTGGCAACAGAGGCGGCAGAACGTCCTTCGATCTCCACCTTGCCGTTCAGCGACTGCATCAGGTCCGCATCGATCTTGCCGCCGAGTGCCTGGATTGCAGCGCCCAGATTCTTGTGCTTGCTCAAAGAATCCGCACGCGCCACAGGGGCAGCCTGATACACCGGGAAGAACTGCAGATCGTCCGTAAGCACCCGCAGATCGTACTCGGCAAGCTGACCGTCCGTTGTGTAGACTTCCGCGACATCGATCACCCCGTCGAGCAGCTTGTCATACATCTTCGCACGATCATCGAGCTTCGTGACATCGACGGATGCAAAGCTCATCCCATAACGGGCGAGCATCGGTGTAAGGCCGTCAAGCGGCCGGCTCTGAAAGTCATCTTCGATGCCAAGCTTCAAGCTGCCGGCTTTCGACACCAGGTCGGACATGGTGCTGATGCCAAGTTCCTTGGCCCGGTCTTCAAGCATCACCAAGCCGTAGTTATTGGCGAAGCCGAACCGCGGCAGCCAGGTCAGGCCGAGCGGTTCGAAAAGTGCCTTGACCCGTTCGGTGGCCTTGTCGCCATCCGAGATCGGGTTCTGGCCCAGCATCACCAGGCCGGTACCGTTGTAGTCCGGATAGACGTCGATATCGCCGCGCTTGAGAGCTTCAAGAACCGCCTGGGTGCTGGCATACTCCACCGGCCCTTCAACGGAAAGCCCCTGCTCCTTGGCCAGGATCGCAATCATCTGCGACAGCACATTGCTCTCGCCGAAGTTCTTGGAACCGACCTTGACCACCGATTTGTCCTCACTGCAGCCGGCCACCAGCAGGCAGATAGCGAACAGGCAAGCTAGAATTCGAGCTGACATGTCGTTTCTCCCTTTCCTGCGCCTAGCCCTCTGCCGCGCCGGTCGCGGCGCCGCGAGCCTCGATCGGTCCAGGCAGATCGGTGCGTTCTTTTCGAATTTCCCGCAGGAAACCAACAATCTGCATCAGCACAATGGCGGTGAACGGTATAGCCCCGGTGATTGCCATCGCCTTTGCCACGGTCACAGAGCCTGAGAACAGCGTCCCTGCCGTCAGCGCGGCAATAAGCGTGCCCCAGACCATTTTCTGCATGACGGGCGGATTGAGGTTCCCGTCGGTCGTCATCATTGAGAGCACGAAGGTGCCTGAATCCGCCGACGTCACGAGGAATACGAACATCAGCGCCACCGCCATAAGATTGAGAATATCACCTGCCGGGAAATAACTCAGGAAGCCAAACAGCGCCTTGGTGACATCCTCAAACACCAGTTCCTTCAGGCCGCCACCGCCGTGCAGTTCGATGTAGAACCCGGCCGCGCCGAAGACCGCAAACCACAACATGGAGAACAGAGTCGGCACGACGATTACACCGATGCAGAACTCCCGTATTGTCCGCCCGCGCGAGATGCGTGCCACAAAGATCCCAATGAACGGCCCCCAGGCAATCCACCAGATCAAGTATGTCAGCGTCCAGCCGGCACTCCAGCCGGTCAGGCCTTCGAACGGGAACAGCTTGAACGACATCACGAAGATGCTGCTGAGATAGGCCCCAATCGAGTCGATAAAGGCCTCCATGATGAACTGGGTCGGACCTGCGAAGAGAACCAGCAACATGATCAAGATGGCGATGACCATGTTGATGTTCGACAGGATCTTGATGCCCTTCTCCACACCGGTCGTCGCCGACAGCATGTAGCTGACAAACAGGATCGCCAGGATAATCAGCGACACCGTGACGGTTTCACCCGTGCCGAAGGCATAGAATGCCCCGGAGCGTACGGCCAGTGTACCCATCGCCAGAGAACCGGCCAAGCCGAACACCACCGACAGAACCGCCAGAATATCCGCGACCTTGCCGACGGACTCGCCGGTCTGTCCGCCGAACAACGCCTTGATCGGCGTTGAGATCATCGACGGTTCGTTCCGCCTGAAGGTGAAATAGGCAATCACCAGGGCGCACACGGCATAGATCGCCCAGGCATGCAGTCCCCAGTGCAGGTTGGTAATGACCAACGCCTGACGCGCAGCTGCAGGCGTACTGCCTTCCATGCCCGGAGGAGACACGTAGTGATACATCGGCTCGGCCGCGCCCCATAAGAGCAATCCAGAGCCCATGCCACCGGCAAACAGCATTGCAATCCAGGACGCCGTTGAAAACTCTGGTTCTTCATCGTCCTTTCCAAGCCGGATGTGCCCGTACGGACCGAAAGCCATATATGCGCTCAGAACCAGGAAACAGGTGCAAATGAACAACCAGGCCCAACTCCCGCTGGTCAGCATGTAGTTGGTGAACCCCAGCATCGTGCCGGTCATGCTGCTGGGATCGATCAGACCCCAGGCACCAATGGCAACGGCAATCGCCATTGAAACCAAGAACACAGTATTCACTGCAAATCCATTGCCGACCGAGTTCGACATAGGCACCTCCCTCATCAACCGCCTGTCACGGTCGACGCATTTTGTATTATGTATTATTTGACGCAACGGTAGCCCGGTTCTGGTGTTGTTGGAACAGCTTTCTCGACCTTCACCGCACTTTTGTCGCTCGCTTCAGTTTTAATTCAATCAATACAATAGGTTGGCTGGGAAATACGGCTATCGCTCATTGTCGTATCTGCAAGCGGGATGCTGCAGGAACACATTGGACGATAATCGGGGCTTACGCTTTTGCCGCACAGGAAGCACTGGGATACGCAGGACATGAGCGATCCATGCACCCTGCAGGCAGCCGTGAACCGCCCGTTCGATCAAGATAACGATAACTTGACGCCGGATTGCGAAACGCCGTCTGGCGATTTACTTGCTGGCCAGCTTCCCGATCAGCAAGTTATCGATCTTCGACAGTAGCGGCTTTTGCTCAAGCCCGAACGACTTGCGCGCCGCCATGCGCACCATGTGCGCGGTGTAGACATGCAGTTCGATACTGTCGATCTGCTTGTCCGTATTGCCCGTCGGCGCGCCATCGGCCTTACCCGCCATGCCCTCGATCAGATACCGTGTGAACAGGCCAATGCCGAATTCAGGATCGTCCAGTGTGTGCTGATCGCGATCAGAGGCGGTAAACACCGCAAGGCCCGGCACAGCCGTCTTCGGCAGGATGTCGATTTCCGACTCCGGCAGGTTGGGTGGGTTGATGAACGGCCTTGGACTGCTGCCAAAGGTCGCTTCCATCGCCAGCATAACGGTACGCGCACCGATCTTGCCAAGATTGGCATACAGCTCATCAAGACCATAAGCGGTGTTCGACAGATCGCTGTGACTGGCATCCACGGGCAGCAGATAGCTTTTGCCCGCCGCCTGATCGGTCATGCCATGCGTTGACAGATAGACGAAGATGTTGCCGTCCTTGCGATTGCCGAACAGCTGCTGCAATTCGCCCGGCGTCCCGTCAGGCCCGCCGAACAGCCGGTGCATGTCTTGCAGGCTGGCATTTCTGAGATTGATGACATTGCGGCTGCGATAACCAAGTTGTTCGGTCAGCAAGGTCATGACCGCATCCGCATCGGCCTGGGCATTGGAGTTGGCCATCATGCCGTTCTTGTAGGTTTCGTTGCCGATCACCACGGCGATATCACCCTGCTTGCCAAGCGTAACCGGATAGCGGCGGATAACTTCCCGAACGCGCGTACGCGTCACGCCCGGATCGACCTGCGCATAGCCCGGTGCCGAGCACATGCGCCAACCGTCGGACATGCATAATGTGATGCCGGCCAACGCTTCGATGCGGTTGACTTCCGTCAGCGGCAGGAAACCGCCCAGCTTGACGCACGACTCGCACCAGTTCACGCCGTGACGCTGTGCCAAACGGTCCAATTGTCCGTCGGTATATCCTGCAGGACGCGGCAGACAGGCAGCTTCGCACGGTTTCATGGCCGGCGGCTGGCCGTATGTCCGCGCCATCAGCTCGTAGAGATCCTGCGGCAGGCATTGCTCGTTGTTGCGGGCCACACGCGTCGGCTTCGGACGTGGCGTGATCGCAGGCGTCGGCGTTGCCACAGGATCCGGCCGCACACAACCTCTAGAGCCTTGCCGGTAGCCGCGCTTGCAGCGGCATTCACCGCGGCGCTTGTCGAAGTACCCACCCGTTCCACACGCAACCTGGGTCACACATTGCCCCTTGTGACGGAAACGGCCCTTGCGGCATTCGCAAGTCCCGCTGCGGCGGTTGAAAGACTCACCACGGCCACAGGCAACCTGGGTCACACATTGCCCCTTGTGACGGAACCGGCCCTTGCGGCACTCGCAACTTCCCCGGCGGCGGTTGAAATATTCGCCACGGCCGCAGGCAACCTGCGTCACGCAGCGGCCCTTACGCATTGTGAAGCCCTTGCGGCAGAAACAGGATTGACGCCGCTTCGAGAAGTACATGTTCGGCCCGCAGGTCCGCGTGACAATCCGTACGCATCGGCCGCTTCGGGTGAGCCGTGTGCCGGGCGGACATTCGCGAACACGGACGGCAATGCAGCGCCGGCCGTTCCACTGGGTTCCCCTGGGACATCTGGGCCTTTGCGGCTGGACCGGAATTCTGATGATGATTCCGCCGCCGAAACTCGGCCTCCCGCCCTGATTGAATTCGGATGCGTGTGCCGCCGGTGCGGTTTGCACACCAAACAACGCCACGGCCAACAGCACGAACGCCAGGCTGATGGCCGAGTTCCAAAATCTGTGATCAGTTGCCAGCATGAGTGGCCTCCTGCCTTTATTACAAGGGCCTGCTCCTCACCCGATACCGGACATAATACGCCTGCGCTGCGACCGCGCCAACAAGTATATTTTTTACGGTGAACGATGGTATTCAGCGAGCATTCACAATTGCCCGGCTGCCTGTCGCATCGTTTTTTGGAAGGTGCCGGCCGCCGGTCGCATCATAATTGCACGTGGTCCACCGAAAAGCCGTCCGGCTACTGCATCGCGGAAACCCCATATATGCACGACGACTTTTCGCGCAGTATCAGACAGGGGCATCGCAGTGACAGTGATGTGTGGAGTATCCGATGAAATCCGTACTGCGCCTGAAAGCATGGCCTTTGATATGCGTGCTACTGATATCGCTCGGCACAACGGTTCGCGCGCAGGACATTGAACCGACCGGCTCAGTGGATGGACAGACCTTGACCGGGTCGTTCACGCTCTATGGCTGGTACACCTTTGTCGACGGACAGGTGGGCGCCGGCGGACTGGGCCCGGTCACGATTGGTGGCGGTGATTCGGATCTGTTCGACATTCTGGATGGCTTTTTCATGGCCAACGGCGATTTGCAATATGGCCGGTTCGGATTCTACGGCGATCTCCTCTACGTATCCTTGAGCGACTCAAACCGGGTATTCGGTTGGGAATTCGATGGCGTGGCATTCACCGGGGCGGCCACCTATGCACTCATCGACACACCAGAATCGCGCCTCCAGGCCGTAGCCGGGATACGCTATTGGAACGTCGAAGCGGGCGTCGACATACTTCCTCCCGCCGGACCATCCGCCAGCAGGGACCGCGACTGGGTGGACTTCATAGGCGGCCTGCGTGGCAGGCATGCCCTGACACCCAACTGGTACGTGGAAGGCACCGCTTTGGCCGGCGCCGGCGGTTCGGACTTCATCTGGGACCTGTATGGCGGTTTCGGCTACCTGTTCACGCCGAACTTCTCCGGCACTCTGGGCTATCGCGGAATGGGCCTGGACTACAGCTCAGGCGGCACGGTGATCGACGTCACGTTCCACGGACCGGTCGCCGGTCTCACGCTGAGGTTTTGAACCGAAGCACGACAGCGCAATTTTGCCTCATCGCGTATCGCATCAATGAAACAGGCTTGAAACCGATTCTTCCCGGGCCGTCCGTCCGATCGCTTCACCGATAAGCGGCGCGATCGACAACACCCTGATGTTGCGCGAAACGCGAACCGCTTCTGTCGCCATGATCGTGTCGGTGATGACCATTTCCTTGAGTTTGGACGCCGTAACCCGGGCCACCGCGCCGCCCGAAAGCACGCCATGGGTGATATAGGCCGAAACATCCGTCGCCCCCTGCTCCAGCAATGCGGTGGCCGCATTACACAGCGTACCGCCGGAATCGACGATATCATCAACCAGAATGCACGAACATCCCGACACATCGCCGATGATATTCATCACTTCCGATTCGCCTGGCCGGTCGCGCCGCTTATCGACGATGGCAAGCGGCGCTCCGATCCGCTTGGCCAATCCGCGTGCGCGCACCACGCCGCCAACATCGGGCGATACCACCATCAGGTTGTTGTCCTTGAACTTGTCAGTGATATCGCGAACCATTTCCGGTGCCGCAAACAGGTTGTCCGTGGGAATATCGAAGAACCCCTGGATCTGTCCGGCGTGCAGGTCCATCGTCAGCACGCGGTCCGCACCAGCCCGCTCAACCAGGTTGGCCACCAGTTTGGCCGATATTGGCGTGCGAGGCCCCGGTTTTCGATCCTGGCGAGCATAGCCGTAATACGGCACCACTGCCGTGATACGCCTTGCCGAGGACCGTTTGAGTGCATCGATCAGGATCAGCAGTTCCATCATGTGATCGTTTGCCGGAAAGGATGTCGACTGGATGACGAAGCAGTCTTCACCGCGTACATTTTCCTGAACTTCGACAAAGACTTCCATGTCGGCGAACCGCCGAACCGAACACTTGGTCAACGGCGTGTTCAGATAAGCCGCGATAGCTTCCGCCAACGACGGATTAGAGTTACCCGCAACGAGTTTCATGATGCCGTGCTTTTCCCCACACAACCCCGCACATGCGGAGCTCCCCACTTTTCACAAAAGGTTATAAGCGGGCTTTGCGCGCGTTGCCATACCGGAATGGCAAACCTCCACAAGAGTTCTGATATTTTTGTATCGAGGAAATGTCGGGCTGTGGCGGAGAAGCTACCGCGCACCCTGTGCCTGCTTGACAAGGTTGAAAATTCCGCCGGCCGCAGCTTGTGCCGCATGATGGGCGGTCCGGCCCCAGCCGTTGTCGAGAGAGCCCGCAGGAACGTTGTTGGCCTGCTTGATCGAACCCAGGACTTTTCCATCCGGCATCGCCACCGTCCAGTTGAGCGCCACCTTCTGTACGTCGCCCTGCTTGGGACCAACCGATGCTTTGCCCGTAATCGTCAGCGCATCCCGGCGCGGATGAGCAAGCACCGGCCAGCCGGCATCCTGCAAGACCAGCCGCATGGCATCGGCCAAGTCACGATTATCGCGCACCGTCAATCCCTCCACCTTGGTTACTGCGACGGCGGCAATCTGGCCGGGCTTGGCGGTGGTGCCCGTTCCAGCGGGCTTTACCGGCGCTTCGGCTGGCACGGCCGCAGCAACGGCCGGCGTTGCAGGCGGAACAGACCCGGGCCCATTGATGGTC
>JANQIR010000045.1 GCA_028282065.1 Aestuariivirgaceae bacterium
GTACATGACCGTTTGTGCCACCACGTGACTGCCGGTCTTGAGCGTCTCCATCAGGCCCGTGATGGCCGCCATGCCGGAGCCGTACAGCATGCAGGCCGCACCGCCCTCCAGACGGCAGAGCGTGTCCTCTGCCTGCCACAGGGTCGGGGTGCCGGACCGGCCATAGCTTGCCGGCAGCTTCAGCCCGTAGTCTTCGTCCCGCGCGAAGGTTGTTGCCATGTGCAAGGGTGGCGCCACCGAACCCGTGTGCGCATCGAAGGGTGCTGCCGTGTGCGCTGCGATGGTATCGCGGGCGTGATGGCGGCTTTCGTCTTCAGACATGCTGTCCACCGTTAATGTGCAGTTCGGCACCGGTCACGTAGCTCGACTGTTCGGTGCACAGGAAGTATATCGCCTTGGCGACCTCTTCGGGTTGACCAAGCCTCTGCATGGGCAGTTGCGCAACGATCTTTTCCGTCCCGGGGGACAGGATCGATGTCTCGATTTCACCCGGCGAGATGGCATTCACCCTCACACCGAGCGGACCGAAGTCCGCCGCCATTTCCCGCGTCAGGGCAGCCAGTGCCGCCTTCGATGTCGAATAGGCAGCCCCGGCGAACGGGTGAACGCGCGAACCGGCAATGGACGTAACGTTGACCACGGACCCCTTGGCCTTTTTCAACTCGTCAACCAGGCCGCGTGCCAGCATGATCGATGCAAAGAAGTTCACCTGGAACACCGTCTTCCAGTCCTCCACGGTGGTTTCCATGGCGTTCATTCTCTCACCGCCATTCTTCTTGGGTGAGATCGCCGCGTTGTTCACAAGGGCGTCCAGGCAGCCTTCCTGATCCTGCAACCTTTCCTTCGTTTCATAGACGGCCCGTGCAACGTCTTCGGGGTTGGCCAGATCGACTTGGATATGGTCTTCGGGCCCGGCTTCCCATGGGCAGTCTTCGGGAAACGCATGGCGGGAACAGGTGATCACTCGCCAGCCGGCCGATGAAAACCGCTTGACGGTTGCATGTCCGATGCCGCGCGAAGCGCCGGTCAGGATCACGGTCTTGCGGGTGGCATTTGAGGTTTGGGTCATTGTGTCGGGGTACCGTTCGGCTCGGCCGGTTCAAGGATAGAGGCGGTCCTTCGTCCAGGCCTGTTCTAAATCATTGCGTCGGAAAACGACCCGGTCATGCAGGCGAAAGGGCCGGTCGTGCCAGAATTCCATGTAGTGGGGTTTTATGCGAAAGCCCGACCAGTGGGCCGGCCTCGGCACCTCGCCGATGGCATACTTGGCGGCGAATTTCGCCACGGCCTTTTCCAGCGCAAACCGGCTTTCCAGTGGTCGTGACTGTTGTGAGGCCCAGGCACCGATACGACTGTCCCGTGGCCTGGAGTTGTAATACTCGTCCGCCTCCGCATCGGCGACCTGTTCGACGGGGCCGCGCACCCGCACCTGGCGGCGCAGAGATTTCCAGTGAAAGCACAAGGCAGCCTTGCCGGTTGCAAGGATTTCCGTGCCTTTCTGGCTTTCGAAATTCGTATAGAAGACGAAGCCTGTCTGATCAAAACCCTTCAGCAGCACCATGCGGACATTCGGCATACCGTCCGCGTCGACGGTTGCAAGGCTCATTGCGTTCGGGTCGTTCGGTTCGGCCTCACGGGCGTGTCCGAACCACTCCTCAAACAGCTTGAACGGATCGTCGCGGTCGACGAAATCCTTCACGGCGGTGATAATTCTCAAGGTTTCGGCTTTGCTCGTCATCGTGGTGTCCGTCCTGACCTTAACAGACCTCGCCGTGGCAAGGTTGCCGGTGGGCGCTTCACATTCCGGTGGCTTTCCAGTAGACCACGTTCTCTTTTTATGTAAATTGACGCCCGCGCGGGAGCAAATCATCTTTACCAGCAATGAGTGACAAAATGACTGAGCCCGGATCCCTTATGGCCGGAAAACGTGGCCTTGTTATGGGTGTAGCCAACAACCGGTCGATTGCCTGGGGCATTGCCAAGGCGTGTGCCGATCACGGTGCTGAACTGGCCCTGACCTATCAGGGCGAGGCATTGGGCAAGCGCGTGCGGCCGCTGGCGGCCGAGTTGGGGTCGGATTTCGTGCTTCCTTGTGATGTCACAGATGAAGCATCCGTCGACGCGGCCTTCAAGGCGATTGAGGAGCGCTGGGGCTCGATGGACTTCCTGGTCCACGCCATCGCCTTTTCCGACAAGGACCAGCTTACCGGCCGGTATGTCGACACGACGCCTGAGAACTTTTCCATGACGATGAACGTGTCCTGCTACAGCTTCACCGCGGTGGCCCAGCGCGCCGAAAAGCTGATGAACGAGGGCGGCTCGCTCCTGACGCTGACCTATTACGGCGCGGAAAAGTGGATGCCGCATTACAACGTCATGGGCGTTGCCAAGGCGGCTCTGGAAGCGTCTGTACGCTACATGGCGGCCGATCTCGGCGAAAAGGCCATCCGCGTCAACGCCATCTCGGCCGGCCCCATCCGCACTCTTGCAGCGGCCGGTATCGGTGATTTCAGGTATATCCTGAAGTGGAACGAGTATAACTCGCCGCTGCGCCGGACCGTCGGAATTGACGAGGTTGGCAATGCCGCCGTCTATCTCCTGTCGGACCTTGGTAAGGCGGTGACCGGCGAGGTTCACCATGTCGATTGTGGTTACCACGTGGTCGGAATGAAGGTGCCGACGGCGCCTGACATGTCCGTTCAGCCAAAGTGATGGAACTCAGGCACCCGCTGTACTTTATCCGCCATGGCGAAACGGACTGGAACCGGGCCCGCCGCGTCCAGGGCCAGACCGATATTCCGCTGAACGATACGGGCCGTGAGCAGGCCCGGCGCATTGCCGCGCGGTTGCCGCAGGTTCTTCCGGACATCTCCGGCTATTCCTTCCTGGTCAGCCCGTTGGCCCGGGCGCGCCAGACCATGGCGCCTATTCAGAGAGCCTATAATGTGCGCGATCGCGATCTGTTCGTCGAGCCGGAGCTTCGTGAACAGTCCTTCGGTGCGTTCGAGGGCAAAACCTGGGCGGACATCGAGGAGGCGGGCATCATGCCCGATGCCGATCCGGAGGGCTATTTCAACTGGCAGCCACCGCAGGGCGAAAGCTACGTCCAGCTGACGCAGCGCATCCGCAACTGGCTGTCAGGCCTTGACCGTCCCGCTGTCGTGGTCGCGCATGGCGCGGTCAGCCGGGTGCTGCGCGGCATTGTGTTCGAGCTGCCCAAACGTGAGATCGTGCAGCTCAAGGTCTCGCAGAACAAGTTCTACCGGATCCAGGACGGCGGCCTGGACTGGTTTGACGCAAGGCAGGTGGAAGCCTAATAACGTGTCATGATCGCCCCGCTTGCGCCCGCAACTGCCTGCCGCTGGAATTGCGGGTGGTTGGGAGGGCAGCGGGATGGAACAGCACAGCAAGTTACTTGAAAGATGTCACATAACAGTTTCGGCCACCTGTTCCGCATGACGACCTTTGGCGAGAGCCACGGGGCCGCGCTCGGCTGCGTGGTGGACGGCTGCCCGCCCGGTATCGCGCTTGCCGAAGCGGACATTCAGGTCTTTCTCGACAAGCGCAAACCGGGTCAATCGCGCTTTACCACGCAAAGGCGCGAGCCGGACCAGGTCAGGATCCTGTCAGGTACGTTCGAGGATGACCGCACAGGCGGCCCGGTCACCACGGGCACGCCGATCTGCCTGATGATCGAAAATGTCGATCAGCGGTCCAAGGACTATTCGGACATCCGCGACAAGTTCCGCCCCGGTCATGCCGACTTCACGTATCTCGCCAAATATGGCGTGCGCGACTATCGCGGCGGTGGCCGCTCGTCGGCGCGGGAAACTGCGGCGAGGGTGGCAGCTGGTGCCATTGCGAGAAGAGTCGTTGCAGGTATCGCTATTCGCGGCGCGCTGGTGCAGGTCGGCCCGCACAAGGTGAACCGGGACAACTGGGACTGGGCCGAATGCACCCAAAACCCGTTTTTTTGCCCTGACAGACAAGCTGCCGAGCAGTGGGAGGGCTATCTGGACGGCATCAGAAAGGCCGGATCGTCCTGTGGTGCGGTGATCGAAATCGTGGCCTCGGGCGTGCCGGCGGGATGGGGCGCACCCATCTACGGCAAGCTCGATCAGGAGCTGGCATCGGCCATGATGAGCATCAATGCCGTGAAGGGCGTGGAAATCGGTGCAGGCTTTGCGTCCGCTGCCTTCACGGGCGAGGAAAACGCCGACGAGATGCGTATGGTCGACGGCATGCCGAAGTTTTCCAGTAATCATGCAGGCGGCATTTTAGGCGGGATCTCGAGCGGGCAGGAGATTGTGGTGCGGTTTGCCGTCAAGCCGACATCGTCGATCCTAACCCCGCGCAAGACGGTCACCGCCTCGGGCGAGGACACGGAGATCGTCACCAAGGGCCGTCATGATCCTTGCGTCGGCATCCGCGCCGTACCTGTCGGCGAAGCCATGATGGCCATTGTGCTGGCCGACCAGTTCCTGCGCCACCGCGGCCAGGTTGGGTAGAGCTGCGGGCATTGTAACAATGAACGGAACGTCATCCTGGACTTGATCCAGGATCCAGTTGTACGCGAGCCAATTGTTGGATGGGCCGTTCTGGATGCCGGGTCGAGCCCGGCATGACGAGTTTGTGTTGGCCCAGGTGGACAAGAACGCCTGTGGAATTTTTCAACCCGCATACCACGGCTCGACCAGCTGCCACTTCGTGTCCGGCTGCAGCACAAGCTTGCCGACATAACCCTTGGACTTGAAATCGGCCTGCGCCTGATTGATCTGCGACAGCGGATAAGTCTTCCACAGCAGCGGTTTGATCACCCCGTCCTCGATATAGCGATGCAGCCGTTGAAATGCCGCGCGGGTTCCTTGTGACGAACCGTGGATCGCCAGGTGTTTGAGATAAATCGTGCGCAGGTCGACCTGCACCATGGCGCCGCCGATGGCGCCTGCGGTCACGTAACGGCCCTCCGGCCTCAGCAGGTTGATCAATTCCGCAAAGATGTCGCCGGCCACCAGGTCCGCCACACAGTCCAGCGGTGTACCGCCCAGCATATCGTACATGCCGGCTGTCAGATCGTCTTCGCGTGCGATAACCCCTTCGGCGCCGATCGCCTTGACCTGATCCATCTTGGCGCGCCCGCACACCGCATAGGGAATGGCTCCACGCGCCCGGGCAAGCTGGATGAGCCCGGACCCCACACCGCCTGACGCGCCGGTAATGAGGACGGTTTCGCCTGCTTTCAGCCCAGCCCGGTCCAGCATGTGCTCGCCCGTCAGATAGGCGCAGCAGAAGGTCGCCAGTTCCGCATCGCTCATCGTCGAGTGACACAGATAGGCCTGTTCTGAAGGCACTGCCGCATACTCGGCAAAACCGCCGTCCCGGCCATGGCCGATATAGTCGATATCGGCCAGCGATACACCATCGCCATTGTAGATCGAGAAATCGACCATCACGCGCTCGCCGATGCGTGAGCTGTCCACACCGGCACCTACATCGACAATCCGGCCTGTGATATCAGCTCCCTGAATGCGCGGAAATGTCAGCGACGGCTCATCCGCTCCCCGCCGCCAGGAGGCCGTGGCGTCCGGATCGTCATCGGTGCCGTAGGCGCCTTCGCGCACCCAGATATCCGTATTGTTCATGCCGCAGGCACAGACCTCGATCAGCACTTCGCCTGCCGCGGGGCTCGGAACCGGAGCACTCTCGACATACTCAAGCTTTTCAGGGCCCCCGTGGCCGGTCAGATAGACCGCATGCATTTTATCCGGCACGTGCTTGCTGTCTGACATGACAGATCTCCCGCTCAACCCTGCCGCGGCAGCCCGGCGCAAGTCCGCAAGCCGGCTGCTGCAGCCTCCAACAGAACGATACGACTCTCGATGCCGACAGTTTGCCGGCTTTGAATGTTCTCGTCCACACCGGCGAATGAGGATCGCAATAGCCTTTTGCGAAAGGCAATGTTCCCAAAGGTCTGAAAATGATAGGGTGTGAAACTGCCGGGGGCTGCACATGGTGCAGGATTGCGACAGAGTTTCCGCCATGAAACCTGAACGGTGGTTCGATCCGAACAACAAGCTGTTTCCGCACCAGGTCGGGTTCACCGGCCCGCCGCACGATTTCGACGCTGCCCCCAGCGACTTCCTACGCATCTCGCCGCGCAGTGTCGGTGTGCACGGAAGGCTCCTGCACCTGCCGGTCTATGCCCATGAGCTGAAGCAACGCCAGGACAACTTCCACCTACTGGAGGAGGTCGTGCACTGCATGTCCAATGCCGGCGCAGATGTCGTGGGCCAGGTCGGCACAAACTGGTCGCATGCCGGCGGCAAGACGCCGGAAGACATCCGCGAATTCTGCGACCGGATGGGCGACAAGTACAAAACGCCCCTGCACATGGCCGGCATGTGCCTGGTCGAGGGTTTGCGTGAACTGAATACCGAAAAGATTGCAGTCAATGCCGTCTACTACTGGCCCGACTGGCGCGACGGCATCACTCGGTTTCTCAAGGAGGCCGGGTTCGACATCGTCTATTCCGGCAATTTCGTCGACCAGGGGCTCTACGGCACCCAGGATCAGGTCAACGACTGCGTCTGGATCTTCCCCGGCGATGTTGCTGAGACGTCCATGACCTGTGTCGCCGAGCGCGCGCCCGAGGCAGATGCCGTGGTGATCACCGGCATGCCGAACTGGCGCAACGCCAACGGTATCCCAGAGCGCGCCGTCACACTGGCGCCGGCGCTTGAGGCCAAGATCGGTAAGCCCATCGTCTCATCGGACTTCGCGCTCTATTGGAACATCTACCGGACACTGGGCACCGCACCCGTTGGGACCCAGTGCCGCCTGCTCTCAACACTGCAAGACTAGGGGAACGCGTCATGCACGAGATCCTGATGCTTTGGGGCACACCACGGTCCACATCTACGGCCTTTGAGTGGATGATGCGCATGCGCGGCGATCGGATCTGCTTTCACGAACCCTTTGGCGAGGCCTGGTACCAGGGCGACGATGCCATGTGGCCGCGCCTAGAGCCGGACAGCCCGCGACAGCCGGGACTGAGTTTTGCCAGTGTGCTTGCGCAACTCAAACAGGCGGCAGCGCACAAGCCGGTCTTCCTGAAGGATTTTCCGCAATACACCGATCACATGTGGTCGGACGAGTTCCTCGCCCTGTTCAGGCACAGCTTTCTCATTCGAGACCCGGCCAAGGTGCTGACATCGGTCTACAAGAACTGGCCGGAATTCTACGCCAAGGAGATCGGCTTCGATGAATTGCGCAAGCTGTTCGACATCCTGTGCGAGCGCGACGGCAAGGCGCCGCCGGTGATCGACAGCGATGACCTGCTGGAAGATCCCTATGGCATCGTTGAGGCCTAT
This sequence comes from Aestuariivirgaceae bacterium, assembly GCA_028282065.1. Classification (GTDB taxonomy): domain Bacteria; phylum Pseudomonadota; class Alphaproteobacteria; order Rhizobiales; family Aestuariivirgaceae; genus JANQIR01. The sequence continues at coordinate 7,371 of JANQIR010000045.1, forward strand.
TGCGATGCGGTCGGCCTGCCGTTCATGGCCGAAGCGCTGTCGTGGGAACCCGGTGAACGCAATGAGGTATTGTGGTACGACAAGGCCGGCGTCTGGCACAACAACCTGAAGAACTCGGACGGCCTGAAGCCGCAGCCCAGAAAAGCCGTGGACATTTCTGTGACACCCGACTGGGTGCGGAAGATGTACGATGCCTTCCTGCCGCAGTATCAGCATCTGCATCGATACCGGCTGAAGCCTGCCTCGCCGCGACAGGAACCGGACGGACCGCAACGGCTTTCGGCCTCTTGACGATCTTTGCGGCTTGAATTACTTCGCCCTATGCGCGCAGTGATGGCGTCACTGCGACAGCGCACTATTCGGATATATCCACTATCCTGTACGCCCGGATGCAATGCCCGGGCTCTTGTGCCGCCCGGGACAGGAGAACAAGATGCTGGATCAATCGGGCCGCCCCCAGACCTTCACCTGCCGCAATGGTGACAAGGCGCTGTTGCCATTCTCTGACGCCGAGTATGAACGCCGTCTTGCCGGCCTCCGCGGCGTCATGGCGCGCCGGGATATCCCCGTTGTGCTGCTGACCTCCATGCATAACATCGCCTACTACTCGGGCTTCCTCTATTGCAGTTTCGGACGGCCCTATGGCTGCGTAATCACCCAGGAGTCCTGTACAACCGTATCGGCCAATATCGATGCCGGTCAGCCCTGGCGCCGCTCGATCGGGGACAATGTCATCTATACGGACTGGCAGCGTGACAACTACTGGCGGGCGGTTGAAAGCCTTGTCGCAGGCGCTCGCCGTATCGGCATCGAAGCCGATCACATGACCCTCGCCGCGCGTGACAAGCTTGCGCACATGCTGGGTGATCCGGAGATCCAGGATATCGCCGCCGACACGATGGGGCTGCGCATGACCAAGTCACCTGAGGAAATCGCTCTGATCAAGGAGGGCGCACGCGTTGCCGATGTCGGCGGAGCCGCTATCAGGCAGGCGATCCGGCCGGGCACCCGTGAGATCGATGTTGCAATGGCCGGCCGCAATGCCATGGAACTGGAAATTGCCAAGTCGTTCCCCGATAGCGAGATGCGCGACACCTGGGTGTGGTTCCAGTCCGGCATCAACACCGACGGGGCGCATAATCCGGTGACCATGCGCAAGCTGGAAGACGGCGACCTCTTGAGCCTCAACACGTTCCCGATGATTTCCGGCTACTACACGGCGCTGGAGCGCACGCTGTTCCTTGGCAAGCCGGATGCTGCTTCGCTGCGCATCTGGCAGGCCAACGTTGCCGCCCACGAATTGGGCCTGTCGCTCATCAAGCCGGGCATGACCTGTTCCGGCATTTGTGCCGAGATCAACCGGTTTTTTGAAGGTGAGGGGCTCTTGAAGTATCGCTCCTTTGGCTATGGCCATTCCTTCGGCATCCTGTGCCACTACTATGGCCGTGAGGCGGGCCTTGAACTGCGTGAGGACATCGACACGGTTCTGGAGCCGGGCATGGTCGTCTCGATGGAGCCCATGTTGTGGATCCCGGAAGGTGAGGCCGGCGCGGGCGGTTACCGCGAGCACGACATTCTCGTGGTGACGGAGAACGGCGCTGAGAACATCACCGGCTTCCCTTACGGCCCGGACCACAATGTGATTGGAGCGTAATCGTTTTCACGGCAGGATGCCCGAAAACCACTGCTTTCGCAGAAGAATCCCTCGTGGGAGACGGTGGTGAGCGAAGCGAACCGGGTGAGGGGTAGGCGCAAGGTTCAGCTTGCCTCCCGCAAGCCCTCGCGCTCGACCCAGGCAGCGGTGTCGTCAATCGCCCGCTCCAGCCGGTCGAACATCTCGTGGATCTCGTCTTCCTGGATGATCAGTGGTGGGCAGAGCGCCACCGAATCCACCAGCATGCGGCAGACGAGGCCATGGTCCTGAGCGTACTTCACGGCCTGTGTACCGACCAGTTTCTTGGGGTCGAACGCCTGCCGCGTCGCCTTGTCGGCTACCAGCTCGGCGCATCCGATCAGGCCGCGCCCGCGCACTTCGCCGACCAGCGGATGGTCGGCCAGCTTGGCGAAACGGCCCTGGAAGACAGGTGTCATCTTCTTCACGTGGTCGATGATGCCGTCGCGCTCGTAGATCTCCAGTGTCTTGAGCGCCACGGCGGATGCGACCGGATGGGCCGTATAGGTGTAACCGTGCCCGAAGGTGCCGATCTTCTTCGATTGCTCGAGCATCGCCTGATAGAGATCTTCCTCGATGGTAATAGCGCCCAGCGGCACATAGGCCGAGGTGATCGCCTTGGCCATCGAGACCGATGTCGGCTTGATGCCAAGCGTCTGCGAGCCCCAATAGCTGCCGGTCCGGCCGAAGCCGCAGATCACCTCATCGGCAATGAAGCGCACGTCGTATTTGGCAAGGACGGCCTGGATCTTCTCGAAATAACCCTCCGGCGGAACGATGACCCCGCCGGCACCCATGATCGGCTCGGCGATAAAGGCCGCGACCGTTTCCGGTCCTTCACGCTGGATCAGATCGTCCAGGTCCTGCGCCATCCGGCCGGCGAATTCTTCCTCCGTCTCCCCGTCCTCGTGAAAACGGTAGTAGTGTGGGCATGAGGTATGCAGCACGTTCTTGATCGGCAGGTCGAAATCCATATGCACCGGCGGCAGCCCGGTGAGCGAACCGGACGCAACGGTGACACCGTGATAGCCCTTGACGCGCGAGATGAGCTTCTTCTTTTCCGGTCGGCCCTTGGCATTGTTGTAGTACCAGGTGAGCTTGATCTGCATGTCGTTGGCTTCCGAGCCGGACGAACAGAACAGTACCTTGGAGGCCTCGCAGGGCACGATTTCTTTCAGCTTCTCGGCCAGCTCGATCGCCAGATCGTTCGACTTGTGGCCGAACAGATGCGTGTAGGACAGCCGTCGCATTTGCGTTGCCGCCGCATCGACCAGCTCTTCGTTGCCATAGCCCAGCGAGGTACACCACAGGCCGGCGAGGCCTTCGATATATTCCTTGCCCTCGTTGTCGTAGACCAGGATGCCCTTACCTTCCTCCAGCACCAGCGGACCGACCTCGCGGTGCTTCGCCAGGTTGGTATATGGATGGATGACGGTTTCGATATCCCGGACGGCAAGATTGGATAGCTGGGCCATGGCACTTCCTCTATGGTAAAGACGCACCGGAACAGGTGCGTCCGTCACATCGTGTCGATCTGTATCCTGCACGCATGTTTCCCGCAATGAAAGGATTTCCCAACTATGGCGGCGCATGAAGTCCTGTCGAAATCGGCCAGCGAAATTGTCGGCTTGCTGAAAGTAGGCGCTATTTCCCCTCTGGAATTGCTGGATGTGCTGGAGGCGCGGATTGCGCAAGTCAACGACACGGTCAATGCGCTGCCGACGTTATGCTTCGAGCGTGCCCGCGACCATGCAGGACGTTTGATGGAAAGGACCGCTGTCGAGCAGGGCACCCTTGCCGGCCTGCCCGTGCCGATCAAGGATCTCACCGCGGTCAGCGGTGTGCGCACCACTTACGGTTCGCCGATCTTCGCCGATCATGTGCCGGAAACGTCTGACATCCTGGTGGAGAACCTCGAACTGCACGGCGCCGTCATCTATGCCAAGTCCAACACACCGGAGTTCGGTGCGGGCGCAAACACGTTCAATGAGGTGTTCGGGCGGACTTTGAATCCGTGGGACACCAGGAAGTCTGCGGCCGGCTCGTCCGGCGGTGCGGCGGTTGCCCTGGCGACCGGCATGGCCTGGCTGGCACAGGGCTCTGATCTTGGAGGAAGCCTTCGAAACCCGGCCAGTTTCTGTGGCGTATGCGGCATGAGGCCGTCTCCGGGCCGGGTTGCCAGAACCCGCACGGCCTCGATAGACACATTTCTAGGTGTTCAAGGTCCGATGGCGCGTAATGTCGAGGATCTGGCGCTCATGCTTGATGCCATGTGCGGTGCATCACCTTACGATCCCAATTCGCTGCCGCGTGATCCCAGATCCTTTGTGGAGGCGGTGCACTTCGGCTACGAGCCGGAGCGGGTCGCGTTCAGCATCGATCTCGGTATCACGCCTGTCGATCCGGTGGTGGCCGGCATCGTGCGGGACGCGGCTGCCAGGCTTGAGGCAGCTGGTGTGACCGTCGAAGAAGCCCATCCCGATTTTTCGGAAGCGCACGAGTGCTTCCAGACATTGCGCGCCCTGGATTTTGCCACCAATGAAGGTATCTATCTCAAAGAGTACGGCGACAAGATGAAGCCGGAGGTGATCTGGAACATTGAAAAAGGCCTCAAACTGACGGGTGAAGACATCGCCCGGGCCGAACATCAGCGTACCGCTATGTTCCACAGGACGCTTGAGTTCTTCGAAACCTACGACCTGCTGATCACACCTGCGACGATCGTCCCTCCCTATCCGGTCGAGCAGCGCTACGTGGAGGAATGCAACGGCCAGACATTCTCCAACTATGTCGAGTGGCTGGCCATCGCCTATGCGATTACCAACGTGACCTGCCCGGCCGTGGCAATTCCCGCTGGTCTGACCGAGGACGAATTGCCCGTCGGGTTGCAGGTGGTCGGCCCGCCGCGCGGCGATGCCCAGGCGCTTGCCGGTGCCCGTTACGTCGAGCAGGTGCTTGACCTTTCGCTGCCAGTTCCCATTGATCCACGCATAAAGTAGCAAGGCGCACAATGGATGATATTAATGGGTCCTGACCCTAGTCAGTTGACGCCGGTATATTCCTCGATCTTGGCGAACGCCTCGCGCAGCGCCTCCGACCAGCCGGCGGACAGCTTCCGGAAATATTCGTCGTCCTGCTCGATGCGGCGCTGTTCGCCGATCTCGAACGTGTCCTTGCGGTAGATCAGCAGATCTATCGGCATGCCGACGGAGAGGTTGGATCGCAGGGTGGAGTCGAACGACAAAAGAACCAGCTTGGCGGCAACGCCCATGCGCATTTCCGGCACGGCGACCCGGTCGAGGATCGGCTTGCCGTATTTGTGTTCGCCGATTTGGAAGAACGGCGTATCGCCGGTCGCTTCAATGAAATTGCCTTCATTGTAGATCTGGAACAGCCGCGGCGCTTCGCCCTTGATCTGACCGCCGAGAATGAAGGATGCCGAAAAACTGTCGGCCGTGAGCCCCAATGCCTCGCCGTCAATCTCACGCACATTGCGCATGGCCGCACCGACGAGCCTGGCTGCCTGAAACATGGTTGTGACCGTGTGCAGCGTATCGGCGCCGTCGCCGGGGGTGTCTATCTGCTCGCTCAACAGGCTTATCACCGCCTGCGTAACCGCCAGGTTTCCGGCTGTCAGCAATACGATGACGCGATCGCCCTTGACTTCGAAGACATGCATCTTTCGAAACGACGCAATGTTGTCGAAGCCCGCATTGGTGCGGGTATCGGAGGCAAAGACAATTCCCCGGTTAAGCCTCAAACCAACACAATAGGTCATGGTGCGTGCCCCGAAATTCCCCGTCTACTGTGCGCTGTGCTCATGCACGCTGACACGCACGTTCAGTTTCTGGCCACCTGACCCCATCCGAACCCCTCTCACCGGTGTGGCCGAGGCCGCATCGAGCCCGGCGGCAAGCCGGACATGCCGATCCGCCGGACAGATGGCATTGGCCGTGTCGAACCCCACCCATCCCAGGTCTGGAACGTAGGCTTCCGCCCAGGCATGATGCGCCACCGCCGGTTCATCAGACTCCATGGCAAGGTATCCGGTTACATATCTTGCCGGAATTCCGGCGTGGCGCGCCGCGCCGATGAATATGTGCGAATAGTCCTGACACACGCCGTGGCCTTCCCTGAACGCTGTCTGCGCGTTGGTGGCGGTATCCGTAACTTCCGTGTCAAAGCGCATGTGGCCATGAATGGCCGCCATGAGGGCATGCAGCCGGTCGATCCGGCTCTCGTGTCCTGCCATGGCATTGGCAGCAAAGCCCTCGATTGCCCGGCCGGGCCGTGTCAGGTCGGTCATGCGCAAGAAGAGCCTCACCGGCGGATCGCCCTTGAGCCTGCCAACCACGCCGCTTTGGTCCTGGGTCTCGACAATGCCTTTTGCGATTATGCTTTCGTGTTGCGGCGGGTCGGTCTGCGTAACCAGATGGGCAATGTTGCCGTAGGCGTCTGTGAACGTAAGTTCGGCATTCAGACCGGGAAAGTCGATCAGCCACTCAACGACACTCTGACCTGGGAAGCTGCGCGGTGTGAGCAAAAGATGCTGCACGGAACGCTGCGCCGGTCCGTCATAGTCATAGGTGGTTTCGTGTTCGATCGTTATGCGCATGCTGGCCACTGCAACGAATAGGTTTCAAGGGAAATTGTAGTGGTAGGAAATCGATTCGGTCAGCCGGTTGTTGCCTGAGATGAATTCACTCAGAAATTCATGCAAACCGTCCTGGAAAATTCCGGTCATGGTGCTGGTTGATAATGTGGACAAGGTTTCCCAGGCTAAATCATGACATTCGCAGCGCTCGCCATACATGCGTTCAAGGTCACTCAGCGTGGAATGCAGATAGCGATAGCAAAAATGCAGCGAACGGGGCATTTCCGGCCGCAGGATCAGGAAATCGGCGATGTTCCAGGCGGTATATCGTCCCGAATAGACATGCCGGTAGGATCGGTGTGCAGATGCGGCGCGCAGGATCATTGCCCATTGCTGGCTGTCGACATCGCCGCCGACCGCGGCACTGCGCGGCAGCAGCACGTAGTATTTCATATCGAGAATGCGTGTCGTGTTGTCGGCCCGCTCCGTGAAGACCCCGAGCTGCGAAAACGAGAAGCCGTCATCGCGCAGGATCGTACCAAGCAGGGCGCCGCGAAACTGATGCGACGAACTTTTGATCCAGTCCAGAAGATCCGGCAGTTTGTTGCGGCTGGCGCTCGACGGCCTGATTTCGGAAAACTCAAGCCAGGTGGCATTCAGGCTTTCCCACATGTCCGTGGTGATCGCTGCTCTAACTGCGCGGGCATTGTCGCGTGCCGTCTTCAGGCAGGAATGCACGGATGACGGGTTGTTCTTGTCGAACAGCATGAACTGGGCAACCGCCTCGGCGGTGACGTCCTCATGGCGGCTGGAATAGGCCTGATCGACGGCTGCTGCCTGCAAGATAGAGCGCCACTGCTCCTGATAGCCGCTGTCGGCACCTGGCATCAGGGCCATGCGGCTGCCGACATCGAGCAGGCGCGCCATATTTTCGGCGCGCTCGACATAGCGCGACAGCCAGAACAGGTTTGCTGCGGTCCTGCCAAGCATCTCAGTCCTCCAGCACCCAGGTGTCCTTGGTGCCGCCGCCTTGTGAAGAATTGACCACAAGGGATCCCTTTTTCAGCGCCACGCGAGTGAGGCCGCCAGGTGTGATACGGACCTTGTCGCCAACCAGCACGAAGGGCCGCAAGTCGACATGCCGGGGCGCGATGCCCGAACCGGTGAAGGTCGGGCAGGTCGACAACGCCAGTGTCGGCTGCACGATGTAATTGCGCGGATTGGACCTGATCTTCTCGGCAAATTCCGTGCGCTGCTTCTTGGTCGATGCCGGACCGACGAGCATGCCGTAGCCACCGGACCCGTGTACCTCCTTGACCACAAGGTCCTCCAGATGCTCAAGCACATAGGCTCGCTCGTCGTCATTGGCGCAGTTGTAGGTCGGCACGTTGTTCAATATCGGCCGTTCGCCTGTGTAGAATTCAATGATCTCAGGCACATATGTATAGACCGCCTTATCATCGGAAATACCTGTGCCAGGTGCATTGACAAGCGTGACATTGCCGAGGCGATAGGCATCGAACAGCCCCGGCACGCCAAGCGCCGAATCCGGCCGGAAGGTCAGCGGGTCGAGAAATGCATCGTCGATACGCCGGTAGATGACATCGACGCGCTGGCGGCCCAGTGTCGTTTTCATGAAGACACAGCCGTCGTCGACGAACAGGTCAGGACCCTGGCACAGTTCGACTCCCATCTGATCGGCGAGGAAGGAGTGCTCGAAGTAAGCCGAGTTATAGATACCCGGCGTCAGGACGATGATGTTCGGATCGCCCTTGCAGCCAGGCGGGGCGGCACTTTCAAGGGTCCGGCGCAGCAATTCGGGATATTGTTCCACCGGCGCGACACGGCACCTGGAGAACAGCTCCGGCGCCAGGTGCACCACCGCCTCGCGGTCCTCAAGCATGTAGGACACGCCGGAGGGGGTGCGCAGATTGTCTTCCAGCACGTAGAACTCGCCCTCCGATACCCGCACGATATCGACGCCGATAATGTGGGCGTAAACACCGCCGGCTGGATCGTGGCCCATCATCTCCGGTGTGAACGCTTCGTTCTGCAGGATCAGGTCGGCGGGAACCCGGCCTGCACGGATGATTTCCTGGCGGTGATAGATATCGTGCAGGAAGGCGTTCAGGGCGCGCACCCGCTGCTCGATGCCGCGCTCGAGGCGGCGCCACTCCGATGCGGAGATAATTCTCGGGATAATGTCGAAGGGGATGAGGCGTTCCGTCGCCTCGCTGGCGCCGTAAACGGCAAAGGTGATGCCGAGCCGGCGGAAGATCGCCTCGGCGTCGCGGACCTTCTGGCGCAAGACCTGTTGGGATTGCTGCTCCAGCCAGGCCTGCAACTCCCGGTAAGGTCGGCGGACGCTGCCGTCCGGCTCCAGCATTTCATTGAAAAACCCGGCTTCGCTCATAGCGCCATAGCCTGCCGGCGGGTCTTGTCAAAACTAACGAACTGCTCTTGCACCCTCTACCCCATCTGCCCCTACAAATGAGATTGTGCATGTTTGCGTCACGCCGTCCAGTGCCGGACTTTGGCGGTGACCAATCCGAGGGCGCGACCCTAGATGTAGCTGCCAAGTCCGGGGATGGATCCGGCCACGTCACGCACAAGGTCTTCGCCGGCTTCCTGCTTGGCATAGCCCAGCACCTCGGTGCCGACGGTCTTGATCTGGTCCATGTTCAATCCGGCCGACTGCAGCTTGGCGACCGCGGCGAGCGGGCCGCCCATCATGCCGCCACCCAGCATACCCATCAGTCCGCCGCCCTTTGCGCCGTCACCGCCATGGGCTGCGGCCAGTTCGGCAGCACCTGGAAGCTTTTCGAACAGGGCCGCGACCTTGGACTGATCGCCCTGGTTCTGGACCAGCGAGAGTATGATGCCGATGACCTTTTCCGCCAGCACTTCATCGACGCCCAACTTTCCGGCGACCTGGGCTATGAGATCCTGCATGGAATTTTCCGCTCTTTCCTTGTGACTTCGGTTTGATTGCTGCGTTCATTTATAGCAAATTGCCGTGCATCGAAAGCGGCCGCTGCGCCAGTGCGGTTTCATATACGCCCTCAACAATGATCGGGGATCCCATGAGCGAAGAAACGATTTTCATTGGCGGAAGCGGCAAAAGGGAAGTGCTCTATCTGCCGCTGGCCAACCGGCATGGCCTCGTCACCGGTGCGACCGGCACCGGCAAGACGGTGACCCTGCAAATCCTGGCGGAAGGTTTCTCGTCAATGGGCGTGCCGGTGTTCGCCGCAGACGTTAAGGGCGACCTGTCGGGGATTTCCCAAGCCGGCGAACCGAAGGACTTTCTGCTCAAGCGCGCCAACAAGATCGAATTCGACGACTACGGCTTTGATCCGTTCCCTGTGATCTTCTGGGATCTGTTCGCCAAGCAGGGTCACCCGATCCGCACGACCATATCGGAGATGGGCCCGCTGCTGCTGTCGCGCCTGATGGGACTGACAGAGGCGCAGGAGGGTGCTCTCAACATCGCATTCCGGATCGCTGATGAAGAAGGCCTTCTGCTGCTCGACCTGAAAGATTTGCGCTCGTTGCTGTCGGATCTCGCCGACCGGGGCAAGGAAATCGCTTCGGACTATGGCAACGTCAACAAACGGACCATCGGCGCGATCCAGCGCCGCCTGATTGTGCTTGAGGAACAGGGCGCCGAGAACTTCTTCGGCGAACCGGCGCTGGACATCCGCGACCTGATGCGCACGACGCGCGATGGGCGCGGTTACATCAATATCCTGGCGGCCGACCAGCTCATGCAGTCACCGCAGCTTTACGCCACCTTCCTGTTGTGGCTGATGTCGGAACTGTTCGAAGAGCTGCCAGAGGTGGGCAATCCGGACCGGCCGAAGCTGGTGTTCTTTTTCGACGAGGCGCACCTTTTGTTCGACGATGCGCCCGACGGGCTTTTGGACAAGATCGAGCAGGTTGTACGGCTGATCCGGTCGAAAGGTGTCGGGGTCTATTTCGTCACACAGAACCCGCTGGATGTGCCCGACACCGTACTGTCGCAGCTTGGCAACCGCATCCAGCATGCCTTGCGTGCCTTCACACCGCGCGACCAGAAGGCGGTGAAGGCGGCAGCGACCACCTTCCGCCAGAACCCGGCCTTCGATACAGAAAAGGTGATCACCGAACTGGGCGTCGGCGAAGCGCTGGTTTCGGTGCTCGATCTCAAAGGCATTCCAACCATGGTGGAGCGCACGCTGATCCGCCCGCCATCGAGCCGCATGGGCCCCGTCGAAGAGGACGAGCGCAACAAGGAAATGCGCAATTCGCCGGTCTATGGCGAATACGATGACGCGGTCGACCGGGAATCGGCCTATGAGATCCTGGAAAAGCGGGCGAAGGAGCGGGCCGAGGCCGAAGCCAGGGCGCGCGAACGCGAAGAGCGCGAAAAGGCCAAGCGCCAGGCCGAAAAGGAAGCTGCCCGCAAATCGCGGCCGTCCGGCCGGCGCACCCAGTCCGCAACCGAGAGGTTCATCAAGAACATGGCCTCCAGCGTCGGTCGCCAACTCGGTAACGCCCTGGTGCGCGGGATATTGGGATCGCTGACGCGCAAGAGGTAGGCTAACTCCCGGCATAAGCGTCTGGCGAAGACGGCCAATTTCCGATATGTGGCGCTGACCACTGCGATCCAGCTGTAACGTGTTCCAGGTGCCACATGACCACGCTGCCGGACTTCAAGCTCGAGACCCATTTTTCCAGATGGGAGTTCAAAGCCAAGTATCACATGACCGCTTCGGATGCCGAGAGCATGTCTCTTCGCGACCTGCTTGCGATGGCAAGCCCGCGGGAACGTGAAGAGTTCGAGGGACTGTGGCTTGGTTACACGGAAACGTTCGGTGCCCCGGATCTTCGTGAAATCATCTCAGGCATTTATGAAAACCAGGCTGCCTCGGACATTCTGTGCTTTGCCGGTGCAAGCGAAGGCATCTATGCGGCCAATTCCGTCATTCTCGATGCAGACAGCCACGCCATCGTGGTCACGCCGAATTACCAGTCGCACGAGACCCTGCCGGTGGCGATCTGCGAGGCAACCGGTATTCCGCTTGATCCTGATGACGGCTGGTCGCTTGATATCGACCGGGTCGCGGCCGAGATCAGGCCCAATACCCGGCTGGTGACCATCAACTTCCCGCACAATCCCACCGGGGCGATCCTGCCGCAGGACCGCTATCACGCACTCGTCGATCTGTGCCGGAAACACGGTATCTATATTCTGCACGACGAGATCTTTCACGGCCTTGGACCAAAGGGCACACGGTTCCTGCCCTTTATTGCCGATGTCTATGAGCGCGGCCTGTCTCTCAACGTGATGTCGAAAGCCTACGGTCTGCCGGGCTTGCGGATCGGTTGGATCGCCTGCCGGGATACCGCGCTCATCTCGCGGATGGAGCGCATGAAGCACTATCTGTCCATCTGCAATTCCGGCCCAAGCGAGCGGTTGGCGAAGATTGCCCTCAACCATCGCGCTGAAATTCTGCAGCGCAATTGTGCCATCATCGATGAAAACCTGCCGAAATGGGACGCGTTCTTCGCAAAGCATCCCAATCTGTTCGAGTGGCAACGCCCGGATGCATCGTGCATGGCCTTTCCGCGCTATATGGGGGGAGATGGCGTAGTGGCGTTTACGCGCACCCTCGTCGAGCAAAGCGGCGTTCTGCTGCTACCGGGCACAGTGTACGCATCGCAGCTAGGCGAAACACCGCGCGACCGCTTCCGCCTGGGGTTTGGTCGCAGTGGATTGGACGAGGGCCTGGCTGTTCTTGACGCGCATCTGGCGCGCAACCATGCACCGGTTCAAACACCGGCTTGAGCGCTTGCATCCACCGCAAAACGCACAAGCGCAGCAGCCACCTCGCGCATCACCTCCTGGGCCTCCTGCCAGTCGGGCTGAAACTCATGGCCGCATTCCATGGTGAAACCCAGCACCTTTGGTTTGGCCGGATCGGCGATATGGCGGCTATAGGCATAGTCGTCGCTGGCGCCTGAGGTAGCGTACAGGGAAAACCCCGCCGATACATCATACTGATCGCCTCTCACCTGCTGAATCTCGTCCGCCATCAGCTGCGAAAGCCTGTTCAGTTCGGCCAGATCGGATGCTTTGATGAACTCCTGGTAGACCGTGTCACCGGCAATGCCCCGCTGCCCGTCGTGGGCAGGGTTCAGGAAATTCATACCGGGCTGTGCGCTTTGGTTCTCATCAAGACCCCAACTGTGAAAAACGGCCGGTATCGCGCTGTGAATGTCCAGGTACCATCGGGTTCCTTTGTAGTGATCCAGCAGCCAGACGATGTTGCGCGTTTCCGGTTCCGACGCCGCTTGCGGTCCGACATAAATGTACTTGTTGCAGGGATCGTCGGACGCGCTCACCGAGTTCGGGGCAAATGCTTGTTTGAAGTCCCAGGCCACGTCGAAATTGCGGTTCAGGTCCACACCATGGCACACAGTGCCGTCGGGCTTCGCGTTACGGGAGCGGTTCTTGCGCCAATCGGGATCGACCATCTGGCTGTAGACGCGGCCGTCCGGGTTGGCACATGGCAGGACCACAAACTGTAGCTTCGCAAAAACCTGCTCGATCTCTTGCTTGCTTATATATGCGTTGCCGTAGCGAAGGCCTGTGCCTTTCGCGCGGGCTTCCAGCAAATCGGCACAAAGAAAGAGCAGAGCATCGGGAGGAATCCACTCGCGTGCGTGCACACCACCCACGACAATTGCCGTCTTGGCATCCGTGCCGACATGATCTGCGATCGCCATTGCATAGATGGTTCTGGTCTCGACACTTGTATTCGGTAGCTGAACCAGCCGGCAATAATCGGAATATTCGTCACAGAGCAGCTGGATCCCGCTCGAAATCTCATCGTAGCTAAGGTAACTCACCGCTACTCCTTAACCCCCAGACCTTGTGGAATCTGACCACGCAGGAAGCGGTTTCCGGATGGGAGCATCCGCAGACGTGCGGCCGGGCTTGCAATCTCTTCGAGCACTTCCACCGTGACGCCACCGGCGCGCGGCGCAGACAGCCGGTCAATCTCACCATTCTCGGACACCACCGTCGTCGCGTAACGTCCGGCTTCTCTGACTGCCACCGGGCGGCACCCCATGTCGACATCTGCGCCGGCAAGAAAATCCCGCAACTCAGGTATGGTCTGCGCGCTTACCTTGACCTTCTTGGGCATTTCAGGGGTTCCATTCGCCATTTCAAATGTTCAAGGGCGCGCCGGTGAAAAACCGGCACGCCCCGTCTTGTGTGCGTCAGTGGGCGGCCATCGTATCGCTCGCCCACTTGGAAACCGACGAAACGCGGGTGTAGACGCCGTACTTCAGGGCAAGAGCACAGCCCTGGCCCCAGCTGACGATCCCGACCAGTTCGCTGACATTGTCAACCGGGCCTCCACTGTCACCCTGGCAGGCGTCCACGCCGCCAGCCCGCTCCCCGGCGCAGAACATTGCCGCGGTAATCGAGCCGCCATAGCTGGCCGGTTCATTACAGGTGTCGTTCGAAACCACCGGAACCATGGCGAACAGCAGCTTCTGGGAACCCGATCCGCCCATCGATGTGGCCCCCCATCCGGAGACCCTGACTTCCGAACCGACCGTCGGGTTGCTGCCGGCCGCCTGCATGGCGATAGGTTTGCCCATGCTGGACGGGTTTTTCAGCTTCAGCAGCGCCGCATCGAAGTCGAATGAGGCGGCATTCCAGTTCGGGTGGACATGAACCTCCGTCACAGCTATCTGCTCTCCGCCCGTGGCGAATGTCAGCGTGCCGGCCACGATGTCCAGCCGGTCAGGGTTGTTGCTGATGCCGGGATTGTCGACGCAATGAGCAGCCGTCAACACCCAGTCCGGCGCAATCAGTGTGCCGCCGCAAAACTGGCTGCGCGTGCCGTTGCGCACCAGCGCCACCTGCCACGGTGTGTCGGAGAGATTTGCCACCTCGGTTCCGCCAACGATCAAGCTGTTGGCCTTGGGCGCCGGATCGTCCTGCGCCATGAGCGTCATTGAAGGCATAAGCGTTGCCACTGAGGCCAACAGCAACATTTTGATTGATCGCATGTTTCTACTCCTTGTCATGCAGTTGCGTTTTGGTTGTGTCACCTGCCTCGGGGTTTGAAATGTTCACTCACCCCGCCCGTGTTTGCAGGTTGCGCAGAGCGATCAGCTCTCCCCGGGAATTCGTGCCGGCCAACGCCATTTCAATGGCTGCTTCCGCATGCACGCAGCCATGGCCGAAATGGATCGAATGGCCGTCCTGGTAGTCGCCAAGGTTGCCGATTTTCCGGGCGGATGCGCGGATGATCTGGCGGACCTGCGCGGCGGTGAGATCCGGGTTGGCGCTCAAGACGAGAGCGCAGATACCCGCAACAAGGGGGCATGAACTTGATGTGCCGCGAAAACGGCCGTAATAGGCGCCCGGACTGAAGCCGCGGCCGCGTTCCACCCCGCTGGCATCGACATATGTTCCGGTCACATCGGCGGTGGTGATTCCAAGCCCGCCGATCCCCATGGACGGCGCACACACGGCGATCTCGCGCCCGAAATCCGAATATACCGCACGCCGGTCGAGGCTGCTCGATGCGGCAACAGCCAGTACGTCAGGATGGGTTGCAAATCCGTTCTTCGATCGCGGCGGATCGTTTACATCCCGGCCGGAATTGCCGGCGGCAAAGACAACGACACAGCCCTTGCCGCCCCGGCCTTCGGTGGCCGCTCTGTGAATAGCCGCCGCAATCTCGCTGGGCAGGTCGTAGACCGCTGCCTCCGCGTTCCAGCTGCAGCTGATGACCCAGGCGTTGTTGGCGGTCGCGTAGTCGAACCAAGCCACCACATCCGCGATTGAAAGATGCTCCGTCATGCGCAACGGCATAAGTCGCGCGTTCGGCGCGGCGCCGACAATCTCGCCGCCCCCCGCCAGACCGGCGGCGACGCCGGCGCAGGCCGTGCCATGCCCATCGCCCGGTTCCGGAGCGTTCCGATCAGGCTCCGGCATGACGTTGGATGTTCCACGTATGAAGTCCCAGGGATCGACCGCCTTGCCCTGAAAATCAGGGTGACCAAGGTCGACGCCGTCGTCGATCACGGCAATCACCACGTCATCCGCACCGAGATTGCCCAGCTTGTTCCAGGCCGCGATGACACGCGCGTCGGCCCCGGTCTTGAGGGCGCCTGACCCGCCCTTGTTTTCCAGGTGCCATTGCTTTCCCAGCAAGGCGTCATCCGGCAGTACGTTGAGCAGACGGCGGGGCGTGATCATGTCCGGCTCTGCCAGATCGACAACAGGTTCGGCCTGCAGTTTCGCCGCCAGGTCCAATGTGTCCGGCTCCGGTGAACGTACCGCGTAGGTGCCGCGGGAAGACGATACGACCGCCAGGTCATGGCGTACGACAAGGTCGCTCAAGGCGTCGTCCGACGCATCGCTGTGAAGGTCCAGATAGATGGTGCCTTCCGGAACGAACGGAACTTCGTCGTCCGATGTGTGGTATACGGGGACCTGTTCCTGGACTGCCGGCGACCGGCCCATTCGTTCGGTTTCAAGCGCGACCGCCTCCGGCGGCGCCTGGATGTCGACCAATTCGAACGGGCCCAGACGTCCGCGCCTCTCGGTGGGCCGGCGCCTTGCAATCGACTCAAGTGTGAATTCAAGATTTCGCCCGCGGCCAAGTGCGGGCCTTACCGCAATTTGCGTCGGGCTTTTCGTGAACGTAACACTATGACCGCCATATCGCAGCGAAATCGAGTCGGCCATGCAAGTTCCCAATCATTTAGGGTCCTGACCCTAAGATCGCAAATTTCAGGATATATACTGTATCCAATAGTCTTATTGTTTAGCTACAATTCAATTATATCGCAAATATGAAATTCCATCTATGCAGCATAAAGCAGAGTTTGTTACACGAAAAAATAATGAATTAAAAATAATACCTTATGCATCGTGCGCGATATGCTGGTAATTTGCACCTTGCACAACTTCAAAAAATTGTGACCGATGCCAAAGGTCTGAATGCCCCCGTACTGTCAACGGCCTTAAACTATGTGATCGCTCGACGGTGGACGTAATCGGTCCGCTTCGGCTTTGGGCACCGGACCAAACCTCGTTTCGATGGAGCTCTTTCCGCTCAGGCCTTATGCGGAATGGCGAATTTGGATACGTCTTGGCGTCGTCATAAAGAGTCTGCCGGGCGAAAACCGGGATTGTTTCTCAAGCCTTCTTCGCTAAGATTTCTGCCGACACACGACAGGGTGAAACGCAGCTGGAGGGAACTCCATGAAAGGGTTGATGCAGGACTGGCCGTTGCTGGTTCATCGGATTCTGGACCATGCACGCGACTGGCATGGGGCGCAGGAGATCGTCTCCAGGACCGTCGAAGGCCCGATTCATCGTTACACGTATCGAGATCTCGACCGGCGTGCCCGCAAGCTTTCAGATGCGGTGGTAAAACGTCTTGGCATCAAGCTGGGCGATGTGGTCGGCACCATCGCCTGGAACGGCTACCGTCACATGGAAACCTGGTATGCCATCATGGGTCAGGGCGCGGTCGTGCACACCCTTAACCCTCGCCTGTTCCCGGAGCAACTCGTCTACATCATCAACCATGCCGAAGACCGGTGGATTTTCACCGACCTGACCTTCGTGCCGATTCTTGAGGGCATTCAGGACAAGCTGCCTAACATCAAGGGCTACGTGATCATGACCGATACCGGTCACATGCCCGACACGTCGCTGAAAAATGCCATCTGCTACGAAGATCTTCTGGAAGAGGGCGATGAGGGCCTGCAGTGGCCGCAGTTCGATGAAAATACCGCCTGCGGTATGTGCTACACCTCCGGCACCACCGGCAATCCCAAGGGCGTGCTCTATTCCCATCGCTCCAACGTCCTGCATGCCATGGCGACCTGCGCGGGCGATGCGCTCGGGCTGCGCAGTACTGACACCATTATGCCCGTTGTTCCGATGTTCCATGCCAATGCATGGTCCCTGACATTCTCCGCGCCGATGGCCGGTGCGAAGATCGTCATGCCGGGCGCGAAGATGGACGGCGCATCGGTGTACGAATTGCTGGAGACCGAGAAAGTCTCCGCAACAGCGGCCGTACCGACGATCTGGCTGATGTTGTTGCAGTATCTTGAGCAGAACCCGGATCTAAAGCTCCCCCATCTTGAGCAGGTTGTCATTGGCGGCTCGGCGTGTCCGGAAGCTATGATGCGGTCTTTCATCGAAAACTACGAGTCCGATGTGATCCATGCCTGGGGCATGACCGAAATGAGCCCGCTTGGCACCCTTGGCACCCGCAAGGGCGGCCTTGAGGGCATGGATAACGGCACCTGGTGGCAAACAAAGCTCAAACAGGGCCGGCCGGCCTTCACCATTGAAATGAAGATCACCGATGATAACGGCAATGCCCTGCCGCATGACGGTGAGACCTTCGGCCGGTTGAAGGTGCGTGGACCGGGTATCGCCAAGGCCTACCTGAAAGGTGATGGTGCGGAGAACTTCGATAACGAGGGCTGGTTCGACACAGGAGACGTCTCGACCATCGATGAGCACGGCTACATGCAGATCACCGACCGGGCCAAGGACGTCATCAAGTCCGGCGGCGAATGGATCTCGTCTATCGATATTGAGAATTTCGCACTGGGGTGTCCAGGTGTCGCCGAAGCTGCTGTCATCGGTATCGCGCATCCAAAGTGGGATGAGCGGCCGCTGTTGGTCATCGTCAAGAAACCCGGAGAAGACGTCACAAAGCAGCAGGTGCTGGGCTCGCTTGAGGGCAAGATCGTCAAATGGTGGATGCCCGACGATGTCGCCTTCGTCGATGAGATACCGCACACCGCCACCGGCAAGATCTCAAAGCTGACATTGCGCCAGCAGTTCGAGGATTATCGGTTGCCGACCGCCTGAGCGGTATCCGCCCGCCCCCGCGCGCGATATACATGTAGCGCGATATTTGGAAAGAAGACTATGGCGCTGACATTCGACCGCGAGTTCACCGTAATGCCCGGGGTGGCCGATGAGGTGGCACCGCTGATCCGCCGGATCGTCTGCGACAATCCCGGCC
>JANQIR010000272.1 GCA_028282065.1 Aestuariivirgaceae bacterium
TCCACCATACTCTCGGTATGCTGTTCGTGCCTTTGCTTGACCTTGTCACAAATTCGCTCCGTCAGAATGGTTCAACCTAACTGCAAAACGCTCTAGGCATCACCTTGAGTTATGATTCACCATGGTCCTGATGGCATGCCGCATTTGTCACGTCAGCAAAGGCTTCATGGACGAACAGCGTATGCGATTTCAGGGCGCTATGCGACGGCGCGGCTCAATGCGCATTGCGACCAAAGCTGGTTCAATGCATCCACAAGCTGTTCGATGTCGCCATCCGTGTGCAGGGGCGATGGCGTCAGCCGCAGCCGTTCGGTTCCGCGCGGTACAGTCGGATAATTGATCGGCTGCACATAGATGCCGGCATTTTCCAGCAGCCAGTCGGTGATCCATTTGCATTTCACCGGGTCGCCGACCATGACCGGCACGATGTGGCTTTCGTTGCGCATGTGCGGGATGCCGAAATGGTCAAGCCGCTCGCGCAGCCTGCGAACGCGCTCGTGCTGCGCGAGGCGCTCGGCATCGCTGGTCTTCAGGTGCCGGATCGACGTAATCGCACCGGCTGCCACGGCCGGCGGCAGCGCCGTCGTGAAAATGAAGCCGGAAGCGAAGGAGCGCACGAAATCGCATAGCGTGGTCGAGGCCGCGATATAACCGCCAAGCACCCCGAACGCCTTGCCAAGCGTTCCTTCGATGACCGTGAGGCGGTCCATCAGGCCTTCGCGTTCGGCGACCCCACCGCCACGTGGGCCGTAAAGGCCAACCGCATGCACCTCGTCGAGATAGGTCATTGCGCCATGCGCCTCGGCGACATCGCAAAATTCCTTGATCGGCGCGATGTCGCCGTCCATGGAGTAGACGCTTTCGAAAGCCACGATTTTCGGTTGCCCCGGGTCGAGCGCCGACAGCCGCCGGTTCAGATCTTCAGTGTCGTTGTGTTTGAACACCTGCTTTTCGGCCCGTGAGTGGCGGATGCCCTCGATCATCGAGGCATGGTTGCCGGCATCCGACAGAACGACGCAATTTGGAATACGCGAAGCCAGCGTGCCGAGCGAGGCCCAGTTGGAAACATAGCCTGAGGTGAAGATCAGAGCGGAGTCCTTGCCGTGCAGATCGGCGAGTTCCGTTTCCAGCTCCACGTGGAAATGATTGGTCCCGGAAATATTGCGGGTACCTCCGGCGCCGGCGCCGCACCTGTCAATGGCGTCTTTCATGGCGGCCAGCACGGCCGGGTTCTGCCCCATGCCGAGATAGTCGTTGGAACACCATACGGTAACATCACCCGGCCCGCCTTCCAGGCTGTGGCAGGTTGCCTTGGGGAAGCTGCCACGCCGGCGCTCAAGATCTGCGAAAACGCGATAGTTGCCTTCATCTCGCAGCTCTTCAAGCTTGCTGGACATGAATGCTTCGTAGTTCATTCGGGCAACCTCCGCTGGCCGGGTTAATCTGGCGCCGGGCGTTGCTGACCCTCGCGCACATAATCCTTTTATGCATGTTTTGCCGGACAATATAACCTCATGTGACGAAAGACCCCAGCCCGCGCTTGGTCCCGGCACGCAAGCCGCGATTGCCCAGGTGTGTGCCGAACCTGCCGTTCACGGCCGGTGCGGTGGGTGTCAGCCTGGTTTGCGCAGGACAAATACGAAGTTGCCGGCGTTGTCTCTCAACGGGTCATCTGTGTTCGGCCACATTTTGATCTCCTCGGCAATCAGGAAACCCGCCCGGGTGATTTCTTCCACGAATGTCTGGCGGCAAATCTTGAATTCAATCTCTCCGCGTCTGGCGAGTTCGACGTTTTCCGTGATGAGCGAGGCAACCTGGTGGGGAAGACCGGGCCGCTGCCGCAGTGCCTCGCGGTGTGCCGCTTCATAAAATTCCGTGACGGCTCGGAAATATGGCTCTGTCATCGGCTGGTCGAAATGCGGAACGATGTTCTCCGCCAGCACGGCGGTTCCGCCTGCCTTCAGGGCTGCGAACACCAGCTGTGCGAACTGCCCCTGTTTTCCGTGTTCGATATGGTGGTAGGCCGATGAAAGCAATACGACGTCGTAGCCGCGCTGTTCAGACAGCCACGTCCAGGCATCTTCGCAATGAAAACTCAAACGTGGGTTGTGGGATAGCCTGTTCCGGGCGAACCGGACTCGCTCGGCGTCGATATCGACACCGTCGGCGGAATGCAGGTTCGGGTGCGATTCCACGCCCAGGAGCGATAGTCCTGTCCCGCAACAGATATCAGCGACACGTGCCTGCGGGCAACGGTCCAGTATCCCGTTTGCCCTGCTCCAGAAACCGGTGAACAGCGCCAGTTCGTCCGGTCTCGACCACTCCTCGACTTCATAATTGTCGGGCCGCAGATATTCATCCAGTTCCATGATGCCTAACCGAAAAATTCGTCGATACGGGTTTGAGCCTTTGCGCCGAACGAGAATCCGAACGCTTCAGCCGCCGGCCGGTTCACCGTGATCTTCGGCCGGCTGATACGGAAGATGTCTTCCAGTGGCCGGCCGCCGGTGACGAGCGGCAGGATGATTCTTTCCACCAGCAACTGTGCCGTCTTTTCATCGTCCGTGTCGATGCTGGCAATCGCACCACGCTGAACGTCAGCGTAATATCCTGAAATATAAGGAATTTTCGCGAAAACATTCGACAGGCCGTGTTTGTGTACGCCATAACGCCCGGTAAACAGATCCGCCTTCGCGCGTATAGACCGCCAGTCCGGGCCATCCGATATGTCCAGCCGGCTAAGCCGGAATGTCACCAGGTTGCGGCAGGCGAGGGTGTCGGCCAGTTCGGCAAGTTTCTGATAGTACATCTCATCGACGGGGTGTTGCCCATCGGCCAGGTAGCACAACGATACGCCGGGGAAGAAAAGTTCGATATTCTCAACCATTGCAGCCAGATCGATAACTTGCGATACGGCAAATGGCGGCTTGGCCGACAAATGCCCGACTCTGTCATGAACAGTTTCAATCATGTGGTGTGCGCCGACCAGCACGATGGTGGGGTCGGCTTGCGCGAACCCAACGGCCAGTTCAGCCAGGTCTGAAGACATGATCACCAGAAAGCCGGGAGATTGCGATTCTATTCCCGACTGCAACCTGGCAACATTCGGATCGTCGGCGCCAAGTTCCGGATCTATAAGGAAGGTCGTAATCTGCGGGTCGATCGACCATTCCTTGAGCCTGCGCCGTGCGTCGGCGCAGAATTTGTCAACGGCACGTGCCGTGTGGGCATGTTCTTGATTGCACACCACGAAGATCTTGGCGGATGTCTTTTCGTGCGGCCTCCTGGCAAGGCTGACATTCGGCAAAAGTGCACTGCGTTCTGCCGGGCTGGTGCATTTGAGCAGGTCGGCGCGGCCCCAGTTTATCGCGCATTCGCGAAGCCCTTCAACCTGCGCCACCGCTGATTTCGGTCCGGTGCGCAGCACGACCCGCTCGTTCGATGGGGCCGCCTGCGGTTCGAACGACCCGGACACGTATTCCAGAATGTTCAGTCGGCGCAGGGCAAGCGCCAGGATGCGATTCAACAAAGATGTATCAAGCCGCCACATATGGGCAGAGCGCGCCTGCAGGACAACCGGTTGTGGCGAGCGCCTGAGGTGCCCGAGTCCGTCCAAAAGTCGGTCCGGCAGCTCGATTTGAGCATATGCACGCTCAAGATACGCGCCCGCGTCCGGTGAGGCGCTGGCCTCGGCATCCAGTTGCTTTGCCTGTTGGCCCAGCCTGGTGAACTGCGAGTCGGATATCAGACGGTTGAAAGACCGCTTGTGATCGAAATCGCGAATGCAAATGCGCAACGCATCAACCAATCCGCCGTCACCGTTGCCCACGACGCGGAACCGGTTTATCGCGAAAGGGTCCATCTGATGCAGGTCGTCGTCGCGCCAGTACGACCGGCAGTATCCGGCGGCGTCCGATGGTTCCCAGCCGAACCCGATGCAGAATATCGCGAGTTCGAAATGTTCCGTTTTTCCGTGCGAGAAATCCAGTTCCACCGCGCTTGTGTCCCGGACGGCAATCACCTTGGTGCCGAAATGCATGTTGATTGCAGGCTCATACCTGCGCCATTCGGACAACACACGTTCTGAGACCGCACCGGCGAAGTCGGCCTGCCAGTTGAGCATGGGAAAACAGGTTTCATCTTCCATGCTGCCGTCGTCCGGCCAATCGTACAGATAGGGGTGGACGTAGCGGCTTGTATTGCCGCGCTGCAGCGGCAGAAGATCTTCGTTGGCCTCGAAAAGGTGGATGTTGCCGCATTGCTTTGAGAGCGCCGCCGCCATGCTCAGCCCGGCGAATCCCGCGCCAATGATGGCGATTTTCGAATCCGGCTTTACCCGGCCATTTGCCAGCAATCCCTCGGCAAGCTGAAACGCTCGCATCTGCTGGGTAGCAATCGTGATGCGGGATTGATTTTCTGATCCGACGGAAAATATTTTCTGGTTCAGGAGGTCGATAGATCTCAAATTGTTCACTATATGCATTTCATAAATGCGATTTTGTTAAATACGCACCGTAGAAAATTACATTAGGAAAGAGATAGCCTTTGAACAAGTTCGATTTCGACGACTTGGCGCCGCAACGCGCTTTGGAGGCCCGGTGCGAGCTTGTGGAGAAGGCCTACACCAGAACTCCGCTGTGTCTGGACCGCGAGGTGGCGGCTGCGCTTTCGCAGATGTCGGCGCACGCTTGGAATCTTGCGCGTGATCAAGCGTATGGCGACGGTGCCAGGTTTCGTTCGCTCAACCGGTACAAGGCGCGCATAGTGGATGGCGCGATAGAGGTCTCACCATCTCAGAACAGTCCGTATTTTCAATCCAGCAAGTACAATTCCACGCTCGGCGGCCAGGCCCGCAACTATGCACCATTGGCTGCCGACCTTGCTTACACACCCGGTGTCCACCGCCTCATAGCCCAACTGGCTGCGCGTTTGCCCCTGTCTCAGCCGGGTCAGTCCTATAATGTCAATTTGCATCTGATGCGGTTCTCCGCCAGTCCCGGCATGCCGTGCGATACCAGCCCTCCCGGGTTCCACAAGGACGGCGAGAAATATATCTCTGTCGTGCTGTTGGCCTATTGCGGTGCGGACGGGGGAAGGGTGTCCATCAGGGACAATGAACGCAATGACCAGGCATCCTTCACCATGCGCGAACTTGGAGAGTGCTACATAATCGATGACGAGTTCGTCTGGCACAAGCTGTCACCGGTGAAGGTAAACGGCTACAGCAGCTTTGCCTTCAGGGATCTGATGTTGTTTGACTTCATCCCGGAAGGGTGGCAGCCCACCTATTGAACCTGTCGCGAAGGCGCTTTTTGCGAACGGTGGCTCACAGCTTGACTGCATCGCCGACCAGACGGAACCGTCTGATCGGCGATTGGTTGCGCGCTTGTCACAATAGTCCGGCCTGGCTCACGTCGGAACAATCTCGCCAGGCAGGGTGTTGATGGTCATGGTGTCACCCGGCTGGAAGTGGACGACCGATCGGATCGACTTACCGGCCTTAAGGAGATCAAACGCGGTGTTGATCTGTTCATGGCTCATGTGGTGTGTGATATAGGGGTCGACACTAAAATCGCCCCGCAGCCATTCATCGACCATGCCGGGCAGCTCGCTACGACCCAGAACACCGCCAAAGGCGGTGCCGCGCCAGACCCGGCCAGTGACCAGTTGAAAGGGCCTGGTGGCGATTTCCTGTCCTGCGCCGGCAACACCGATCACGGTACATTCGCCCCAGCCCTTGTGGCAGGCCTCAAGCGCGGCGCGCATCAACTCGACATTGCCGACCGCCTCGAACGTATAGTCAAGGCCCCCACCGGTCATTTCGACCAGAACGTCCTGGATTGGCGCTTGATGGTCTTTGGGGTTGAGGCACTCGGTGGCGCCCAAGGCCTTGGCCAGCGGGAACTTGTTCGGATTGATATCGATGCCGATGATCTTTGAGGCGCCGTTCATAACAGCACCCTGGATCACCGCCATGCCGACCGCACCCAGGCCAAACACAGCCACGCTGGCCCCCGCTTCGACCTTTGCGGTGTTACGCACGGCGCCCATTCCGGTCGGGACCGCGCAGCCCATGACCGATGCCTTGGACAAAGGCGCAGCCTTGGAGATTTTTGCAACTGAGATCTCAGGCAGCACGGTATACTCGCTGAACGTGCTGGTGCCCATATAGTGCAATATCTGCTTGCCCTTGTAGGAGAACCTGGACGTTCCGTCCGGCATGAGCCCGGCGCCTTGTGTCTTGCGGATGGTCTGGCACAGATTGGTCTTGCCCGACTTGATATAGGGACAGTCGGGATCTTCGGGAATGTACAGCGGGATAACGTGGTCACCCGGCGCGAGCGAGGTCACGCCTTTTCCGACCTCTTCAACCACGCCGCAGCCTTCATGGCCCAGAATGCAGGGAAACAGGCCTTCAGGGTCTTCGCCCGACAGTGTGAACACATCGGTGTGGCACAAGCTGGTGGTCACGATCCGGACAAGAACTTCGCCTTCCTTTGGGCCTTCAAGGTCGATCTCCTCGATTTCCAGCGGACGGTTTGGTTCCCAGGCAATAGCGGCGCGCGTTTTCATTTCGAATGTCCCTTTGCTTTTTATGTCAATGCATGAAGTCCCGGTCCGGGTGCGCGTCCGGATCGACGATCGGATCAAGGACAAGCACAAGCCGTGTCTCGCCGGATCCCTCGATGGGTGGTGAACGGTGCAACAGCCCAGACTTTGGCTGCTCCGGCCAAAGTGTGCCGCGCAGCACGATTGGTGCGCCGGTGGGGACCGTGTGGATCCGTTGAGGTTCGGCCCCTTCGATCGAAATTCCGTATTGCGTGCCCGTGCCGCGGTAGGTGCACACAAGGCGCGCCGTGACAGCGTCGATGTGGAACTTCCGGCAGGCGTTCGTGGTGACGACGTCGAAGCGCAGCCGAAGAAACGGCGCGGGCGTAAGGCTCACAAACATGTCCGCCAGAGCGGCGGCATCGTCCACCAATCTTTGCCGTTCGTCGCATGCGGGAGTTCCGGCTGCAGCGCAGATCTGGTAAACCGCATCCCGCATATCCCGTGGCCGCAGGATCACGCGCGCTTTCGGTAACCGCTCAGGCTCCAGCGCGTTGATCCAGGATTGAAAGCGCGGCATCGGGCGTCGCCGCCAGATCGCGGCAGCACAACCTGGATGGTGTATCGCGGACAAACCCTCGGGCTCGTCCGCCACGCTGACACCGATCGCGGCATCCTCCTCGATTTCTCGAACCGGCATCATGCGGCTGTTTCCGCGCGTTGCCAGACCGGGAACGGGTCCGGCAGGTCAGGGAGCGCATCGGGACCCGGCGCCTGTTGCTCAGACACAAGGCAAGTATCCAGCCGCGCCTTCAGTGCAGGCCAATCAATGTCCGAGCCTATGAAGACAATCTCCTGCCTGCGGTCACCCCAGGGGTCCCGCCAGTGCGAGGACACATAAGAGCGCGCAGTGTCGCTTTCCGGCCAGCGTTCCTTAGGCACCGCCGCCCACCATGTGCCAAGCGGGGCAATGGAGGACAGTGCGCCAGCCAGCGAGAACTCGATGACCCAATCGGGCCGTGTGGCAATCCAGAAATGTCCCTTGGCGCGAATGACGCCGGGCATGGGGCCGTTCAGCAGTGCCTGGATTTTCTCCGGCTCAAAGGGGCGGCGGGCACGGTAAACATAGCTCGTCACCCCGTATTCTTCTGTTTCGGGCACATGATCGGCGAAGCCGTAAAGCTCCTTGAACCACATGGGATGCTCATGCGCCTTTTCGAAATCGAACAACCCTGTGTCGAGGATCGTGTCCGCCTGAACGTCCGAATGGTTGGTCTCGATGATCTGCGCATCGGCGTTCAAGCTGCGGATAATCTTGCGGGCGGCGTCGACCTGGTGCGGCTCGGCATCGGCGACCTTGTTTAGGACCACCACATCAGCGAACTCAATCTGGTCGGTCAGCAGATGCACCAGCGTACGGTCGTCTTCCTCGCCCATGGACTCGCCGCGATCGTGCAGAAAGTCATGGCTGGAATAGTCGTTGAGCAGGTTCACCGCATCCACCACCGTTACCATCGTGTCGAGGCGGGCGACATCGGACAGGCTCTGTCCTGCCTCATCACGGAACTCGAAAGTGGTGGCGACCGGCAGCGGCTCGGAGATGCCGGTCGACTCGATCAGAAGATAGTCAAACCGCCCTTCAGCCGAGAGGCGCCGAACCTCGGCCAGCAGGTCGTCGCGCAGCGTACAGCAGATGCAGCCGTTGGACATCTCAACGAGCGTCTCGTCAGTGCGGCTGAGCTCGGTGTCTGCGCGCACCAGATCAGCGTCGATGTTCACCTCTGACATATCGTTGACGATGACCGCAACGCGGCGCCCTTCGCGGTTGTTCAGCACGCGGTTCAAGAGGGTTGTCTTCCCCGCGCCTAGGAATCCGGACAGAACGGTTACGGGCAATCGTTGATCGGTGGCTGGCATGGGCGGCTCCTGCAGATGGCTCGCAGCAAATTGGCTTGATCGGTTTCGGTGGCGCCATTCCGGGCGTGCTCGTCCGCCCGACCATTGACGCAGATGTTAATCCGATACAATGGTGCGTTACAGTATAACATTACGATTTTCAAGTGCGTTCTACTGATCGACCCGTTGCCCCCTGACGAACACACCGCTGACGTTCGCCTAGGGTCAGGACCCTAACACGGCCCTGATATCTCGCGGTGCATGCAGGGCACTGGCGTAAGTTCGCCCCAAGCATTTGACCCTAGGCATTGTTTGACTGTGAAGATCGACGCATAGTTAAATTTGAAACAGTGTAAAATAACTGACGAAACCGGATCAAAATATCTGAGATTATAGATCTGAAGTTATAAAAATATCTGGGGTTTTAGAGAAACAACTATGACGACATCGGGCAGGGGGTCATATTTTGGAAGCGCCCCCCATCAACAGACCTTCCAGGAAAATCAGCCAACGAGTCAATTGGATGAACACCAGGTTCGGCAAGCATTTGGGCCGGTTCGCGATGAGGCCTTTGAGCGTCTGCTGGAAGATGCACGAAAGAAACTGGTGGAGACCGGAACGCGAAACCGGCTGATACACATCAACCGGAGCAACCAGAGAGCGAATGCGCTTAACATAGTCAATGAACAGTCAGATGACGTTTTCGATATCCTGAAGCGTCAAGGCAAGCGGATGAAATTCCTGGCGACAGGTCGGGACAAAGATGATGCGGATAACGATCAAACTCCCAGGTTGGAGATGATTTCTGACGATGGTTCGTTTGATGAGGCCCGTTACACAGACAATCAACTCGAATCCCTGCTTGGCCCGGACGCGCTGCAAAAGCGGCTGTTGCGGCTTGCACGAGATGCGAAGACGGCAGAAGAAGAGCAGGGCATAAACATTCTGTTTCTTGCCCTTGGCTTCCTTTCCTGGTTCGAGGACAAAAATTCAGACGTTAAGCGCGAAGCGCCGCTCATTCTGATTCCCGTTGAATTGGTCAGGAACTTGAGAACGTCAACATACGACCTTCGATGTAGAGACGAAGACATCGTTGCCAACCTGCCACTGCAGGAACGGCTCAACCAGGACTTTGGAATTGATATTCCGGAAATCGAGAGCGAGGAAGAGGATTGGAAGCCATCCGGCTACTTCGACCAAATCGAAACTGTCGTCGCATCCCGGGAGCGCTGGGCGATTGACCGTGACGGCATGCAACTGGGTTTTTTCTCATTTGCGAAACTGTTGATGCTCCATGACCTCGACGCTGAAAAATGGGGTGAGAACGGGTTGCAAGCATCTCCATTGATTGAAGGGCTGTTGCGTAGCGGGTTTAGGTCGCAGCCGGCGATGTTTGGCAAGGACGACAAGCTCGATGAGATTCTAGAACCGGCGCGGATCATCCAGGTCGTCGATGCAGATGCATCCCAGACAAAGGTTATTGAGGAAGTTCGCGCAGGGCGAAATCTCGTCGTTCAAGGACCTCCTGGGACGGGTAAATCACAGACAATCACCAACATCATTGCTGCGGCGGTACACGACGGTAAGCGTGTCCTGTTCGTTGCGGAGAAGATGGCGGCATTGTCGGTTGTTCACAACCGGCTCAAGAAGGTTGGGCTGGAGTCAGTTTGCCTTGAACTGCACTCTCGCACCGCAAACAAGAAAAGTGTGATTGGCGAGATTTCCAGAACGTTGAGTGCTGGTGCAGCGATACCACAGATGCCGGGAAGCCCGGATGACCTGAAGCAGCGGCGAGATGAGTTGAACGCCATTGACAAATTGCTTCACTCCTCTCTCCCAAATCTCGATCACACGGCCTACGAGGCGATCTCGGCACTGAGCAGTCTGGCTGGGGTCGGCGCGCCGCCGCCAACGCTCCGGCGTGCCTCGCTTCCGAATGTCACGAAGCAGCAGCTATCAGATGTCATGAGTGCCATCGACAGCTATGGCGAAATAAGAACGCAGGTAGGTCCAAGGCGGGATCATCCCTTCTTCGGGGTCAGAAATCTGACTCTTCAACCCCTGGATGTTCAGCGGCTAATTCAGCATATTGGCAAAGCTATTGGCCCGCTCGAAGCGCTGGCCGAAACATTGTCGGCCTACGCCAAGGCTCTTGATGTTGAGTCTCGATCATTCGCTGACTGCCAGCGCCTTGGCAGTATTTTGGAGCTGGCGTCCAAAGCTCCCGCTCATACTCTGACATACCTCGCAATAGCAGCAGCGATGGTAAGACAGCGGCACTTCCGTGTGGCATTGCAGATAGCTAAGGACTGGCAGTCGTCTAAACAGTCGGCAACCGATTTTTTGGATGCCGCGTGGCAAACGCCGACCGCGCAAATGCGCAGCGGCATTGCCAACGGTGTAGGGTCTTTCCTTGCGAGAATTGGAGGCAGATATCGGTCTGCCAGCCGTGAGTTGTCCTCTTTGCTACGACAGCCTCTGCCAAAGGCAGCAGAAGATAGACTTGATCTGCTTGATGAGCTCATTGAACTTCAGGGCAAACGCGAAAGGTACGTTTCCGAAAAAGCGTTTCTTCAAGGGGCACTTGGTTCTGTATGGCGCGAAGAACACACACCCTTTGCTGAAATTCAGGACGTTGTGGATTGGTACACGGAACTGTCTGCAGTCCATCCCGGCGTTGATCTTTCTGGTCTTGAATCCCTATTGGCTTCGCCTGGTGCTTGTGCACGCCGGGCGGAGGCCTTCAACAAACTACTGGTAGGCACAGTTGCTGCCATCGGTGCTGTGGAGAAGGTCTTGGAGCTTGAGCCGTCCGACGCTTATGGGAGTGAAACAACTCGGGATGCGGGCTTGAGTTCGGTTCTGCTGCGGTTGCAGGCGGTCGTTGACAATCAAGAAAGATATGGTGAGTGGTGCAAGCAACAGCATTTCGCCGCCAACCTTGTAAACCTGGGATTCGGTGAACTGGTTGGCAGGATCGATGCAGGTGACCTTGATGAGAATTCTGCCAAGGATGAGCTCAGGTATGCTCATGCCGAGGCGGTTTGGGCCTACGCACGAAAGGCCGTTCCGGCGCTGGACAAGTTCCGTCAAATGAACCGGGATCTCATTGTTGATAACTTCCAGGAGCGGGAGGCGGAACGTATCGAAGACGTTCGAGACCTTGTGCTGGCAAGGCACCTCACGCAGCTGCCGACGGGTTCAATTGGTGAGATGGGAGTCATTCGCGGGGAGATCGGCAAGAAGCGAGCGCACAAGCCAATTCGCAAGCTCTTTGAGCAGGCGGGCGTAGTGCTTCAACGTATCAAACCAGTCTTGCTGATGAGCCCGATTTCCGTTGCTCAGTTCCTTCCTCCCGGCTCAATAGACTTCGACCTCCTTGTTATCGATGAAGCCAGCCAGGTTCGCCCCGAAGATGCGCTCGGCGCAATAGCTCGGGCAAATCAGATTGTTGTCGTCGGCGATCAAAAACAACTCCCTCCAACGTCGTTCTTCGACAGAGTGACGGGAAATGATCCCGACGAAGAGGATGATGAACTGCTTGATGGCGCGGCAAAGGCAACGGAAATGGAATCGATTTTAAGCCTTTGTGAAGCGCGGGGAATTCCTTCTCGAATGCTGGAGTGGCATTATCGCTCCCGGGACCCGTCGCTGATTACTGTTTCCAACGTTGAGTTCTACGGCGGCAACCTCGTATTGCCTCCCTCCCCGTTGCAGCATGATGCCGGATTTGGCATCAGGTTCGTACCGGTCAAGGGGGCTTATACGAGCAAGTCCCGGGGCGACGGACGACCGGGTACAAACAAGATCGAAGCACAGGCAATCGTCGAGGCAGTCGCTAGCCACGCGGTTCAGCATCCCGAACTGTCACTCGGTGTTGTTGCTTTCTCCGCCACCCAGAGAAACATGGTGACGGAACTACTCGAGTTGGAACGCCGAAAGAACGCGCGTCTTGATGAATTTCTACGTGAAGGCAAGCCTGAGGACTTTTTCGCCAAGAATATCGAAAACGTGCAGGGAGACGAGCGAGACGTCATTTTGATTAGTGTTGGCTATGGTCCCTATGAGCCAGGCGGGCGGCTTCACTCCATGAGTTTTGGGCCGGTAAATTCAGACGGAGGGGAACGTCGGTTAAATGTACTCTTCAGCCGTGCTCGTGTTCGTTGCGATGTCTTCGCGTCCTTTGAGCCCGGTGACATCGATTTGTCACGAACATCGAAGGACGGCCCGCGAATTCTCAAACGCTACCTGGAATACGCTAAGACCGGGCAACTGGGGCAGTCTCTCCCAACCTCCGGGTCGGCGGATTCACCCTTCGAAGAAGACGTTGCATCAGAAATTCGCAAATTGGGATTCAGCGTGGACCACCAGGTAGGTAGCGCGGGGTTTTTGATCGATCTCGGTGTGAAACATCCGGTTCGCTCCGGGCAATACATGATTGCGGTGGAATGCGACGGCGCCACTTACCACTCAGCTCTGTGGGCCCGTGAACGGGACAGGCTGCGTCAGGAGATACTCGAACACTTGGGTTGGCGTTTCCATCGCATTTGGAGCACCGACTGGT
Organism: Aestuariivirgaceae bacterium; assembly: GCA_028282065.1. Taxonomy (GTDB): domain Bacteria; phylum Pseudomonadota; class Alphaproteobacteria; order Rhizobiales; family Aestuariivirgaceae; genus JANQIR01. The sequence continues at coordinate 13,010 of JANQIR010000272.1, forward strand.
TCTATCAGCGCGGGCCGCAAGTTGAGCGCTTGCGTTGCGCTTTGGAAACTGCTGCGCGCATGAGCGAGAATGGCATTGAGGTCACGGGAGCCAATAGCAATTACGAACTACCGGCAGAAGAGGATTTGGAAGAGGCGCCAACCAATACGGTCTCAATTGCGCATATTCCCGCAACATCCATCAGGCCGGACCCTTACAAGCTTGCGAATATCAGAGTCGATTCAGATGTTGAACCGCACGAGGCACCATTGCGAAGCGCCATAGAACTGGTTCTGCAGATCGTCGATGGTGAAGGCCCGATACATCAAGAAGAAGTCGCTCGACGATTTGCCGCAGCCTTCGGAAAGGAGCGTGCAGGCCGCAGGATACAGGACAAGACTGCTCAGGCTCTGCGCAAGGCCAAAGGAATGGTATCGAATGCCGATACCCATGCAATGGTCAAATCGCAAGGGCCGTTCTGGTTCACGGATCTGCAAGAACAAGATCCAAAGATTCGAGATAGGTCCGAACAGTCGCCTTCTATACAGAGGGCAGAAATGCTCCCACCGCTGGAGATTGCAGCAGCAGTCAAATTGGTTGTCGAGGAAAGTGGCAATGTGCCATCCGAGGAAATAGTCAGAGCAGTGGCAAAGGCCTTTGGCTTCGACAGGGTTGGGCCGAGCCTAAAGAATGCAATTGAGAAGGTCGTAAAGGCGTCTGGCGTGGTTTCGGATTAGAGCATGTTCCCGAAAAGTGTGTGCGGTTTTCGGATAAGAACATGCTCAATATCAAAGAGATAGAGCATTTTTGGTGACTCAGGTTTCACAAAAA
>JANQIR010000124.1 GCA_028282065.1 Aestuariivirgaceae bacterium
CGAACCGTGCTTCCGGCCCGACGATTTCCGCCAGATGCGTCAGGAATGCGATGACATCGTGTTTGACTTCCCGTTCGATCTCATCAATGCGGTCAACATCAAATGCCGCGTCGCCTGCTTTTTCCCAGATTGTACGTGCCGCGGCGTTGGGAATGACGCCAAGTTCCGCTTGAGCATCCGCGGCATGCGCCTCAATCTCAAACCAGATCCGGAACTTGGTTTCGGGCGACCAGATTGTCGCCATGTCGGGGTGTGTGTATCGTGGAATCATGCGCCTTCGGTAGCAGAAGCCAACGACGCTCACAACCACGATGGCACCGTCGCCACCAACCAAAACTCAGGGTGCGGCAATATTAGAGTTTTCTAGCGTTGAACTTGCAATTCCAGAAAGCGCTGCGTTCAGTGCCGGACATGCGCCGACCGTCTGCCGACAGGATACCTGTCGAGTGGGTGGCTGTTCTCGCACCTGCCTTCACGTTGCGGCGTGAGAATGATATCGAGGTGCCGGAAATGCGACCGTTTTCGATCACCGTCCGGTAGCCGCTGTTAACTCCCTGACCGCTGCCGACAAACCGTGTTGCGCTTTTCTGGCGGATGTTCAGCATGACGACGAATTTCCCGGTGTTACAGGTGGAATTCAGTCGCCACGTCCCGGAGATGGATCTGCCTTGAGACGTTGCGTCGTTGCTCTCGGCGCCAGCCGCCATGAGCGGGGCTTCGCAGCCGAAAGTAATGGCCCAGCATGCCGCTACAGTGACGACAATCCGACAGGTTTGGCCCTTTGCATGGTCGTTTGGCATGGCTCGCGGATCCCTGTGCACTTCAATCCTCCTGGCCCTGATAGATGAATCAGTACTGATTCACTCGCTCATCTTAACTCACGTGCGTCCTGCATACATTGTATTGCAACCGACTTACATGTTGCTGCGTTTTATTGGCGGCTGTCGACAACTCGTTGTGCCTTGCCTTCCGAGCGTGCAATCTCTCCAGGCTCGTGGACGACCGGCTCGACGCTAACCCCGTAGAGATCCTTGACTGCCTTCGAAAGCGTGGTTGCAGCGCCTTCCTTAAGGGCGTCATGCATCGGGCCGTCGGCGGGAAGCAGTTCACAATGTACTTTTAGGTGATCCAGGTTCCCCTCCTTGACGAGTTCGAGCTGGTAATGTGGCGACAGTTCCGGAATGCGGACAAGCACTTCTTCGATCTGGGTGGGAAACAGATTCACGCCGCGAATGATCAGCATATCGTCGGACCGGCCGGTGACCTTTTCCATTCGCCGCATGGTGCGTGCGGTGCCCGGCATCAGGCGGGTTAGATCGCGTGTCCGGTACCGCACGACCGGCATCGCCTCTTTGGTCAGGGAGGTGAATACCAATTCGCCGAAGTCGCCTTCCGGCAAGACCTCACCGGTCTCCGGGTCTATGACTTCCGGATAGAAATGATCTTCCCAAATGTGCAGGCCGTCCTGGGTTTCGATACATTCGTTGGCAACGCCGGGTCCCATGACTTCCGACAGGCCATAGATGTCGACGGCATGTAACCCGCTGCGTTCCTGGATTTGGCCGCGCATCTCGTTTGTCCACGGCTCCGCGCCGAAAATACCTATCTCCAGAGAGAGTTCCTCCGGTGCGATGCCCTGTCTGGAAGCTTCGTCGATGATGTTGAGGAAGTATGAGGGCGTTACCATGATTGCCCGTGGTTTGAAGTCCTGAATGAGTTGCACCTGCCGGGCGGTCATTCCGCCTGAAACCGGTATCACGGTGCATCCGAGCCGCTCCGCGCCGTAATGTGCACCAAGACCGCCGGTGAACAGTCCATACCCGTAGGCGACGTGGACGATGTCTCCGCGCCGCGTGCCGGCCGCCCGCATGGAGCGCGCCACGACGTCGGCCCAAACGGAGAGATCGCGGTCCGTATAGCCGACCACAGTCGGTTTGCCGGTTGTGCCCGAAGAGGCATGAACCCGCACCACCTGTTCGCGTGGTACGGCAAACATGCCGAAAGGATAGTGATCGCGAAGATCCGCTTTTGAGGTGGTGGGAAACTTCGATAGATCGGAGAGGTCTTTCAGGTCGTTGGGTGTGACCCCCTTCGCGTCGAATGCTGCCTTGTAGTGATCGACATTCTCATAGGCGTGCTTCAGGGACCATTTTAGCCGCGAAAGCTGAAGGGCTTCGATTTCGTCCCGGCTGGCCGTTTCGATGGGCTCCAACGATGCAGGATCCGCGCCCATTTCCGATGCAGGCATAAGTGTCATAGCGGATGATCCTTCCCGTATACACGCAGACGAAGAAATCTTAGTTGTCTGCTCGCGGCATTTGAAGAACGAAGTTCTCCGAACTGCGGTCAATTTCTTAACACCGGGAACCGGTTCGCCGGTGAACAGCTTGGATTGTGTGCACCGAGACCGTATGAGTGTGGCGGGTGTCACATCCGTAAAGGAACGTGAATGGCCAAGCTTGCCGTATTGCTCGTAATTCTTGCTGGCGTCGTCTTGATGTTCGTCGGGTCGCGAAAGACATCGCGCATCAACAGCGGGTTCATTGTCGACAGCCTTAAGGCACTGGTGGCCTATGCATTGTTTTGTGCGGCAGGGTTTGCCCTGGTGTGGTGGCTCACGGTGCCGCCGGCGCCTTTTGTGAGAACCTTGGTTGCGGTGGCAGCTGTCCTGTTGTGGATAGGTTATGGCGCAATCTGGCTGATCCGGCTCGCGCCGCGTCTTCGCAAACCGCCTCAGGCGCTGGCGGAGGTGGGGATAATAGATGCGGGCCTTGTTGCTGCCGGGCTGGCCGCCTTGGGATATCTGGCCATACCCCAGTTCACCTGATCTTTTGCGATGGGACGCCGGTTTGTCTGAACGACCGGTTCAGCATGCGTTCAGCCAGACAATGGCACCAACCGCGGTGAGAGCGGCGTGCGGATGAGTGGCGTAAATAAGAGCATAAGAGGCCAGTCATGTCCGGCACATTGAATTCGCTATTGGCCGCAACCGCGGTTACACTTGCATGTTTCGTGATGGGGCAGGCGGATATCGCCGCTGCGTCGCCTCCTTCAAATTCCGTTCAGACGTTGCACATCACACAGACCCACGCAAGTCGGCCGTTGCGGGCCTGTCCAAGGATCTACAAGCCGGTTTGCGGCAAGCTGCCGGGTGGCGTTACCAAGAGCTTTAGCAATTCCTGCGTTGCAACCGTCGCAGGGGCACGCATTGTTCATCGCGGAGCGTGCCGGCGAAATACTGTGTGTACGCGAGAGTATCGTCCGGTTTGCGCCAGGAAACCAGGATCGGCGGCGCGCACTTATCCAAACGCATGTGTGGCCAGAGCCAGCGGTGCGTTGTTCTTGTATCGCGGCAAGTGCCGCCCCGTCGCATGCCCAATGATCTATCGTCCGGTGTGTGCGAAATATCGAGGGCAGCCGGCAAAGACCTACGGCAATTCCTGTTCGGCCCGGGCGGTCGGTGCCATCGTCATCCACCGGGGCGCGTGCAGTTGATACGCAACTCGTCGTGCCTGCCGGGTGGCCGTTCAGGCCCGGCTGGCTTTGATCGATGCAGCGACCAGACAAACAAGCTCAAACATCATGTTGGCAGCCGTTACGCAGGTAATGCCCGTCGGGTCATAACACGGTGCCACTTCGGAAATATCCGCGCCGACAATGTTTCGATTGGCGATCGAGCGGAAAATCACCTGGCAGTCACGCGGTGTGAGCCCGCCAATTTCAGGCACCGGTGTTCCCGGACAGAAGGCCGGGTCCAGACCGTCAATGTCGAGTGTGATGTAGACCGGGCCGTCTCCCAGCGTGTGGTTGATGAGGCGGGTGGCCTCGGCACGCCCCATTTCTTCGTAGTCATCATAGGTGATAATTGTGAAGCCGGCATCTGTGCCGTAGTCTATGTCCTCATCCCCGAAACGACTGCCGCGCAAACCAAGTTGCACCACCCGGGTCGGATCGATCAGACCCTCTTCATGGGCCCGGCGCATGAAGGTCGCATGGTTGATCCTAGTGCCGCACAATTCGTCAAGGACGTCTGCGTGCGAGTCGATCTGCAACAGGCCAACGGGTTGTTCGTCCGCCAGTGCCCGTAGGATTGGCGTTGGGATCGTATGATCTCCTCCGACGGCGACCGGGCGGATATTGTGTGCCTTGAGCTGCCGGAAGAATGTCTCGATGGATAAGATGGAGGCATCTTTGTCGAGAGGGTTGACCGGTGCATCGCCAAGATCGGCCACGTTGCAGATGTCGTAGGGGCGAAGACTGCTGGTCGGATGCATCTGGCGTATAAGGCGTGATGCTGAACGTACGCCTTCGGGGCCCTCGCGCGGGCCAGAGCGGTAGTTCAGGCCGAGGTCGAAGGGAACGCCGATCAGACCGATATCGATTTCACTGGAAATGTCATGCCGCCTTGTGCGCATGAACGTTGCGACATCGCTGAAACGGGGTACTTGCGTAGCATCTACGGGCTTGAATCGGTCGTCGGGCATGGAACTCTTCCAGGTTTGAACTGATTGCCTCAGCTGAGATTTGCCGAAGCGCCCGTGGGTTGCAAGCCCCCGTTTTGCCAAAACGCAAGGGGCCTTGTCAGACGGCGAGCCAGTGCCAAAGCCGCTCGGCATGCGTAGTTTCTGCGGATTGACCGGTCGAGCCTTTCTCGCGAAAATTGTAATGCTGGGAGGCACTAGGTGCGCGATCAATGAGTGATGGGTCATTAGCGAAGTTGGCAGGAGTAAACGGCGGTGATGTGAATAACACCGGCGACTCGGGAGCGTTCGACTCGCGCATGACGAATGCGAAGGATCCGACCGCACGCCCGCAATCTGGCCCGGCGACAGCTTTGGGCCGTGGTGACAGCTACGTTGGACAGCAGTCTTCAAAAACGTCGGATACGCTGGCCGGGCCTTGGGAACTTGGGGAACACGGTGAAGAACCGGATGTCGCCGCGCAGCGTTTTGCTGATGGGCCACAATCTCAACGGCCGGCAAAATTGTTAGTTGCGAATGCCAAACAGCTCGTACAGCCTGGGGCACAAGCCGAATCCACACAGCCGAACGCCAAGCAGCTGTCGCAACCTGCGCCGCAGGCAGGTTCCGTAGAACTGAAGGCCAGACAGTTTGCACAACCAGCATTGCTGACGAGGACCGTAGAGCGCAGGGGCAAACAGCCAGCGCAGCCTGCCGTTCAGACCGAGGCTGTCGAGCAGAAGGCTAAACAGTCAACGCAACCTGCGATGTTAACAAGGGTTGCTGAGCGTAGGTCCAAACAAACGGCGCAGAGCGTGTTGCCGGTCATGGCTGTGGAATCAGTAGCCGGGCGGGGGCCAAAGTCTGCGCATCTGGAAAACTCTGCGGAGCCGACGGTCAAACAGCTTAAACAATTCGTGCTGGCCGCACACGCTGGAAAGCTAAGTCCTGAGCAAATAATGCAGCCTGCATTGCAGGCAGGGATCACGGAGCAAATGGCCAAGCAGCTTGCCCAGCTCTTGCAGGCAGCGCAATCTGGAAAGCTAAGTCCAGAGCAAGTAATGCAGGCAGGGATCACGGAGCAAATGGCCAAACAGCTTGCGCAGCTCTTGCAGGCAGCGCAATCTGGAAAGCTAAATCCTGAGCAAATAATGCAACCTGCATTGCAGGCGGCGTTCTCGGAGCAAATGACCAAGCAATTGGTGACCAAACAGCTTGCACAAGCTGGAGACCGGGAACCGGCCGCAGAGCCTAAAGTCCTGCAAAACGCACTGGATGCATTTCACGGAGCCCTGCAACGGAGCGGGACGGTGCACAGCAGCTCGATGCAGATCGATCCTCAGAGAGTCGGGCCAGTGCATGCCGATGGTTCTGGCTCCGGGCTGCGGGCCAACGACGAGAGTATGAAGCTACCCCGCGCGCTCAGGATGTCATTCGGAGAGTTGGCGCAAGGTGATGCGCAGGGACAGCCGCGGTTGTCCAAACGAGAAGCCATTGCGCCGGATGTGTTGAACAAAGCGGGTTCAGAGCTTGCCGGGACCGCGCCACATGCCGGCGGCATGGCTGCCGCGATCCGCCGAAGGGGTGGCGCAGATATACCGCGGCACCGGCTTCAGGCCGGGCCGGTCCAACAAGGTGGTGAGGCAAAGGATGTCAACCGAACCCTGCCCGTCGAACCATCCGCGCTGGGCCACCATCATGCATCGATCCGTCGGCAATCGCAGCCTGACGGCAGATCATTGCCGGTCACGCCGATTATGCCGGTCGCATTTATTGCTGGAGAAGGGACCGAACGGCGCGAGTCTGTTCGAAATGGCGTAGAGCGTTTTGCTAGGATCCTGCGGCTTGAAGCTGAGTCTGGTTCGCATACCGGTGCGGATGCGCAAGACACAATCTTGCGTATGGCGGACAGAGTTGGCGAAACGCGGTTTGACGCCGAATTGGATGGGTTGTTGGTTCAAGATGCGCGGTCAGTTGCAGAACCGGTTTCGCCGCCAATTACTGCGGGCCCGCAATCACCGCGTGAAGGACCGCCTCAGGTGCAGTCTCCGCTCGCCACTCTTGGCTTGCTTGGTCATGAGGCGCAACCTACCCGAATCGGATTCGCACAATGGGGCATTGGACTTTGGGCAGCCGCGCAATGGGGAAGGGGCGCTGGGCAATGGGGGCAGGCGTTAGGCTACTGGTTTGGCTGGCGTAGATGGAATTGGCAGTGGCAGGGCAGGCGCGAATGGGCCGGAATCCGCTTTGGGGAACGCAGCGCGGACGCTAACCGGATACGTCAAAGCGGCAAGTACAGGGGCCGGAACCGGCAACGCCGTAAGATTGCCAACCGGTTTGAAGAACGTGGTAGGCACACCAACCGGATCCGGCAACGCCGTAGAACCACCAGTCGGGCACGGCTTCTGGCCGCGCGATTCGCGGGCCGGAGGCTACAGAGACGGCGAAAAACCGGCCGTTAAAGCCGATGTGATTGGCCGGTTGCCAATCTGTCATGTAATCTTGAAGCCGACAGCAAATGGCCCGGGCGCCAAAGAAGGGAGATTGCGATGAGAGCTGTCGCCGCCTTTCTTCTGTTCGTGGCGTGTTTTCTGCCTTCAACCGCTAATGCCGTTGAGCCAAGCCGGTGCTTGGCCATGGCCGGCGCGCCGCCACCGTTTTTGAAAGTGGCTTACCGGCCCGTATCGCTGAAGCCGGGCGAGGTGCGCATCACATTCGTTGGCCACTCGACATTTCGGATCGAAAGTCCCGGTGGCGTGATCGTTGCGACCGATTACGCAGGCTTTGCCGGGCAGGGCCGTGTGCCCGACGTGGTGACCATGAACCACGCCCATGAGACGCACTACACGGACTTTCCCGACCCCAAAATCAAGCACGTGCTGCGCGGTTGGAATCCGAAGGGCGGCGCCGCCAGCCACAACATGACCGTTGGGGATGTCAAGATACGCAATGTGCCTACCGATATCCGCCACTGGTCGGGTCAGCGTGAGACGGACGGCAATTCGATCTTCATTTTCGAGGTGGCAGGTCTTTGTATCGGCCATCTTGGCCATTTGCACCATGAGCTGTCTCCTCAGCATATCGGATGGATTGGCCGGCTGGACATAGTCATGGTGCCGGTTGATGGGACCTATACGATGGCCCAGAAAAACATGATCGAAGTGCTCAAGACCTTGCGTGCGCGTATCGTTTTGCCGATGCACTACTTTTCCGTCGGCCGGCTCAACGATTTCGCGGCCGGGCTGAAGGGGGTGTTTCTGGTGCGTGTGGAAGCGAGTCCCGAGATCATCGTATCGGAGGTCACGCTGCCGTCCGAACCCACTGTCTATATCTTGCCGGGACGCTGACAGGTCCATGGTGCGCCGTCAATGACAGGCGGGGAAGGGTGTGTTGTAGGAGATGACCTGCCCTTTGTTTCTCAGTTTATTTTCGCTGTTTTTCAGTCCCTTACAGGCGTGCTGCCCTGTCGAAGGGTCGTATGCGATGACGACAGTGAAACGGCTGGGCTGTGGTGAACTATCGCAGCGAAACGTTTTTGGTTTCAAGATCACCGCAATGCCTTCGCTGCCGCGGCACTGTGTGGCATAGGTTGCCACGGTCTCAAAGGCCCGGCCGCTGGCCGGATATGTCTGTATGACGATTTCGGCGCGTTCGCGCTTCCGACCGCTGTCGTACAAGACATAAAGCGATCTGTTTGCCGGTGAATAGAACATGTCGGAGAGGTTGGTTTGAGTCGACGGCATCCACGATTCCAGCTGTTTGCCCGTGGCATCGAGAACGGCGGGATTGTCGGTTAGCCGAACCGCGGCGCCGGAAACACTGATGTCGACAGCAAAGGCGTGAATACGGCCATCAACGGTTGATGCTGCAAGAAAGACGGATCTTTCCTGAGCTTGGGCTACATCTTCGTAGGGATGATGTCCCGGTGGAAGCAGAACCAGCGCCTCCATGCAATCCCTGTTCGGTTCATCGCATTTGAGGCCTGGAAGGGCCCATTGCATCAGATCGCCCGAGATGACCAGTTTCTTTTCCGTGGACGTGAAGGTGTCGAGTGGAACCGCCACGATCCTTGGTGGCAGTTCGAGCCCGAAGAACAGCACCGAGCCATCGGCGGAAATGGTTATGCCCTCCAGGTCAATATCGCCGTTCTCACCCGTCAGACGGCGTTTGAACAGGCGCTTTCCCGTACTGGCATCGAGGATGCCGGCATGACCTTCGTCGCCGACCACGTAGATCCGGTCGCGACCTGCCGTCAAGCCGCTGGGTTCCTTGACCCTGTCAAATCCCGATGATGCCGTCCAATCCGGCTCTTCGGCGTATGCGGTGGACACCATGATCATGGAGGCGGCAAGGCAGGCAGCAAAACACTTCAGCATCATTCAGGCTCCCGGGCCGGCTTCACGCCGTACGGATGCCGGTTTACCGGCCTTCGCGGCGTGACATGAATGCGAGTCGTTCAAACAATTGCACATCCTGTTCGTTTTTCAGTAGGGCGCCATGCAGGGGCGGAATCAGTTTGCGGGGATCGCGTTCACGCAGGATGTCGGGGCTGATATCTTCATTGAGCAACAGTTTGATCCAGTCGAGCAGTTCCGATGTCGAGGGTTTCTTCTTCAAACCCGGAACCTCGCGGATTTCATAGAAGATGTTCAAGGCATCGTTCACCAGTTGGCCTTTCAGACCGGGAAAATGCACATCGACGATGCTCGACATGGTCTCGGCATCCGGAAACTTGATGTAATGGAAGAAACAGCGCCGCAGGAACGCGTCCGGCAGTTCTTTTTCGTTATTTGATGTGATGATTACCACCGGGCGGTTCTTTGCCTGAACGGTTTCGCCGGTCTCGTAGACGAAGAACTCCATGCGGTCGAGTTCCTGCAACAGGTCGTTGGGGAACTCGATATCGGCCTTGTCGATCTCATCGATCAGGAGAATCGGGCGTTCACTGCCGGTGAATGCTTCCCACAGCTTGCCTTTGCGAATGTAGTTGGTGATATCGTGGACACGGTCATCGCCAAGCTGGGAATCGCGCAACCGGCTCACCGCATCATATTCGTAAAGGCCCTGGTGCGCCTTGGTTGTGGATTTGATGTGCCATTCGATCAGTGGTGCGCCTATGGCGGAGGCGACTTCATGTGCCAGAACCGTCTTGCCCGTACCCGGCTCACCTTTGACCAGCAAAGGTCGTTCCAGGACGATTGCGGCGTTCACCGCAACCCGCAAGTCTTCCGTTGCGACGTAATCTTTAGTGCCTTCGAAACGCATGCTGTGGTTCCTGCCTGTGAAAAATCAGCTGCTTCCATAGCCGAATTGGCGCGTGGCTGCTACAGCCGATACAGGCCCGCATAGGCTTGGCCGAGAGTTTCAGCTTTGCTGTCACAATCTTGTGTATCTTGCAGGCCGATCTGAAAACGCTTTCGAATCAGTTAGATACAATTCTGCAACGGGATTTTGTACAGATCTTGCATACAAACGAACTTGCCTATTGTCGAACGGCTTGAGCCCCGATATATAGGCGCCAAATCGGTAAGGGTGTCAGCCTTTAAAAAAGCTGAGATAGTGAGCAGGACTGTCGAACATGAGCCCGAACGGTACTTATAGGCCGAACGACAAAGAGCCATTCATGAACGAGCGGCAGCGGGAGTATTTCCGTGCCAAGCTGATGAACTGGAAGGACGAAATTTTACGCGAGAGCCGTGAAACGCTGCAGAGTCTTCAGGACGAGAATGTTGCGTTGCCGGACCTTGCGGACCGGGCATCGACGGAAACGGACCGGGCGCTTGAATTGCGGACGCGGGACAGGCAGCGAAAACTGATCTCGAAAATCGACGCGGCCTTAAAGCGTATCGATGATGGATCCTACGGGTATTGCGAGGAAACCGGAGAACCCATCAGCCTGCGCCGGCTTGATGCCAGGCCGATTGCCACGTTGTCGATCGAGGCGCAGGAGCGCCATGAACGTCGTGAACGCGTTTATCGCGACGATTGAAGACGCGGATGGCGGCGGTGCGGCTGGCTTGCCGCACGATACGCAAGAGCGGCTGTGGGACGTGCTGAAGTCTCGTCAGTAGTTGCGATCGTCGTCATAGTTTGGATTTGCAGGGGCGAAGCGTGGTTCTGTGCCTGGCGTGGCGGGGCGCAGCGGTGGCGGATTGTCACCGAAAACGGCGGGTCTTGGGGCCGGCCGGGCGGCGAGTGGTGCTGGAGGTGGCGGCTGCGGTGCGGCTGGTGCGGGCTGTGGGAAATGCGGCGGCGGATCTTCCGGATCGATATCAAATGTCTCGTTGTCTTCTGCGACTGCCCGGGCATATTTGTCAGGCTGGTGCCGGTCCAATCTTGGCATATCATCTTCCGATGACCGGCTGACGCCACTGCCGATGCCGGATTCCACGACGAGATCCTGATTGCCGCCTATCAAGACAAGATGTTCGACATTGTCTCTCTTGACCAGCACAAGCCTGCGTGATTTGTCGATCTCATGATATTCGCTGACCGACAGCCTGTTGCCCTTACGGCCGGTGACAGATCGCCCCAGGGCCTTGGCGAGCAGCCACACGATAATCAGCGCACCGAGCGCAACGGCGCCGCCGATCAAGTAGTTTGAATAGGGTGCGATGACGTCCATTTTTGCCTCCTGCCACCTGACTATGCGGTTACTACTGCAAGATTACAGTTTGTTAGGGTCACGATCTAATCTAGCAGAATATCAACGCCACGTCAGAGTGATCGCGATGTGGTGTCGAAGATCCCGGCCATTTGCTGGCAAATCGCCTATACTTGCGCTGATTCGTTAGAACCACGATTGCGCGACAATTCGGTTTGAAACCAATGAGCGATGCAGGAATTGCAGAAAGCCGTCCCGATTTCCAGGAGGACCAGCGTCATGGCAGGCCGGCACTCGCGATCGTTCTGGCGGTGTTGCTGGCGGCGACGGTCGGCGGGCTGACATATCAGCTTGGCGACAAGTTGCCGCTGGGTGCGCTGGTGATCCTGGCGGCGGCGTCGCTTCTGGGACTGTTGGCGGCGTTTGGAGCCATCGCCGGGTTTGTTCACTTCGGAAGACTGCCGAAGCAGCGGACATTTTTTGACGGGCTGGCGGATGCCATTGGCGATGCCTGCGCGGTCACCGACAAACACGGCCGGGTCATCTACGCTAATGCCCGGTACCGGGAACTGTTGAAAACATCAGGCGCATCCCGACCGGTCGGAATAGAAAACCTCTATGCCGGCTATCCCGACATTGCCGATCGAATTTACCGGTTGGCGCAAGCAGCGCGAGAAGGCGAGCGCTCGGTCGAGGAGTTCCGGCTCAACAGCGGTTCGGCGGCTGCCGGCGCCAGACAATCCGCCCCAGCCTGGTTCAGGGCATCGGTTTCGCCGATTTCTCCGTCGGTCGGCAAGCGTTTTACATTGTGGCGATTGACGGACATCACCGCTGATCGGGAGCGTCAGGAAAACGCCTTTTCCAATCTCCAATACATCATCAACTACCTGGACCATTCGCCTGCGGGTTTCTTCTCCACCACGTCCGATGGCAAAATCGCCTATGTGAATGCGACCCTGGCCGACTGGCTGGGCCTTGACCTTTCGGAGACCACAGACGGCAGCTTGATGCTTGAGAACCTGGTGGATGAGGCCGGGGCGAAGCTGATCATGGGGCTTAAGCCGGAAAACGGTTCGGAACGCACGGAAGTCTTCGATCTCGACCTGAAGGGGCGTGAAGGAACCCCGCTGCCGGTACGCATCATTCATCGCACGGACTTTGATTTGGATGGCAAGGCTCAGCCGTCGCGTTCCTTGGTGCTGGATAAAGGGGCCGGTCCGGTCAAGCTTGCTGGTGCCTCGGAGGCTGAGATTCGTATGGCCCGGCTGTTTAATAATGCACCGATCGGTGTGGCTGAACTGGACAAGGATGGCGTGATTGCCAACACCAACAGCGCATTCCTGGATATGTCCGGTGCGGCAGCGCGTGGTGCGCCGGTGACAGAACTGGTCCTGGAGCGGGACCGCGAAACCGTGCAGCAGACGCTTCAACTGGCTACAGATGATGCAAAGGCGGCAGAACCGGTTGATGTGACATTTGTCGGCAGCGAGCAACGTACCGGTCAGATGTATTTCGTGCCGGCCGGTGCGGATGACACCGGCGATCGTGAAATTCTCGTTTATGCCGTCGATACGACGCGTCACTCCAGCCTCGAAGCGCAGCTGGCCCAGGGGCAGAAGATGCAGGCTGTCGGCCAGCTTGCCGGCGGCGTGGCGCACGATTTCAACAATGTCCTCACGGCGATTATCGGTTTTTCCGATCTGTTGCTGGCCAAACACCGCCCGACGGATCCGGCGTTCGCCGATATCATGAACATCAAGCAGAATGCCAATCGGGCGGCAAACCTGGTGCGCCAGCTGCTGGCCTTTTCCAGACGGCAGACATTGCGCCCCGAAGTGTTGTCGCTAACCGATGTGCTGTCTGATCTTGGCAACCTGCTTGGCAGGTTGTTGGGCGAAAAGATAGAGCTGAAGGTGGCGCACGGGCGTGATGTCGGCCTCGTGAAAGTTGATGTCAATCAGTTCGAACAGGTGGTTATCAACCTTGCCGTCAATGCCCGCGATGCGATGCCCGATGGTGGTGTTCTGTCTGTGCGCACGGCCAATGTTTCCGAACAGGAATCGCGATCGGTGAACCCGTCAGTCATGCCCGAGGGACGCTATGTGCTGTGTGAAATATCGGATACGGGAACCGGAATGCCGCCGGATGTGCTGGCCAAGATCTATGAGCCGTTCTTTTCAACCAAGGAGGTTGGCAAGGGTACCGGCCTTGGGTTGTCCACAGTTTACGGAATCGTCAAGCAAACCGGCGGGTTCATCTTCTGCGACAGCGAGCTTGGCAAAGGAACGACGTTTTCGATCTACCTGCCCGAACACGTACGCGATCAGGTGGCCGAGGTTGAAGACCTCGGTTCCGGCAGGGCAGAGTCGGAACGGGCGGATTTGACCGGTAAGGGCACTATTTTGCTGGTCGAAGATGAAGATGCGGTCCGGTCCTTTGCTTCTCGGGCCCTGGCGTCGCGTGGATATACGGTTCTGGAGGCGGATTCCGGTGAAAGCGCTCTTGAAGTCGTTGAATCGCAGTCCGGCGAATTCGATCTGGTTCTGTCAGATGTGGTGATGCCCGAAATGGATGGTCCGACGCTGCTGAAGGAGCTGCGCAAGCGTGGCATAGGCACCAAGGTGGTCTTCATATCGGGGTATGCTGAGGATGCTTTTGAGAAAAACCTTGAAGGCCAGGATGACTTCGCCTTCCTGCCGAAACCCTTTACTTTGAAGCAGCTCGCGGAAGCTGTAAAAGATGCGATGGCCACCTAGGGACGTTGATACTCAACAGTCCCTAGCCGAACGCACATCGCGACCGTCTTTCTCCGGGTGCTGCCGGCCGCAGTCCCGGTTTTTTAACATTTACCACCGACAGTGAGCTGTTATGGACACGCTGAATAGCCTTGCCGAGCAATTGGACACCGGCCGGATTACCGCGCGAGAGCTAACCGAGAAAGCAATTGCGCAGATCCGGCAGTCACCAGAAGGCGAGAGAATTTTCCTGACCGTAGAGGAAGAGCAGGCGCTGCTGATGGCGGATCACGCCGATGCCATGCGGCGCGCGGGGCGCCATCCTGGCCGGTTTGCCGGTATACCGATCTCGATCAAGGATCTTTTCGATGTTGCCGGCCAGGCGACCAGAGCAGGTTCGGTTGTTCTGGAAGGTGCTGTGCCGGCGAAAGCCGATGCGCCTGCGATCGGCAGATTGCGGGCGGCCGGGCTTGTCTTTCTTGGCCGCACGAACATGACCGAGTTTGCCTATTCCGGTGTTGGCCTTAACCCGCATTACGGCACGCCTTTGTCGGTCTATGATCGCGACACCGGCCGCATTCCGGGCGGCTCGTCGTCGGGAGCGGCGGTTTCGGTTGCTGAGGGTATCGTTCCTGTCGGGATTGGTTCCGATACGGGTGGCTCGTGCCGAATACCGGCTGCGTTCAACGGTATTACCGGTTACAAGCCAAGTGTCGGCCGGGTTCCGGTCGATGGTGCGTTTCCGTTGTCAAAAACACTCGATTCGGTTGGGCCGCTTGCGGCTTCGGTGTCATGCTGTGCAGCCACTGACGCGCTTATGGCGGCTGACTGGGATGGTGTTATCGAAGAGCGCGATGTGGGAAGTTTGCGGTTCGGCATCCCGCGGCATTTGTTTTTCGATGATGTTGAAGTCCCGATTGCCACAGCTTTCGAGGCCAGCCGTAAGCGCCTGGAGGCGGCCGGTGTCCAATTTGTGGATGTCGAATTCCCGGAGCTGGCGGATCTGCCTGCGATTAATGCCAATGGCGGTATTTCCGCTGTCGAAGCGTATAGTTTTCATAGCGCTATGATTGAACGCGATGGGGAGCGTTACGATCAGCGTGTACGCACCCGCATCGAGTCCGGCCGGGCCATCAGCGGTCCGGACTACGCCGCGTTGCTGGAGAAGCGGCGCTATTTGATCGGTAGATTGCAGGGCGCAATGAGCGGGCTGGACGGTCTTTATGTGCCGACGACGCCTAACGTGCCGCCCGCGGTTTCAGACGTTGATGACGACAACAATTACGGCAGGCTGAATTTCTTCTGCCTGCGCAACACATTTGTTGGCAACTTCCTGAATCTGTGTGCAATCTCCCTGCCGATCCACGAACCGGATAGTCCGGTTGCGGGCGGCATGATTATGGCACGTTGGGGGGAAGACCAGGCTTTGTTCTCAAGCGCCTTGGCTGTGGAAAATGTTGTCAGCCGGGGGCATTGATGGAGGTCATGACAGCGGTAACAGAGCGTTTACCATGTTTGTAAATCCTCTGTTAGGGCTGGTGCCTTCATAGTTGTGGAATGTTCGACAATGATGGGTTTTTGAAGCTGTTGTTCGTCGTCACGTGGCTGAACGTCTTCGTGATTCTGGAGCCTTTCATCAATAAAGACGGATACCGCACCATTATCTTCGCCAAGGATGCCAGCTTCAGAACCAGGCTGGCTTTTTTCGGTGCTCTGAATGTGGCATTTCTGTTGTGGGCGCTTGTGATGACAGCCCGCGTTTGATGTCCAAAGCGCTCTATCTCTTTGATATTGAGCATGTTTTATCCGAAAACCGCACACACTTTTCGGGAACATGCTCTAATCAGGCCGGGCCGAAGCTCTCATCGAAAAATCTCAGCCAGTTACCGCCCATGATCTGGGCCGTTTCGGCGTCGCTGAAACCGGCTTCCAACAGGCCAAGTTGCAAATTTGCGAAATCACGGTTGTCTCTGAACCAGTCCGGTTGTGCCGGAAAGCCCGCGTCGTTGCTTGAACCTTCCCCATAGTCGATGCTTTTCGACCAGCGTCCCGTACGCATCCACTCAACCACACTATCGGGCTGGTCCTGACACAGATCGGTCCCGAGGCCAATGTGGTCCACGCCCATGAGATCCGCCGTGCGCGCAATCATCTGGCAGAAGTCTCCCAGAGTGCACTCAGAACCATTGTTGAGATGATGTGGGTAAAGTGAAAACCCCAGCATGCCGCCCGACTGCGACAGCGCGCGAAGCACGTCACCGGACTTGTTTCGCAGAGCTGGATGCCAGGCGTGAGGATTTGCATGTGTTATGGCAATCGGCCTATGGGAATGTTCAATGGCTTCAAGTGTGGAGCGTTCTGCGGAATGCGACATGTCGACCACCATGCCGACGCGGTTCATTTCGCGAACAACCTCGTGGCCCATCCGGGTCAATCCGGTGTCTTCGGTTTCGTAGCAGCCCGTAGCCAGCAGGGACTGGTTGTTGTAGGTGAGCTGCATGAAACGCACCCCGAGCGTGTGCAGGATTTCGACCAGTCCGATGTCGTCTTCAATTGGCGAGGGGTTCTGCAAGCCGTATATGATGGCCGTGCGGCCCCTTTCGTGGGCGTTGCGCACATCGTCGCCGGAGCCCGCAGGGCAGATCAGGTCCGGGAACTGTTCGAACCAGCGGTTCCAGCGGCTTATGTTGCTGACCGTTTCCCGGAATAGCTCGTGATAGGCGATGGTGACGTGAACGGCACTGACACCGCCCTCAGCCATTTGGCGGAATATGCCGTGAGAGAAATTGCAATACTGCAAACAGTCTATGATCAACGGCCGCTCACTCATTGCTCATCCGTCTCGAAATTCGCTATGAAGACACTGTATGGCGACACTGTCGCCGAAAACGCCCGGAAAAGCAGCTTAAAAAATACTCCGCACCGCGCAAAATCAGTTCGCCTCCATTAAAATGTTCCAGTAATGTTCTTTTTGCTTGCGGGGAGAACAAAACTGGTACATATTCGCCGTCATGATCCGAAACAGACTGCGTTGGCAAAGTCCGTCAGGTGTGAAATAAGGAGCAGGTGCAATGGGGCAAGCGAATCTAAGACTGGTCGAGAACTCATCCATGGACAAGCAAAAGGCACTGGACGCGGCCTTGGGGCAAATTGAACGGGCCTTCGGCAAAGGTTCGGTTATGAAACTTGGCCAGAACAAGGTTATTGAGATTGAAGCTGTCTCCACCGGATCGATCGGTCTGGACATCGCGTTGGGGATTGGCGGCCTGCCAAAGGGGCGGGTTGTTGAGATTTTCGGGCCTGAATCGTCAGGAAAGACGACCTTGGCCCTGCATACGGTTGCCGAAGCACAAAAGGCCGGTGGCATATGCGCTTTCATCGACGCCGAACATGCGCTTGATCCGGTCTATGCCCGCAAGCTCAATGTCGATATAGATGAATTGCTGATTTCCCAGCCCGATACCGGCGAGCAGGCCCTTGAGATTGCCGATACGCTGGTGCGATCCGGGGCGATCGATGTTCTGGTCATCGATTCGGTTGCCGCGCTGACGCCCCGTGCCGAGCTTGAAGGGGAGATGGGTGACAGTCTGCCGGGCTTGCAGGCCCGTTTGATGAGCCAAGCATTGCGTAAGTTGACCGCGTCGATTTCCAAGTCGAACTGTATGGTGATTTTCATCAATCAGATTCGGATGAAGATCGGTGTGATGTTCGGCAGTCCGGAGACAACGACGGGTGGAAATGCGCTCAAATTCTACGCTTCCGTCCGGCTCGATATTCGCCGGTTCGGCGCCATCAAGGACCGTGATGAGGTGGTTGGAAATCAGACCCGCGTGAAGGTCGTGAAGAACAAGGTGGCACCGCCCTTCCGCCAGGTCGAGTTTGACATCATGTATGGCGAAGGTATTTCGAAGACCGGTGAACTTCTTGATCTTGGCGTGACGGGAGGTGTGGTCGAGAAATCTGGCTCGTGGTTTTCTCACAACGGCGAGCGGATCGGGCAGGGCCGGGAGAATGCCAAAAAGTTCCTGAAGGCAAATCCAGATGTTGCTGATGCCATTGAGCATGCCATTCGGGCGAATGCAGGTTTAATCGCCGATAGGATTACCGATCCGGATGGCGCAAAGGATCCGGAATCCGGTGATGATCTTGGTGCTGCCGCAGGTGAGTAGGGTTCAATAGAAACGTTTTCCGCAAGGTTGGCGGATGCGGCAGGGCGCGTCCCCTTAGATTAGGGCGGTTTTTGATTGAGCCCGTCGGAAGTCATGGAGCCTGATCGGTCTTAGCAAAATATATAGCGGGGTGCGGGCGCAAAAGTGCGTACACTTTTGCTCATCCCACCATAGAGGCCCCGTGTGAGTGGGTGTTGACCCCGAACATCCCCATAATAGAGGCGTCCTTTGGCCCCGAGGGACGCCTCTCATTATGGTGCATGGCGGATCCGTGAAATGCAGCGTCATATGTGCGGTCATGATGTTGAGAGCCGTGACTGCAAGCGGTGTGGACAGCCATGCTGCGGGCTGTATAAAGGCGGCGATGTAGTCAGGTTGGCGTAAGACGATTGTGCCGGCGGCTTTTTTGTTAACCAGGAAGCCGGCGATGGTCCTACGGCATAGAAGGTAACGAGACGGATCATGACCGGCGTTAGTGAGATCAGGCAGGCGTTTCTCCAGTATTTTGGCGACAATGGCCACGAAGTGGTGTCTTCGGGTCCATTGGTGCCGCGAAACGATCCGACTTTGATGTTCACCAATGCGGGAATGGTGCAGTTCAAAAATGTTTTTACCGGTGTGGAGAAACGGCCTTTTAGCCGTGCGGTGACGTCGCAGAAGTGTGTTCGTGCGGGGGGCAAGCACAACGACCTGGACAATGTCGGGTACACCGCACGACATCACACGTTTTTCGAGATGCTCGGCAACTTTTCGTTTGGGGACTATTTTAAGGAACTGGCGATTGAACTCGCCTGGACTCTGGTTACCAAGGAATTTGGGCTGCCTGCGGATCGTCTTCTGGTAACGGTTTTCAGTGAAGATGATGATGCACATGCGCTGTGGCGTAAGATTGCCGGGCTTTCCGAAAACAGGATCATTCGGATACCGACGTCTGACAATTTCTGGGCGATGGGGGATACGGGACCGTGTGGGCCGTGCTCGGAGATTTTTTTCGATCATGGCGATCATATACCCGGTGGCCCCCCAGGATCGGCTGATGAGGATGGCGACCGGTTCATTGAGATCTGGAACCTCGTGTTCATGCAATTCGAGCAAGTGAGCCTCGACGAACGGGTTGAACTGCCAAGACCTTCGATTGACACCGGCATGGGGCTTGAGCGCATTGCGGCGGTGTTGCAGGGCACACATGACAACTATGAAACGGATCTGTTTGGGTCGTTGATC
>JANQIR010000156.1 GCA_028282065.1 Aestuariivirgaceae bacterium
TTGCTGGTCTGTTCGCATGCTTATGCGGACACCTCCACTCAGGCAGTCCCTGCCGGCAGCTACGAAACGGGCGAAGAGTTTCCCGGCGGCAAGGCAACCTCGAAAAAGTCCGGCAGCAATCGCAATGCCTTCTCGCACCCGTCCGGCAATCTGAACTTCCAGCAGGAATTCACCTTCAAGCTTGGCAACGGGATATTCAAAAAACTCTGGGTTTCATCTCCCGCATCTACCAAGTCGTCCGACGGGCTGGGACCCTATTTCAATGCCCGGGCCTGCCAGCGCTGCCATCTGAAGGACGGCCGCGGACATCCGCCATCGGGCCCGGAAGATAACTTCGTCTCCATGCTCTTTCGGCTCGGCGTTCCCGCAAAGACGGTGGACCAGACCGCAAGGCTGAAGAGCCATCGGGTCAATACCTTTCCCGAGCCGTCATACGGTGGCCAGATCCAGGACTTTGCAATTCAGGGTTTTGCCGCCGAGGCGCGCCCGCATATCTCTTACGAAGAGATCCAGGTGGAATTGAACGGCGGCGAAACCGTTACGCTGAGAAAACCGACCTACACATTCTCGAATTTGGCGTTCGGCCCACTGTCTCCAGATGTCATGGTATCGCCCCGCGTGGCCAACCAGATGATCGGTCTTGGTCTGCTTGAGGCCATCCCCGAGGCGGCCATTGCTGCACTGGCCGACCCTGAAGATACCAACGGTGACAGCATATCCGGCCGGCCCAATCGGGTCTGGGGTATCCGGGAGCAGCGTGTGATGCTGGGCCGGTTTGGCTGGAAGGCCGGACAGCCGACAGTCCTCCAGCAAACGACCGCCGCATTCGCTGGTGATATGGGACTGTCAACGACAGTGTTTCCGTCCGGTTACGGTGATTGCACCCAAAAACAGGTTAACTGCCGCAACGCACCCGACGGGGCTGACGTCGCCAAAGGCAATGTCGAAGTGACCGACGAGATGCTGGATCTCGTGGTATTCTATGCGCGCAATCTGGCCGTCCCGAAACGGCTGGCGGCCAAAAACCCGGACGTGCTGAAGGGCAAGGCTCTGTTTGCCGATGCCGGATGCGCCGCCTGTCATACACCCAAGCACGTAACAGCCGGCGGAAACTCTGTGCCGAAAGCCCTTCGCGGACAGACAATCTGGCCCTATACGGACCTGTTGCTGCACGATCTGGGAGACGGGCTTGCCGACGGTTTCACCGAGGGTGTTGCAACCGGCAGCGAGTGGCGCACGGCACCGCTTTGGGGCATCGGGCGCACCAGAACCGTCAATGGCCACAGCTTTTTCCTGCACGACGGCCGGGCGCGCAATTTGCTTGAGGCCATCCTTTGGCATGGTGGCGAGGCGGAGGCCGCAAAACAGAAGGTGGTGGACATGACAGTGCCGGAACGAAAACTCCTGCTTACGTTTCTGAACTCGTTGTGAGCCATGCTGACCATTCGGCTCATTTGTATTGTTGCAGCCTTGCTCGCCGCATCCGGCTTGGCTCAGGCTGAACTTGGCCCGGAACAGAAGACCAGGCTGATTGGCAGCCTTTTGACCAATCACGTGATCCCGCGTTATGCGGCCTTTCGCGATCAGGCAGCGATTTTGCGCGACGCGCTCAAGCGCACCTGCCAAGCAGGACAGCCGCCCGGCACGGACGTGGTCAAATCCGCCTTCTCCGCCACATTGGCCGCTTGGATGCAGGTGCAGCACATCCGCTTCGGCCCGGTCATGGCCAAGGACCGATTTTATCGGGTGCAGTTCTGGCCGGACAAGCATGGCCGTGGCGGCAAACAATTAAACCGTCTGCTGAACGGACCACCGGACGCGGTTCCGGACAAGAACCGCATCGCCAGGACAAGTGTTGCATTGCAGGGGTTGCCCGCGCTGGAACGTCTTATCTTCACCAGTCCGGACAGCAATGACAGACGCCGGGAGATAGCCTGCCGGCTTGCATCTGCCATCACACATAATCTGGTTCAGATCGCCGACAGCACATTGGCTGACTGGCAAGCTTACAAACCCGCCGATGCCGCGATAGTAATCGAAGCGCTCGTACGAAACTTGGTCGAACAGCTTCAGATCATATTGGACGCCAAACTGGCCCGTCCGTTAGGCAAGTCGGTGAAGCTGGCTCGTCCAAAGCGTGCCGAGAGCTGGCGCAGCCGGAATTCGCTGAACAACATCAGGCACAATCTGCAAGGCATGCTTGAATTGATCGGCGGACCGGATGGTGGTGACGGGCTTCGCCTGGCCACCCGGCCGGCAAAGGAGGGTTACGACATCGCCGATGCGATGGTTGAAAATCTCAACTACGGCATCAAGTCGATCAGCGGCCACCCCGGCAGCCTCGCTGAGGATGTGACATCACCTAAGGGGCGCGAGTACATCACGTTCCTGATCGCACATGTCGGCGGACTGCAGGAGTTGATTGTGGAACATCTGGCTCCGCAACTCGGAGTCAATCTCGGCTTCAACTCTCAAGATGGCGATTGACCGTCGGCAGATGATCTTCGGTGCAGCTGCCGGACTGGCCACCGGGCAGTTGCCTGCATACACCGCGCCGGTAGCAGGGCCGCTCTATCTGACAGCCGCTAAAGCCGACGGGTCGTTCAAAGCCATGCTGCTGGACAAGGAAACCGAAACCCTTTGGACGCTCACACTGCCGGGCCGGGGACATGGCGGCGCATTCAATCCGGTCAACACCGATTGCGTGATCTTTTCGCGTCGGCCCGGGGCATTTGCAGTGGTGGTGCATCGCCGCAGTGGTCAGATACTGCATTCCCTGACACCCCCGGACGGCAGACACTTCTACGGCCACGGATGTTACTCGGCAGATGGCCGCATCCTTTATACGACAGAGAACGATTACGACGCCGAGAAGGGCGTCATAGGCCTTTGGAACGCCGCAAACGGCTATGCCCGCATTGCCGAATTTGACAGTTACGGCATCGGTCCTCATGACATTGCCCTTATGCCGGGTGGTCGGTTCCTGGCTGTAGCCAACGGAGGCATTGCCACCCACCCGGACACGGGCCGGCAAAAACTCAACATCCCTGAAATGCAACCCTCCCTAGCACTCGTCGATGCAAACGACGGCACACGGCATACATCGCTCAGGCTTCCATCTCAATTGCACAAACTCAGCATCCGCCATCTGGCGGTCAACAATGCCGGGGTTATATTCGCCGCAATGCAATATGAAGGCGCGGCAGATGAACTCCCTCCACTTGTCGCACGGATCTGCGATGGGCGGACGCACCTGTTGCGTGCCCCCGGCGCGATACAATCGGCGATGCGCAACTATTGCGGCTCTGTGGCCTTTGGCCGATCGGGTGGGGTCATTGCGGTGTCATGTCCGCGTGGCGGTCTTGTGACGTTCTGGAACGAGGATGGGACTTTCGCAGGCTCAACCGCCATCAAGGATGGCTGTGGCGTTGCACCGGCAACCGCCGCAGGTGAGTTCATTTTGACCGGCGCCTCAGGCCGCATTGCGGTCCATTCGGTCAAAACCGGACCGGCTGTCGGCGGGAAGTCTGTCACCGGGACGATGTGGGACAATCATCTTGTCGCCAGCAAGGCCTGATTGGGAAGCAGCGGCTCCCGAAAATGACCTATGATGCAAGGCACAGCATCGGAATTCTCCGCATCGTCCGTTCAGGTCCGAAATCCACGCAGGGAAACACCGATTAATACAAATTCCAATTGTCTGGACATTTGATCTTAACGCCTCTGTTTTAAACTGCCCGCCAAGAAAATAACGGCGGTGGGCAGGTGGGATGCTTCCAGAAATAACAGGATCCTTGGGGTTTGTGCTGGTGGCAGCGCTTCTGACGGTGATGATCTGGTTGCCGTTCAATTGGCGCGCACCGGTTGCGGTAACACGTATCAAGCGCATCAAGGCGCCCACGCAGGTCGTATGGCAGGCAGCGGCCTTTGCAGCCGGAAAAAAGCCCTGGCACCCACATATCGATCGCATCGATCAGATCGGCGAAAATCACATCCGGCTGGAACACAGCATGACCAAACCCTGCGGCAATTCCGCAGACTGGTCATTTGATATGGAAATCGATCGATATGACGAAGGCGAGGGGTTCCGGGCCTGCAGAACAGGCCTTGACGGCGAGCCGGCCAACGACCGGCTGTTGACGGTCGAAATGCAACTCGAACGGGCTGGCAACGATACAATCGTTAAGTGGGCAGAGAGTTGGGGACCCAGGTCGACCGCCGGACGTTTCATGGCCCACGCCGATGCCGCCGGTATGCTGACCCGCCTGCAAAGCTACTGTGAAACCGGCCACGCCTGTAGTCGAAGGGCGGCCTTGAGCGCCGGAATACTGTCCGCCCTGTCTGCGCTGGTAACCGTCGCCGCCTTTGCCGTACTGCTCGGCTGGCCGGCAGCCATAGTGCTGGTCGCCATACTCGTCCTGCATGAACTCGGCCATCTGGTGTCGTTCCGGCTGGTCGGTCAACCCTGGGGCCGCATCATGTTCGTCCCCTTCATAGGTGGCGTGGCCGTCTCACGGCTACCGCACACACGCCTCAAAGACGATGTTTTTTGTGCGCTTATGGGCGCAGGTCTGAGCCTGCTGGCGTTGATACCCGCCGCAGCGATCATGATCTTTGCACCGGAAAACGCAGAACCGCTCGGACCGGTGACAGCTGCACTGTTTGCGATTGCCGCGCTTGCCGGCGCCGTAAATCTGTTGAACCTATTGCCTATTTTCCCGATGGATGGCGGGCGTGTCATGCGCGCTATATTGCAGTCCGTCGCGCCCAAACATGTATGTCACATCATGCTCGTGGTTGCCGGCGCCATGGGCATTGCTGCGATCTATTGGCACAATGCAATTCTGGCGGCCTTGGCCGTCATCGCGTTCTTTCAAAGTCACAGGCTGGGTGAAGCCCGTGCCGGGGTCGAGCGCATGGGACCGGCTGCAATCACCACCGCGCTGGCCGGCTATCTGGCTCTGTCGCTGGCCCACGGCGGTGCGCTCTATACCTATTGGGGGTATATCACTGCCTGAACTTCACGGGGCAGCAACCGGCTTGAGCACCCAGCCCATCGGAAAATCCTCCAGGCCCGGCAACTCACGCTGCGGTGGTCGGACCACCAGCGAAATGAAGTGCTTGCCGGTATCAAACACAAGATCTCTTTCCATAAGGCTGGACAGATCAAAGTCCGGATAGACGGCATCGAAACGGGTTTTCGTCATGCCATCATGCAGCGCCTCAAGGATATTGGCTTCTTCCTCGTTAAGGTGATGGACAACCGTGGCGCCCGGCCGGCGGGAATCGGTAATCTGTGTCGCTGACTCATTGAATTGCAACAATACTTGCGGCTCTGGCGCGATATCGCTGTGCCGCGCCCCGTGGAACATTTCTCGCCAGTGGCCGAACTCTGCGGCCATGGAGCGTACACTGGCGTTTTCCAAACCCAATCTGTCCTGACCTTTGTCCTCGAAGTAGTAGGCAAGCTGGTCAAGATCAGTGTCCGGAGGGTAGATGTAGCGATAGGCAAGACACGGTTCCAGATCAAGCCCGAACTCCGCACTATCAAAATGATATGGGCTGAACCGATTGTATAGAATCGGGCTTATCCCGGAAGGTGGCATCAGATGAACGATTTTCGGTATGATGGCAGCCTGCCGATCATATTCGTCCTGCTGTTCTCCCGGCTCACTCGCCAGTAGATTCCAGGAAACCGAAATCCCCTGTTCCAGAGCATTCTTCAAGAGCACAAGGTTAGTCTTCAAGTCTGTTCCCTTGCGGAAGCGCTTTAGCTTTAAATCATCGAGCGCTTCGATACCGGGCTGAATCAACCGTACTCCGGCATCACCGAGCATCTTGACCTGCTCGGCCTTGAGATTGGCTTTCGTCTCGAAAAAAAGTGAAAGATCAAGCCCGGATCCTTTGAGCTTTGGCAGCAGCGTTTTGAAGTAATCCATAGAGATAATGTTGTCGACAGCCATGAACTTGCGGATATTGTAGCGAGAACACTGGCGTTTCAGTTCAGCCAGTACGTCGTCAGCATCACGAAACTTGAACTTCATGGTCTGACCGTTAAGGCCGCAAAAGGTACAGTGCTTCTTCTCGCCATACCAACACCCCGTCGACGTTTCTATGGGGAGTGAGGGCCTGACCCATTGCCCAGCCGGAAGATTAAACAGCTGTTCAAAGTAATTGTCGAAGTCCGGATAAGCATCATTTCCGTGGTGACTGCCGGGTTCGCAGTCAAGGTTGAAAATCTCTTCTATATGCCCTTCAACCCGGCCTTTTTGAATGTAATCGATCCAAGGGCAGATTTTTTCCAGCGCAGAGCCCATCGGATCTTCGCAGTTTGAGCCACCCAGCACCGTCTTGATGGCCGGATTCTTCTCCTTGATCGCGCGGAGTAACGCGATAGCCGCGGTGTTCTGCTGAAACATCGTCGTCGCGCCGGCCACATCCGGATCATAGGCGACAACGGAATCCGCGACATCCTGCACGAATTTCTCCGCCACATCGCGTACGCGGTGCAAGTGCCCCTTGATCTCGTCGGGATCCTCGGTTTTCAAAAATCCGTGCAGTAGCGGTTTCGAGTAACGACAGGTCAAAAGCACTTCATCAATATACCGTTCGCTGGCGGTTTGGTTGCCGAACGCAGATCGGACAAACAACCAATCCCCGAACAGGCGTTCTACCGGAAAGAACTTGGCAATGGCTTCGTAGAACTCGAAACCCAGACTTTGGGCAAACCTGAGATTCGCATAACCGACGTCACATTTATTACCTGTAGCCCGAATGTAACCCTTGATCTGCGAAGCCGCCAGAGACGGACGCTCGAGGCTGCCAAAAGGCATAACGACAATAATACTGCTTGATGTCATGGGACCGGATCACCGTTTCCGATCCGCGCACGGCGCTTTGCGATCCGTCGCCGACGGACCCGTATGGCCAACGATCTTCCAATCTTCGCGCATGATCCCCCATCTGAATACCTAAACGGACTCGCGGTAATCTATCGCTGTACCGCCATTGCGGTCCATTCGGGTAAACTACGTACACGTACGCAGCTGACAGGCGTTGCGAACGACACCCCCCGGCAGGGCATTTGATTTGCTCGGGCAGTTTGGTCTGCTAAGACTTGCTGCTGCTTGCATCTGCATTACCCGCCTTCCCTTGTGTCTTTTGCCGCACTATGCCAGATACCGTAACCACCAGATACGATCAGCTGATTGCCAACGGAACCCTGTCGCGCGATGCCGACCAGCACGAAGTGGCCGCCCGGCTGGATGAGTTGCTGGTGGCGTTGAAGAAGCAGAACGGTCAGTCGAAATCCGGCGGATGGCGCAAACTGTTCGGCAAACCCTGGCGCACCGGCCCGAAGCCGAAAAGTCTTTATCTTTGGGGCGGCGTCGGGCGTGGCAAGACCATGCTGATGGATCTCTTCTTTTCCGTAGCACCGGTCGAACCGAAACGCCGCATCCACTTCCACGACTTCATGCAGGAGGTGCATGGCCTCGCCCATGACTTCCGCAACGATCAGGCAAAGGGCCTCATTGACGGCGCACAGGACCCCATCGCGGCCGCAGCAGAACAGCTCGCCAGCGAGGCCCAAATTCTGTGCTTCGACGAGTTTCAGGTCTACGACATCACCGATGCCATGATTATCGGCCGCCTGTTCGAGGCCTTGATGGGCGAAGGCGTCGTGGTCGTCGCGACCTCGAACACCCCGCCTGGAGAGCTCTACAAGGACGGCCTGAACCGCAACGCCTTCATGCCGTTCATCCGGTTTCTGGAAGCGGAGTTCGACACCATCGATCTGAACGGACCGGTCGACTACCGTCTTAACCGGCTGACCGGTGAAGAGACATACCATTGCCCGCTCGGTCCCGGCGCGGACGGCCGCGTGCAGTGGTTGTGGAACCAGCTTACGGCCACGCACAAGGGGGAGCCGGCAGAGCTTACCGTGAAGGGCAGGACGGTGCAGGTGCCCCAGGCCGCCCGCAATGTAGCGCGGTTCGATTTCTCCGACCTTTGCGAGCAGCCGCTTGGCGCCGCCGACTTCATTGCCATTGCCGATGCCTACCACACCGTATTCGTCGAACACGTGCCTGTGCTGACACGCGACATGCGCAATGAGGCAAAGCGCTTTGTAACGCTGATCGACACACTGTATGACCGCGGCGTGCGCTTGATCGTGTCGGCGGATGCACCGCCCGACGGGCTCTATCGGGAAGGCCGGCACCGTTTCGAGTTCGAGCGTACCGCCTCCAGGCTGCGCGAAATGCAATCTGAGGACTACTGGCAGGCGGCCTGATGCCGTCAGATTCCAGAACAATGTTCAACGAATTGTTGAAGCCGAACGCCTTGCAGCCTCCGCCGTTCCGGTTTACTGCATTGCAAGCTCCAAATGATCGCAACTCCCTGACAGACAGAGGCTTCCCATGGCACGCAAGAAGATCGCACTGATTGGCGGCGGCATGATCGGTGGTACCTTGGCCCATCTCGCCGCATTGAAGGAACTGGGCGACGTTGTCCTGTTCGACATTGTCGAAGGTATGCCACAGGGAAAATCCCTGGATATCGCCCAAAGCGGTCCGGTCGAGGGCTTCGATGCACAAATGGCCGGGACCAATAAGTACGAGACAATTGAAGGCGCAGATGTCGTCATCGTCACCGCCGGCGTGCCGCGCAAACCGGGCATGAGCCGCGATGATCTGCTCGATATCAACCTGAAGGTCATGAGCCAGGTCGGCGCAGGCATCAAGAAGTATGCCCCCGATGCCTTCGTCATCTGCATTACCAACCCGCTCGATGTCATGGTCTGGGCCCTGCAGAAATACTGCGGCCTGCCCCCCGGCAAGGTGGTCGGTATGGCCGGCGTTCTGGACTCTGCGCGTTTCCGGCACTTCCTCGCACAGGAGTTCAATGTCTCGGTCGAAGACGTCACCGCCTTCGTGCTCGGTGGCCATGGCGACACAATGGTACCGCTGGCGCGCTACTCCACCGTGGCGGGCATACCGATCCCCGATCTGATCAAGATGAAGTGGACCACCCAGAAACGCATCAACGACATTGTCCAGCGCACCCGTGATGGCGGCGCGGAAATCGTCGGCCTTCTGAAGACCGGATCGGCCTACTACGCACCGGCAACGTCCGCCATGGCGATGGCCGAAAGTTATCTGAAGGACAAAAAGCGCGTTCTGCCTTGCGCTGCCCATTTGACGGGACAGTATGGCTGCAACGATCTGTATGTAGGCGTACCAACAGTTATCGGCGCCGGCGGCATCGAACGCATCGTCGAAATCAAACTGGACAGCGAGGAAAAGGCCCAGTTCAAGAATTCGGTCAAGGCGGTAAAGGGATTGATGGACGCTGCCAAAAAGATCGCACCCGATCTGGCCTAGGGTCGGGAGCCTGGGGCAGATTTCCCCGCCGCCGGCCCGGCATGATGCGCCGTCCGGCCAATCTGCGCAACCTGCCGCAGGGGACGGTCGCCGCCCTGGATAGCCGGAGCCTGGCCAAGGAAAAAGCATCCACTTGCCGGTTCTTCCTTGCCCGTGAACCGGCATGACGCAACAATTGAATGGTAGAACAGGAACGATCTCTGGTATACCACATACCAAAAGTGCATGCCGCCCGCCGATGTGACGTTTCTGGAGGCGATTGCGGTCACAGGACTCAAACAACGGGAGCCCGTTCGGGAAGTCGACATGAACATTCACGAATACCAGGCCAAGGCGGTTTTGCGCGAATTCGGCGTACCGGTCGCACGCGGCGTGCCGGTCTTTTCCGCCGATGAGGCAGCAAACGCGGCACGCGAACTCGGCGGACCGGTGTGGGTCGTTAAATCGCAGATACATGCCGGCGGACGCGGCAAGGGCAGGTTCAAGGAAGCAGGCGCCGGCGACAAGGGCGGTGTCCGCGTCGTGACATCTGCCGACGCGGTGGTTGAAAATGTCGCCCAGATGCTCGGCAAGACCCTGGTCACCCACCAGACGGGGCCGGACGGCAAGGTCGTCAACAGGCTGTATATCGAAGATGGCTCCGATATCGCCAACGAGCTTTATCTGTCGCTTCTGGTGGACCGCGAAACATCCCGCGTGGCATTTGTCGCCTCGACCGAGGGCGGTATGGACATCGAGGCGGTCGCGGAAGAAACTCCTGAGAAGATCGTCACCTTTTCCGTCGATCCGGCAACTGGCTTCATGCCGCATCACGGCCGCACCCTGGCCAAGGCCCTAGGTCTTGCTGGCGACACGGCAAAGCAGGTAGCAAAGCTCGGCGCCACACTGTTTAAAGCGTTCAATCAAAAGGACATGAGCCTGTTGGAGATCAATCCGCTGGTGGTGACCGGCGACGACCAGGTGATCTGCCTCGACGCCAAGGTCGGTTTCGATTCCAATGCCATGTACCGGCATCCCGACATTGCCGAACTGCGCGACGAGACCGAAGAGGACGACAAGGAAATCGAGGCCTCTAAGTTCGATCTGTCCTATATCGCGCTGGACGGTACCATCGGCTGTATGGTCAATGGTGCGGGCCTTGCCATGGCAACCATGGACATCATCAAGCTTTACGGCGAAGAACCGGCCAACTTCCTGGATGTCGGCGGCGGGGCGACCACCGAGAAGGTCACGGCCGCCTTCAAGATCATCACGTCCGATCCGAACGTGAAGGGCATCCTTGTGAACATCTTCGGCGGCATCATGCGCTGCGATGTCATTGCCGAAGGCGTTGTGACCGCCATCAAGGACGTGGGGCTGCAGGTGCCGCTGGTGGTCCGGCTTGAAGGCACCAACGTCCAGAAGGGCAAACAGATCCTGTCTGAGTCCGGTCTCAACGTCATTCCGGCCGATGACCTCGATGACGCCGCGCAGAAGATTGTTGCCGCAGTGAAGGAGGCCGAGTGATGTCCATCCTTATCGACAAAGACACCAGGGTCATCGTTCAGGGCCTGACCGGCAAGACCGGCACGTTCCATACCGAGCAGGCGCTTGGCTATCACGGCACGCAGATGGTTGCCGGTGTTACCCCGGGCAAGGGAGGGTCCACCTGGACAGGCACATTGCCGGACGGCTCGTCTGCCTCACTGCCGGTCTACGACACGGTGATGGAGGCCAGGCAGGAAACCGGCGCCAACGCCTCGGTGGTCTATGTTCCGCCACCCTTTGCCGGCGATTCCATTGCCGAGGCCATCGCCTGCGAGATCGAGCTGATCGTGGCGATCACCGAGGGCATTCCGGTCTCCGACATGGTCAAGGTCAAGCGCGCCCTGTCCGGCTCCGGTTCGCGCCTGATCGGCCCCAACTGTCCCGGTGTTCTCACACCGGAAGAATGCAAGATCGGCATCATGCCGGGCAACATCTTTTCGAAAGGCTCCGTCGGAATCGTTTCACGGTCCGGCACACTGACCTATGAGGCCGTATTCCAGACAACAAATGAGGGTATGGGACAGACCACAGCCGTCGGAATCGGCGGTGACCCGGTCAAGGGTACGGAGTTCATAGACGTGCTGGAGATGTTCCTGGCCGACAAAGCCACCCAATCCATCATCATGATCGGCGAGATCGGCGGTTCAGCGGAAGAAGACGCTGCCCGGTTCCTGGCGGATGAGGCTAAGAAGGGCCGCAGCAAACCAACGGCAGGCTTCATCGCCGGGCGCACCGCGCCTCCCGGCCGCCGGATGGGTCATGCCGGCGCCATCATTGCCGGCGGTAAGGGCGGTGCTGAGGACAAGATAGAAGCCATGAAATCGGCCGGCATTGCGGTTGCCGATTCGCCGGCCGGACTGGGGTCGACATTAAAGCGTTTACTGTCTTGACGGAATTGCTTCCGCCACAACGTGAAAGAGACGAGCGAAACTGTTGAACCCCAAGCGGATCGGTATATGCTGCAGATGGTAAATGTATCTGCGTTAAGAGCCCCCGCAGCAGGGCAAGCAAGGACGGCGCTGCGGTTGTACCCGCAGAGCCGCGGTGAGGATGGCCAAGACAGAACGCAATGACGTGTTCGAGCGCACGTCATTTCTTTACGGCGGCAATGCTCAATTCATCGAACAACTCTACGCGCGCTACAAGCAGGATCCATCATCCGTAGACGAGGGCTGGCGTGATTTTTTCGCCGAGCTGAACGACGAGCCCTCCGACGTGATCGCTGAGGCCCGCGGCGCGTCATGGCAACGGCCCGACTGGCCTGAACCGGTCAATGGCGAGCTTGTCTCCGCCCTCGACAGCAACTGGAGTGCGCTTGAGCACGATGTGGCACCAAGGGTTGCCCGCCAGGCGGCCACCAAGGGCGCCGGTCTGTCCGGCGATGAATTACGCAAGGCCACTCTCGATTCCGTTCGCGCACTGATGATGATCCGTGCTTTCCGGATCCGCGGCCATCTGGCCGCCGATCTTGATCCGCTGAAACTGCGCGATCCTGACCGGCAGCCGGAACTCGACCCGGCATCTTATGGTTTCGGACCGGAAGACCTCGACCGTCCGGTCTTTATCGACAACGTGCTTGGCCTGGAAAACGCCACCGTGCGCAAGATGATCGAAATCCTGCGCCGGACATACTGTTCCACCCTCGGCGTCGAGTTCATGCACATCTCCGATCCGCAGCAAAAGGCCTGGATACAGGAGCGCATCGAAGGTCCGGACAAGGAAATCACCTTCACGGAGTTCGGCAAAAAAGCAATTCTGAACAAGTTGTTCGAGGCTGAGGGCTTCGAGCAGTTCCTCAACGTCAAGTACACCGGAACGAAGCGCTTCGGCCTGGACGGCGGCGAATCGGCCATACCCGCGCTTGAACAGATTATCAAACGCGGCGGCGCCATGGGCGTGAAGGACATTGTCCTCGGCATGGCACACCGTGGCCGGCTGAACGTCCTCGCCAACGTGATGGGCAAGCCTTACAGCGCCATCTTTCATGAGTTCAAGGGCGGCTCGGCCACACCGGACGAGGTCGAAGGTTCCGGCGACGTGAAATATCACCTCGGCACCTCCTCCGACCGCGAGTTCGACGGAAACGCGGTGCATCTGTCACTGACCGCCAACCCGTCCCATCTGGAAATCGTCGATCCGGTCGTACTCGGCAAGGCCCGCGCCAAGCAGGACCAGCTTGGCGATGATGAGCGCCACGCTGTCCTGCCCCTGCTGTTGCATGGCGATGCGGCATTTGCCGGCCAGGGTGTGGTGGCCGAGTGTTTCGGCCTGTCGGGCCTTCGCGGTCACAAGACCGGCGGCTCGATCCACTTCATCATTAACAACCAGATCGGTTTCACCACCAGCCCGATCTGGTCGCGCTCCTCGCCCTACCCCTCCGACGTGGCGAAAATGATCGAATCGCCGATCTTCCA
The DNA here is from genome assembly GCA_028282065.1 of Aestuariivirgaceae bacterium. Lineage (GTDB taxonomy): Bacteria > Pseudomonadota > Alphaproteobacteria > Rhizobiales > Aestuariivirgaceae > JANQIR01. The sequence goes on from JANQIR010000156.1 coordinate 13,325, forward strand.
CGTCAACGGTGACGATCCCGAAGCCGTGGTCTATGCCGCGAAGGTCGCCACCGAGTACCGCCAGCTGTTCGGCGTGCCGGTGGTTATCGACATGTTCTGTTACCGCCGCTTCGGCCACAACGAGTCCGATGAGCCCTCCTTCACCCAGCCACTCATGTACCGGCGGATCAAGGAGCATCCGAACGTCTCGTCGATCTACACCAAACGGCTGTTGGATCAGGGCGTGGTGACCGAGGCCGAGGTCGACCAGATGAAGGCCGATTACCGCGCCCGCCTGGATGGCGACTTCGAAGCCGCCGAAGGGTATCGTCCGAACAAGGCCGACTGGCTGGACGGTGCCTGGTCGGGGCTCAAGGCCGCCAAGCGCGATGACGATCCCCGCCGCGGCAAGACCGGTGTTCCGGTCGAGGACCTGCGCGAACTCGGCCTCAAGCTGACCGACGTGCCGAAGGACTTCAAGGTGCACCGCACCCTGCGCCGTGTGCTTGACGGACGCCGGCAGATGATGGAAAGCGGCCAGGGCATCGACTGGGCAACGGCGGAATCCCTCGCCTTCGGCACCTTGCTCCAGGATGGTGCGCATGTGCGCCTGTCCGGTCAGGACGTCCAGCGCGGCACGTTCTCGCAACGCCATGCGGTGCTGGTCGACCAGGATACCGAGGAACGCTACACGCCGCTCAACCATATCGCGCCGGATCAGCCGGCCCGCGTCGAAGCGATAAACTCCATGCTGTCCGAAGAAGCCGTGCTGGGATTTGAGTACGGCTATTCGCTGGCCGACCCCAATTCGCTGGTGATCTGGGAAGCCCAGTTCGGTGACTTCGCCAATGGCGCCCAGGTCGTGTTCGATCAGTTCATCTCCTCGGGCGAGCGCAAGTGGCTTCGGATGTCCGGCCTGGTCTGTCTCCTGCCGCACGGCTATGAGGGCCAGGGGCCGGAACACTCTTCCGCCAGGCTTGAGCGTTATCTGCAGATGTGCGCTGAGGACAATATGCAGGTCGCCAACTGCACCACCCCGGCCAACTACTTCCACATTTTGCGCCGGCAGATGAACCGCGATTTCCGCAAACCGCTGATCTTGATGACGCCAAAGTCTCTGCTGCGCCACAAGCGCTGCGTCTCCACGCTTGACGAAATGGCAACGGACTCAAGCTTTCATCGTGTGCTTTGGGATGACGCCCAGCTCCAGCCCGATGGCGACATCAAGCTGGTCAACGACGCAAAGATCCGCAGGGTTATCCTGTGCTCAGGCAAGGTCTATTACGACCTTCAGGAAGAGCGCGCCAAGCGCGGCATCAACGACATCTACCTCATGCGTGTCGAACAGCTTTACCCGTTTCCGGGCAAGGCTTTGGTTCAGGAACTCTCGCGCTTCAAAGCCGCCGAGTTTGTCTGGTGCCAGGAAGAGCCTTTCAACATGGGGTCATGGACCTATATCCGGCCGAACTACGAATGGGTTCTGGGCTATATAGATGCCAAGAACAAACGGCCGCGTTACGTCGGCCGGCAGGCATCGGCCTCGACCGCGACAGGCCTGATGAGCAAGCATCTGGCGGAATTGCAGGCGTTCTTGAACGATGCCTTCCGTGAAGATTAATGTTGGCCGGCCAGGAGCGTAGGCAGGCAGAAGAGGAAACAATGTCAACAGAAATCCGCGTGCCGGCTCTAGGTGAATCTGTCACCGAAGCAACCATTGCGCAGTGGTTCAAATCCGAAGGTGATCCGGTCAGTGCCGACGAGCCGGTGGTGGAACTGGAAACCGACAAGGTCACGATCGAAGTCCCCGCCCCCGCGGCCGGGGTTATTGAGGGCATCTCGGCAGCCACCGGCGACACGGTGGAAGTCGGCGCCCTGCTCGGCATGATCGGCGAAGGAACGGGAACGGCCAAGGCTGCACCCGCCGAAGCTGCACCCACGCCTGCTGCATCGCCTGGCGGAAACGGTGGCGCTGCTCCCGCGGCTGGCAAGATTGTCGACATCGTCGTGCCCAGCGCCGGTGAATCGGTCACCGAAGCCGACGTCGGCGCCTGGATGAAGCAGGTCGGCGAGACGGTCGCGGTCGACGAGGCGCTGGTCGAACTGGAAACCGACAAGGCCGCCCAGGAGGTTCCCTCCCCCGTGGCCGGCGTACTGGTTGAGATTGTCGCCCAGGAAGGTGCAACCGTGGAAGTCGGCGCCATATTGGCCCGCATCGAGCAAGGCGCAACTACATCGGCTTCATCTGCTGCCCCGGCTCAGACCGCCGCCCCGGCGCCAACCGAAGCCGCACCGGCACCGTCCACCTCCATGCCGCCGGCCCCGTCTGCCGCAAAACTGATGGCGGAGCAGGGCATTTCGTCAGACGCCATCGAAGGTTCCGGAAAACGCGGTCAGGTCCTGAAAGGCGATGTGCTGCAGGCGCTCGAAACGACCGCCACCGCACCTGCGTCAACACCCGCCCCGGCACCGCCGCCGGTTGTTGCCCGTGCACCCGTGCCGGCGGACGACGAGTCCCGCGAAGAACGCGTCCGTATGACCAGGTTGCGCCAGACCATCGCGCGCCGCCTGAAGGATGCCCAGAACTCCGCGGCCATGCTGACCACGTTCAACGAGGTCGACATGACCAACGTCATGGCTGTGCGCTCGCAGTTCAAGGAGCTGTTCGAAAAGAAGCATGGCGTGAAGCTCGGCTTTATGAGTTTCTTCGCCAAGGCGGTCATTCAAGCCTTGAAGGACATCCCAGCGGTCAATGCCGAGATCGACGGCACCGATCTGGTCTACAAGAATTACTACCATATCGGCGTGGCCGTCGGCACCGACAAGGGGCTGGTAGTCCCGGTTGTCCGCAATGCCGACCGCATGACGCTGGCCGATATCGAACAGACCATCAACGATTTCGGCAGGAGGGCCCGCGATGGGGACCTCAAGCTGGAAGAGATGCAGGGCGGCACCTTCACCATTTCCAACGGTGGTGTCTATGGCTCCTTGATGTCGACGCCGATCCTCAACGCACCGCAATCCGGCATCCTTGGCATGCACAAGATCCAGCAGCGCCCCATGGTGGTCGATGGCAAGATCGAGGCCCGCCCGATGATGTATCTGGCACTGTCCTACGATCATCGCATTGTCGACGGCAAGGAGGCCGTGACCTTCCTGGTGCGCGTCAAGGAAAGCCTGGAAGACCCGCAACGCATGATCCTGGATCTCTAGGATCGCGCCTCGACACACCATCTGCCTTCTTCATCTGCAAACCGGAAGGGTCAGGACATGGCGGACACATTCGACCTCGTTGTAATCGGAACGGGCCCGGGCGGTTATGTCTGTGCCATTCGCGCCGCCCAGCTCGGCATGAAAGTTGCCGTCGTGGAAAAGCGCACCACCCATGGCGGGACCTGCCTGAATGTCGGCTGTATTCCGTCCAAGGCCATGCTGCACGCCTCTGAACTGTTCCATGAAGCTGGCAGCGCCTTCGCCAGGATGGGTATCAAGACATCGAAGCCCAAGCTCGACCTGAAGCAGCTTCTCGCCTTCAAGACCGAAGCCATCGACGGCAATACCAAGGGCATAGAGTTCCTCTTCAAGAAGAACAAGATCACGCCATTCCACGGCACCGGCAGGGTTCTCGGTGCAGGCAAGGTCGAGGTGACACCGGAAGAGGGTGAACCGCAGGTCATCGAGACGAAGAACATCTGCATCGCCACCGGTTCAGATGTTGCCCGCCTGCCGGGAATCGAGATCGACGAGAAAAAGGTGGTCTCGTCGACCGGGGCCCTGGAGTTTACCAAGGTGCCCGGTCATCTTGTTGTGATCGGTGCAGGCGTCATCGGGCTGGAGCTGGGCTCGGTGTGGGGCAGGCTCGGCTCGAAGATCACCTGCGTTGAGTTTCTCGACCGCATCCTGCCCGGCATGGACACCGATGTCGCCAAGCAGTTCCAGCGCATGCTCAAGCGCCAGGGTTTCGACTTCAAGCTCGGCTCCAAGGTAACCGGCGTGGCAACCTCGCGCAGCGGCGTCAAGGTCACCGTCGAACCGGCCAAGGGTGGCGATGCCCAGACCATCGACGCCGATGCGGTCCTCGTCGCCATCGGCCGTGTGCCCTACACCGAAGGTCTTGGCCTGGCCGAGGCCGGCGTTGCCATGGATGACCGCGGCCGGGTGATCATCGATGATCGCTTCAAGACCAATGTCGACGGCATCTATGCCATCGGCGATGTGGTGCGCGGTGCCATGCTGGCCCACAAGGCCGAGGACGAGGGCATAGCCCTGGCCGAGACGCTCGACGGTCAGGCCGGCCATGTGAATTACGGCGTCATCCCGTCGGTCGTTTACACCTTCCCGGAAGTGGCCCAGGTCGGCCGCACCGAGGAGGAGCTGAAGGCCGACGGCATTGAGTATGCCTCCGGCAAATTCCCGTTCATGGCCAACGGCCGCGCCAAGGCCAATCAGCAGACCGACGGCTTTGTGAAGGTACTGGCCGATAAGAAGACCGACGCGGTCCTCGGCGTCCATATTGTCGGACCGCAGGCCGGTGAACTGATCCATGAGGCCGCTGTGCTGATGGAGTTTGGCGGCTCGGCGGAGGACCTTGCCCGCACCTGCCACGCTCATCCGACGCTATCGGAAGCGGTCAAGGAAGCCTCGATGGACGTCGCCAAACGGGCCATTCATATGTGAGGTTGGATTGGCGGTTTAGCACGGCACCTGCCGGGCAATACCATCTTATGAAATTGTCGCCCCGGCGCAGGCTGGGGTGACGTTTGTCTCGTCCCTGTCGGCTCCTGCGGAGCCTCCTCGCCTCTTGGTTTTCTTCCCTGTCAACTTTTGAACCGTCATACCGGGCTTGACCCGGTATCCAGATCAACGATTGCACCAAACCGCTGGCTCACATCTGGTTCCCGGATCACGCGATGCGCTTTCTGTTCGGCTCCCTGTCGGGCCTTCGACCCTCCACGCCTCTTTCAGCGCCCGCTGTCCGGGATGACGGTTGTCTCGTCCCGGTCGGCTCCTCCGGAGCCTCCTCGCCTCTTGGTTACTTCCCGGTCGGCTCCTGCGGAGCCCTTCACGCCTCTTGTTGCCCAGCATGACGAATATGCCGTTTGTTCAATCCCTCCCCACGAGGGGGAGGGAAAGGACAGGTAACCCGTTTAGCGAAACTCAAGCCCTGAGGCGCTCATTCTCCGGATCGAACGGCGATTCTTCAATCACGGTTGCCTTGTAGAGCTCGCCGAGCAGTTTGATCTGCAGGCTGTTGCCGATCTCGCCGTGTTCCGGCTTGACCATCGCCAATGCCAGGGACTTTCCGATCCGCCAGCCGTAACCGCCGGATGTGGCGCGCCCGGCGAGATTGCCGTCCGCGTCATAGATCGCCTCGGAGCCGCGGGCATCGATATCGGTTACACCATGCACTTCCATGGTGACATATTTCCAGTCGTCGCCGGCACCGTGCCGCTCAACCAGCGCATCGCGACCGATGAACTGACCCTTGTTGGGGTGCACGAAACGGTCGAGACCGGATTCATATGCCGAATACTCGATCGACAACTCCCGTCCGATAAGCCGGTAGGATTTCTCAATCGCCATCAGTGTCATTGCACGGATACCGAACGGCTTGATGCCATGTTCGGCGCCGGCGTCCATGACCGCGTCGAAAATAACATTCTGCATTTCGATCGGGTGATGCAACTCCCAACCGAGTTCGCCGACGAAGTTGACCCGAAGGGCATGTGCCTGCGCAATCCCGACATTGATGAATTTGCCGGTCAGCCACTTGAAATTGTCATTCGACAGATCGGTGTCGGTGAGCTTCTGCAGAATATCACGCGACTTCGGACCGGCCAGCACCAGAACGCCCATCTGGGTGGTGATCAGCTCGAGTTTGACACCGCCATCGGACGGCGCGAGCTTGTTGAGCATATCCCAGTCGTGACGCTCGAAGGCGCCGGGGCCGACCAGGTAGTAGCGATCGTCGGCCAGCTTGTAGACCGTGAACTCCGAACGCACGCCGCCCTGGGTGGTCAGCAGGTGGCAAAGGCCAACCCGGCCGATGGTCTTCGGGATACGGTTGGCGAGGATGGAATCAAGCCATTCGGTGGCCTTCGGACCGGTCACCATGTATTTGGCGAACGCCGACATGTCCAATAGGCCGGCATTTTCCATCACATTCTTCACTTCGTTGCCAACGTGCTCGAAGTAGTTCGACCGCCGGAACGACCACAGCTCTTTGACCTTCTCGCCTTCGGCCACAGGGGCGTGGTTTTCGCAGGTGATGACGTCGGGATGCTCGATCTCCGAAGGATCGAAACCGTATCCTTCCGGCGCGAACCAGTTGGGCCGCTCCCAGCCGTAGACATGGCCGAACACGGCCCCAAGGTCCTTCATCCTGTCGTAGCACGGAGAAGTTTTGAGCGGGCGCGCGTCAAAACGCTCCTCGTCCGGGTAATGCGGTGTGAAGACGTTGCGGTAGGCTTCCTCGTTCTTCTTCTTGAGGTAGCCACGCGAGGCATAAGGACCGAAGCGGCGCGGGTCGACGCCAATCATGTCAATGGTCGGCTCGCCCTCGACAATCCACTCGGCAAGCTGCCAGCCGGCGCCGCCCGCCGCGGTCACACCGAAGGAATGGCCTTCGTTGAACCACAGGTTCTTGTAACCCCATGCAGGGCCGATGATCGGCGAGCCGTCCGGCGTGTAACAGATGGCCCCGTTGTACACCCGTTTGATGCCGGCTTCACCGAAGATCGGCACCCGATGGATGGCTGACTCAATGTAAGGCTCAAGCCGTTCCAGATCTTCCTGGAACAGTTCATACTCGGCATCCTCGGCCGGGCCGTCAACGTAACAGACCGGCGCGCCCTTCTCATAGGGGCCGAGGATCAGGCCGCCGGCTTCCTCACGCATGTACCAGGCCGAATCGGCATCGCGCAGCACACCCATTTCCGGGAGACCCTGGTCCTGCCGCGCCTTGATGTCGGGATGTGCTTCGGTGACGATATACTGGTGTTCGACGGGAACAACCGGGATGTCGAGGCCGAGCATGTCGCCGGTCTGGCGCACGAAGTTTCCGGTTGCCGTGACCAGATGCTCGCAGGTGATGTCGCCCTTGTCGGTTTTCACCAGCCACTCGTCATTGGGCTTTTGTTCGATCGCCGTGACGCGGGTGTTACGGTAGATCCCCGCCCCGGCGGTGCGGGCTCCGGCTGCCATGGCCTGGGTCAGGTCGGCGGGCTGGACGTAGCCGTCGTCAGGGTGCTGGATGGCGCCGAGAAGGCCTTCGGTGTTGCACAGCGGCCAGACGTCTTTGATCTGGTCGGGTGTGAGCGTCTTGACGTCAACACCGATGGTCTCTGCGACACCGG
>JANQIR010000161.1 GCA_028282065.1 Aestuariivirgaceae bacterium
GGGACTGTGAAGATTATGCCATCCTGAAGTACATCACGCTGGCAGAGCTCGGCTTTTCGGACCGTCAGATGCGCATCATGATCGTCAAGGATACACGCCGACGCATCGGTCACGCCGTTCTGGCCGTGGCCACAGGCAACGGGACATTCATTCTGGACAACCGGGCCCGTGTGCCGGTCGAGCACACGCGTATCGCCAACTACAAACCTTACTATTCACTCAATCGATCGGGCCGGTGGGTCAACCTGGCGGTCCGCAAGCGCAAGAGGCGGCTGGCCTCCCTGACCCCCAACCTTTCCGGAAATCAGATTTCGCGCGCCCTGCTGCCTGCAGCCGATAAGGCATCTGCCAGCACTGCAGGCAACATTATGCCGATGTTCCCGGTACCGACGTCAGCGGCAATGCAATCGCCCTCTGAATTGGAAAGCAGTGCATGGCTAGCGCCGCGTGATATGGGATTTTTGGGCAACACTAACGTTACGCCCCTGACGGTGAGCCAGCCAGCATCGTTCAAAGTGCCTTATCTGTGAGGAACAACAGGGGTAAACGCTTACCCTGTGCTTTGGACTGAAAATCCTCAGCGCAACAGCAGACGCATGCGCGTGTAGTAACAGTCACATTGGCTGACTTGATCTTCGTTCAACTCACCCGACGCGAAAAATCCAATCGCCTTTGCGCAGCTCACCTTGGCCTCATGTGCCCAAGTAAACAACTGGCTCTGATTGAAAATCACGCTTCTGCGTTCCGACACTTCCAGCGCATGCTCATAGCTTTGCTCTACGAAAGATAGAACTTCAGGTCTTGGCTGGTCGAGAACCGCCGACCGGAATGTCCGGATGCACTGGATGCCATCCAGTGGCGCCACCGGAGAATCCGCTGCCATGACCGCCGACCCGGTCAGACAGAATGCCACAACAACCCCTTTTGCGAGCATCGACTTCATGTCGCCTTCGCCTCCTGCAGTGTGCGAGCCTGCCAAATGTAACCCCAAAAGGGTTAAACAGCCGTGCGCACACAGAATTCAGATGTAAACCCCTTTTTACAATGACACCGTGACCACCAAAACGCAATTGAGGAATGGGATCGGTTGAATCTGATCCGGCAGTGTTGTCTTCATACAACACAAAACCCCGGGAAATCCGCAATTTCGCGCCTAGATTGTCAACCAAGCGACATGCGACACCCCTGGTTGCTACAATTACAACGCTTTGCCGGCGCGCCCTGCAGAACTCATAGTATTTTATGAGAATGCCGTGAATTCGGGTAACCTTAAAGCTGTTTTCGGTTGGCATAAGTGATTCTCTGCATAATATAGTATGCAGAGAGAGGGGTGCGTACTGCCAGGGTTCGCAGATGCTGACCAGAACAGATACCGCCGCACTAACTGCAACGAGCTTGAAGGTTCTCCAACGCGATGGTCGAAGGCTGGCCGTCCGTCTAGAGGACGTCTACTGGGAAGAACTCTCGGAAATCGCGCAGGCTGATAATGTCAGCGTGAGCGAACTCGTGCATAGTTTGACGGCAAACCTGCCGGACGATGTGAATCGCACATCGTTCCTGCGTTGCTATTGCCTGCAATATCTCCGCGAAAAGATGGTGCTGTCGAAGATCACGTCAAGGAACATTGACGTAAACGCTATCATCACCGCCTGCCCGGAGCCAGTGGTTGTCCTTACGCCTCAACGCAAGATCGCGGCTTACAATCCGGCCTTCACCTCCGGCATCATCCAGGCCGGCACTGCGCAGGAAACGACCGCCAAAGGTATCGAGATACGGATGACATTCAGTCAGCCGTTCAATCGCATCCGTCAATACATGATTGACAATCCCAAGCGGGTGGTCACTGGAATGATGGGCTTTACGATAGGCGACAAGACCATGCAGAAACGCGTGCGCTTTGCCCTGGCCGACCGCTCCGACCTGGAAAACTCCTTCGTCATTGTCTTCATTGAATCCTGATCACACGTCTCCGGACGCTGTGAGGCGGCAGAAACTCACAACGCACCGGTTTCATTGCGGTCAGAACACCGCAACGTTTTGCATTCAGATAGAGCTTTGCTGCCGTACCGGCATGACCTTGGGCACCGCTTTAGATCCCCCTTTGGCCGAGCTGGCGCGCAAGGCATCCAGGACCTTCTGCTTCGGCCCGTTTGCGGCCACCTTGCCGTTAGAAAGAACCACCAGACGATCAACCAGATCCAGCATGCTGTGCCGATGCGTTGACACGATGAGCGTCTGCCCCGAGTCTGCGAGCGCCTGAAGATGACCGATCAGGATGCGTTCACTTTGCAGATCCATTGATCCGGACGGCTCGTCCAGGAACACGACCCGCGGCTTGAGCAGGAACACCCGGGCGAGCGCCACCGCTTGGCGTTGTCCGCCCGACAACAGCGCGCCGCGCTCACCTACCGGCATGTCGAGGCCCGATGGGTGCTTCATAACGAAATCATCAACACCGGCCAGCCTGCAAGCCTCGACGAGTTCCTCATCGCTTGCCTCCGGGTGGCCCATGACAATGTTCTCACGCACCGTGCCGTAGAACAGATCGGCATCCTGCGTCACGACTCCGATTTCGCGGCGAACTTCGTATGGGTGGAACTGCCGGATATCGATATCGTCAATCAGTACAGCCCCGTCCTGGGCATCGTACATACCGCACAACAGCCGCCCGATTGTCGTCTTTCCGGAGCCGATCTTCCCAATAATGCCGACACGTTCACCTGGTTCGATGGTCAAAGACATATCGTTGAGCGCCGGATTGGGCGCATTGGGATAGCTGAAGACAACCGACTTGAATTCGATTTTGCCATCGTTGATCGGCTGCGCGACAAATGCCTTCCCGTCAGGCCGTTCGCTGGGCAAATTCATAATGGTATTAAGCGTGCGGAGCGCGGCAAAGGACTGCTGTGATCGCGCCACAAGCGTCGCGAACTGGCCGAACGGCGCAACCGCCCGGCCCGCCAGAATCACACAGGCGATAATGGCACCCATGGAAACGTCGCCGGCATCGAAAAGGTAGGCTCCGACTATGATCACACTAACCGTGACAAGCTGCTGAACGGTTGAGGTCAGGTGCAGAATGGTTGACTGAATACGCCGTGTCTTTTCAAGCGTACGGGCCGTGCGCCCGACCAGCCTTTCCCAGATCCGTTGCAGGTAGCCTTCTGCCCTGATCGCCTTGATCGTCTCCAATGCACCGACCGACTCGACGAGCAAAGAGTGCCGGTAGGCTGTCTCCGACTGTGTTTCCTTGGCCGCACGCCTGAGCGGAATGTGCAGTATCAATCCGACCAGGAACACAATCGCAGCACCCGTGGCCGGTACATACGCGATCGGGCCGCCAACCTGGTAGATAACGAATATGAAAAGCCCGAAGAACGCCACGTCGGTGATCGTCGCCAGCGTACCGGATGTGAAGAACTCCCGGACCTGATCGAACTCCCGAAGCTGGCTGGCAAAGCCACCAGTCGTCGCCGGCCGGTGGTTTAACTTGAGCGCCAATACGTGTTCGTAGATCCGGCCGGACAAAAGCACATCGGCCCGCCGGCCCGCTGCGTCCGTCAGCCAGCCTCTCAAAGACTTCAAAATGAAATCGAAGACGATGGCCAATCCTATCCCCGCAGCAAGCACCCACAATGTCGGCAGCGCCTTGTTGGGCAGCACCCTGTCGTAAACGTTCATGATGAACAACGGGGCGGCAAGTGCCAGGACGTTGATGATCGCCGCGGCGACAATGACCTGCAGATAGGATGGCCAGAGCCTGCGCACCGCACCCCAGAACCAGTGCCCCCTGTAGAGTTGCCCTGATTCCGGCCCGCGCAAGCCGAGCCGCAACGTCGGTTTCAAAAGAATGGCGACGCCCGTATAAACTGTATTGAGCGAGCGCAGCTTGATCCTGGTCACGTTTCCGGTCACCGGATCGAGTACGGCAGCCCTGCGCCTGGGTAGAAGCTCAACCACCACACAGGCGTCTTCGTCTTTGAGCAGCAAAATAACCGGCATTGCCACCGGATTGAGCCTGGACAGCGGCCGTTTGACGATTTTGCTGTCAAATCCGGCACGCTCGGCCGCCCTTGCAAAGGACGCCGGCGTTAGTTTGCCATCGACCAGGGGAAGTCCGGCGGTCACCACGTCCGCCGATACGCTGCGGTCGTGATGGGCGGCCAGCGCCAACAGACAGTCCAGCAATGGATCCGTAGCCGCCGCCGCTTCCAGCGCAAACACAGAATCCTGCCCGCCGCCGATATCTTCGGTCACGGTGTCCAACTGTGGTTCAGAGATGGCACTGTCCTCCGAGACGTAACGTTGCCCCAGCTCACGTCCGCACAGTGTATAGCAGAATTGAAAACGTTCGCCTAATAAAGCGGCCCCAACGCATCACGGCTCGGTGACTCGCGCCTGAGCTTTTCTGCAGGCGGTGTCGGCGGAATTCTCTCCCGCTCTATCGCATATGCCTTGGACTGCTTTTGCGGCGTCACGTTCATGACCTTCAGCAGGATACCCATTGAAGCCAGCATACGGTATTCCGCAAACCGGACCGCCGCCTCGGCCGTCACCACCGAAATCCGGGCGTTCACACGGGTGTTCTGCGTATCCAAAAGGTCGAGCAGAGACCTTTGGCCAATGCTGAACTGCTCCGTGTATGACCCGATCAAGGCGGTGGTAGCCGTTTCCTGTTGCCTGAGCTGCCTTAACCTGCGCGATTCCTGCAACCTGCGGAACCAGGCAAGCCGCACGCCTTCTTCAACTTCACGATAGACTTTGTGAAGCGACATGCGAGCCTCATCAACGCGGCGCACCTGCTCTTCCCGGTTCGCCTTGTCGATACCGCCACGGAACAGGTTCCAGCTTACGACCACATTGCCCTGCACGTCATCGTCGCTGCCGCGCAGTCCACCGAGGCTGTGACCTTTCGATGCCCGCCCTTCCAGTATGACCTTGGGATAAAACCGCGACTCCGCCTTCTTAACCAGGCCATAGGCCGCAGTGACATCGGCCTGGGCAAACTGCACCGAAGGATGATTGGTGCGCGCTGCGCCGATCGACTGGTCGAGATTTCCCGGGATGTAAGATGCCACACGGCGGGGGCGTTTCGCCTTGCCAATCGAACGGCCGACAAGCCGGATAAACGTCGATTCCGCGGCACGCAATTCACCAATAGACTCTTCAACCCGGGCCCTGGCGGCGAACACGCGTTCTTGAGCCTGCTGACGGTCGGCAACACTGAGCGAGCCTGCCCCAGTGCCCTGCTCGATGCGGCCAAGCAGACTGATGTGATAACGCACGTTGTCCTGATTCAGGCGCACGATCTGGCGCAGCCGGAGAATATCGAGATACTGGCGGACAACCGCCAGGCCAATGAATTCCGAGCGTTCAAACACCCGCCAAGATGAACTGTCGACACGGGCCGCCTGATATTGCACCTCACCCAATGTCTCGAAACCATCAAAGAGCAACTGGCGCACAACCACGCTCGCCTGGCGGCGATTGAATGCATGGTCCTCATCTCCGTTCGCGCGCGTGGTCGCGTTGTCGCGAACCTCCACCCCGAATGAACTTTCCAGGTCGATGCTGGGAAGGTAGCGCCCTTTTCCCTGGCGTAACTCGAACTCGATAGCTTCCCGGCGTGCGATCGCGATGGCGATTTCCGGATTGCTGTCCACTGCTATGGCCATCGCTTCGCGAAGCGAAAGCGCCATGGATTTGGTCGCTGTCGCGCCAAGCGCGGCAACCGCCACGCCTGTCGCCAACCCCAATCCCAATGCCGTCCTTACGATTTTTTTCATGTCGCCACTATATTGCATAGCGCCCCGTTTTATCCCCGCTGCCCTTAAAGGCTTAGCTTTCCATGTAACATCCACCTATCACCCGAATAGTTCAACCACTGATTGACAGTGACACCCTTTCCCTTGGTTGGCGTGATTTTTGCGCAACACTCCACCACTTTGAAGCCGCGAACAAATCACGAATATTCCACTTGGCACAATCCCCCACCTGTCAAGGTTAGAACTTTAAACGTTTTAATTACAATAGGTTAACCACACCAGTCGAATCGCATCAAATCGCAGCTGCTTGTCATTAACTTTTCGTTACCCAAAAACCGCATCTGTCCGGTTCGGCACGAAAATTAACGCATGAATTCTGGATGCACTACTTCGAAATCTGCCGCGGTACGGGCTGTTAGCGCCGTGCACGGACAGTATCGGCCCATGCAATCGGCAAGAGTCGCTTTCAATTACATAAGATATCCGTTCGGCAGTAGAGGCATACTCCGGGACGCTTTTATCGGACAAATCCACCCCGCTAGGACCGGAATTGCGGCCTGGACCCATTCACGGGAATTCTTCCCACGCCGATGCGATCCGCGCTATCGAACGCTCGCCAGCCAGCCGGCATCATGAACAAGCGCATACAGCCTGCGCCCGGCGACCTCCGGCTCCAGTCCCGATGTGACGAACTGCATCTCCGCATCGGCATATTTCGCCTCACGGTTTTGTAAAATGGACTTCAGCGCATCGAGGGCCTGATCGTGTCCCTGCATTGGCCGCAGGTCACCTTGCCCGCGCACCCGCGCCATATGCTCATCCGGATGCGCCCTCAGCCAAACCGTGCGAAAGTTCGACAGCAAATGCGCATAACTTTCCGGGTGCTCGACGATACCGCCTGCCACAGCCAATACCGTGTCCTGCCCGGAGCTTGTGGCGTCTTCCAGTGCCTTGCGTTCGAGCCGGCGGTAGCCCTCCGCACCGTACAAGTTAAAAATTTCAGGCACCCGCAATCCGCTTTGATCTTCAATGACCTGATTGAGTTCCAGAAATCGCACGCCCAACCTGTGCGCCAGATCGCGGCCCAAAGTTGATTTTCCCGCCCCGCGCAGGCCAATCAACGCAACCCGCAATGCGGATTGCCCCTTGGCCTCATCACTGCCCACACCCGAATCCACCAGCAGTTCCCGCACGTCGACACCAGCAGCCTGGGCAATGCGCACAAGCAATACGACCGAGATGTTCCCCTTCCCGGCTTCCACCTGCGCCAGATAGCGCTCCGACACACCCGATGCTTCAGCCAGCGCCTTACGGCTCATTTTGCGTGCGGCGCGCACCTGACGAACCCGCCCGCCAACACCCTGCAAAACGGCACACTCGCCCGCGGAACGTCGCCCAACCTCTTCCTCAGTGTGATCCAACATGACAAAACCTGCATAATAATGCTGGACGATGATTGTTTTCTGGGTCATACCTAAACCGTTAAGCGACATAGATGCAATATAATTCATATAGTATGGGTTGGGGAACGACGCATGCATATAGATTTTCGCACGGATCCGAGCCGCTACAGGCACTGGAAACTGGTCGTGAACGGCCAAATCGCCGAACTCATCATGGACGTTGACGAGACGGCCGGTTTGTTTGAGGGCTACGAGCTAAAGCTCAATTCTTACGACCTTGGCGTGGATATCGAACTTTACGATGCCATTCAGCGATTGCGGTTCGAGCACCCGGCCGTCAAGTCCGTGGTCATGCGGTCCGGCAAGGACAAAGTGTTTTGCGCCGGTGCCAATATCCGCATGCTTGCCGGGTCCACACACGCCCATAAGGTGAACTTCTGCAAGTTCACCAACGAGACCCGCAATTCCATGGAGGATGCCACCGACTACTCCGGCCAGAGCTACATTGCAGCCGTATCGGGATCATGCGCCGGTGGCGGATATGAACTGGCGCTCGCTGCCGACTACATCATTTTGACAGACGACGGCACATCCTCCGTAGCGCTGCCGGAACTGCCCCTGCTCGCGGTCCTGCCGGGCACAGGCGGACTGACGCGGGTGACGGACAAACGCAAGGTTCGCCGCGACCGGGCCGATGTGTTTTGTACGATCGAAGAAGGCATCAAGGGCAAACGCGCGGTGGACTGGCGTCTGGTCGACGAGATCGTTTCCAACTCGAAGTTTGACGACACGGTGCGTGAAAGAGCGCATGAGCACGCGGCACGCTCTGATCGCCCGGACGACGAAGAAGGCGTCGCTCTGACGCCGCTGGAGCGCACGGAGACCGATGATGCGGTCCAATACCGCCATGTCAGCATCGAGTTGGACCGCAACGAGCGCATTGCCACACTCACCCTGAACGGTCCGGACACTGCCCCACCTGCGGACGCAAGGGCTGCCAAAGCGCTTGGGGCGGACTTCTGGCCGCTCGCAGCTGCCCGTGAGCTCGATGATGCAATCTTGCATCTGCGTCTCAACGAACGGGACATGGCCGTCGTTCAATTCAAGACCGCCGGCAGCCCCGAAACGGTTCTCGCTCACGATGCCTTCCTGCAGGCCAATGCCGGTCACTGGCTTGTGCGCGAGGTCCTGCTTTACTGGAAACGCACGTTGAAACGCATCGATATGACATCCCGCTCGCTTGTGGCGCTCATTGAGCCGGGAAGCTGCTTCGCAGGCACGCTCGCGGAGATCACTTTCGCGTGCGACCGATCCTACATGCTGATCGGGCAGTTCGAAGGTGACAACCGCCCCGAAGCCTCACTCACTCTCAACGAGCTGAACTTCGGCACCTACCCGATGAGCAACGGCTTGTCTCGGCTAGACACCCGGTTTCTTGGCGAACCCGAAACCCTCACGGTGGCAAAGGCGGCACAGGGAGAAGAGCTTGATGCCGAACGCGCAGATGAAATGGGCCTTGTAACCTTCGCCTTTGACGACATCGACTGGGAAGACGAAGTACGGATCTTTCTGGAGGAGCGCGCCAGTTTCTCACCCGATGGCCTCACCGGTATGGAAGCCAACTTGCGCTTCGCCGGACCGGAAACAATGGAAACGAAGATATTCGGCCGTCTGACCGCCTGGCAGAATTGGATCTTTCAGCGTCCGAACGCGGCAGGTGATGACGGCGCCTTGAAAAGATATGGCACCGGATTGAGACCGGCGTTCAAGACCGAACGCGTCTGATCTTCCGGCGAACTTTCAACGACAGGGAGAACCGATCTCATGGCAGGAACCATCAATGTCGACTACGGTACATCCATCCCCAACAATATCGGCCTCGGCGACGACCGGCGCGTTCTGAAGGCCCTCGAAAAGTGGCATCCGGGCTATCTCAACTGGTGGCACAGCATGGGGCCGGAAGGCTTCCAGGAATCGCTGGTCTATCTGCGCACCGCCGTCAGCGTCGATCTCGATGGCTGGGCCAAGTTCGGCTACGTTCGCATGCCCGAGTACAAGTGGGGCATCCTGCTTGCACCGCAAGAAGAAGACCGCCGCGTGCCTTGCGGAGAACATGCCGGGGAGCCCGCCTGGCAGGACGTGCCCGGTGAATACCGCGCCATGCTGCGCCGCCTGATCGTCATTCAGGGCGACACGGAACCGGCCTCCGTCGAACAGCAGCGCCATCTCGGTCACACCGCGCCATCGCTGTACGACATGCGCAACCTGTTCCAGGTCAACGTAGAGGAAGGCCGGCACCTGTGGGCCATGGTGTATCTGCTGCAAAAGTATTTCGGGCGGGACGGCCGCGAGGAAGCCGAGGAGCTTTTGCGCCGGCAATCCGGTCACGCCGATCACCCGCGCATGCTGGGCGCCTTCAATGAGGCGACACCCGACTGGCTGTCCTTCTTCATGTTCACGACCTTTACAGATCGCGACGGCAAGATGCAGCTCGAAGCACTTGCTCAGTCGGGTTTCGATCCGCTGTCACGCACCTGCCGGTTCATGCTGACTGAGGAAGCCCATCACATGTTCGTCGGTGCAACCGGTGTCGCCCGCGCGATCCAGCGCACATGTGACGTCATGAACGAAGCGGGAATTGACGATCCCTACGATGTTGATCGTATTCGCGCACTCGGCGTGATCGATCTGCCGACCATCCAGAAGAAGTGCAACCTGCACTTCACCCTGTCGCTCGACCTGTTCGGCTCGGAGATCTCCACAAACGCCGCCAATGCCTTCAACGCCGGCATCAAGGGGCGGTACAAGGAGAACAAGATTGACGATGATCACAAGCTGGTCGACGCCACTTACCCCGCACTGAGACTTATTGACGGCCAGATCAAGCGGGTGGACGAGCCTGCCCTGTCGGCGCTGAATATGCGGCTGCGCGACGACTATGTCGACGATTGCGCCAAGGGCATCAAGCTGTGGAACAACACGATCAAGAAAGCCGATATCGACTTCGAGATCACGCTCCCGCATGTCGCCTTCCACCGCCAGATCGGTGAATTTGCCTCCATCAACGCCTCACCAGACGGCAAGGTACTCAGCGACGATGAATGGCAGGCCCAGTGCGACCAGTGGTTGCCGAACAAGGCGGACGGAGATTTCATCGATTCGCTCATGGTGTCAGAGGTCGAACCCGGCAGATATGCCGGCTGGATCGCTCCACCCAAGGTCGGGATCGACAACAAGCCGGGTGACTTCGAGTATGTCAAAATCGACGGATAACGACCTGACGGGCAACCTGCCAGCGCCATAGCGCCGGCG